>JACVRW010000145.1 GCA_014534235.1 Thermoleophilaceae bacterium | reverse complement strand
GGTGGGCCGGTGCCGCCGCCGGGTGCGTCGCCGCCCGGTTCGGCCTTGGCCTGCACGGTTTGGTCGAAGACGAGCTCGCCGCCCTCGATCCGGTACACGCCGTAGTCGGTAAGGGTCGTGTCGCCGTTCTCATCGATGTCGTAGGTGCCGAGCACCGACCGGCGGCCCTTGGTGTCGAACAGCGCATCGATCATCGGCTGGCGGTCGCTGCAGCGCTCGCCCAACTTATCGCAGGTGTCGAGGATCAGATCCATCGCCTCGTACCCATAGATCGCGTACGGGTCGGGGTTCTGCTCGCCGTAGGTCTGCCTGAACTCACGGAAGAACCTGCGGCCCTCGGGCGGGTACTCATCCGGCGCCAGCGTGGCGACGGTGACCTTCACGCGCTCGGCCACCGACGGCGGGATGCCGCCCTCGGCGGGGTCGGCGAACCCGGACTCGGCCACCCCGTCCGGCCCGTAGAGCCCTGCCTCGGGGAGCGCCGCCGCCACGTCCTTGTAGAGCTGCACCGCGCCGTTGGCGGTGATGCCGGAGAACACGAAGCAGCCGGCGCCGTCCTGGCGCAGGCTGGCCGCCAACGCCCGGTAGTTGGGCGCCCTCGGGTCGATCCCCTCGTTCGTCACGACGTTCAGTCCCAGCTCGGCGGCGGAGTTCTCGATGTTCCGCGCCAGGCCCGCGCCGTAGACCTCCTTGTCGTGCAGGATCGCGACGTTCCGGCAGCCGTCCTCGCTCATGACCGTGGCCAGCGCCGCCCCCTGGATCGTGTCCTTGGGCACGATCCGCAGGTAGTGGCGCTCGCCGGTCGGATAGTACTTCTCCGGCTCCCCCTTGTCGGCGCCGGGCCCGTCCGAGGTGAGGCCGACCGCCGTGTTGGCCGGCGAGACCTGGGCGAGCGGCACCTCGTTCAGGATCGGGATCGAGATGGCGCTGGCGCCCGAGTTGAACTCGCCGATGTAGGCGATCGCCTTGTCGTCCTGCGCCGCCTTGCGCGCGTTCGCGGACGTCGCCTCCGGCGTCCAAGTGCCGGCCTGGGCGGTCGAGTCGTCCAGGGAGAGGTACTTGATTCGGTAGGGGCCCGCCCGGCCGTCGTGCTGCTTGACCGCCAGCCTGATGCCGTCCACCATCGCCGTCGTCTGGGGCCGTGAGGCGCCCTGCAAGGGCAGCGACGAGTACACGTTGAGCGTCTCGCCTTGTGCGGTCTCGCCACCGCCGCCATCCTCCTCGTCGCCGCAGGCGCCGGCGGCAAGGGCCAACGCGGCCAACAGACAGCACAGCGCAATCAGCCATCGTTTTCGCATGTCGTGTCCTCCCTTCAAAGAACGCGTTACCTAGCGCTCACGCTAGGCGGGCGGCAGCACCCAGCCGGGCGGCACAACACCGGCTCAAGCCGTCTTCATTAAGCATCAACGAGCGCTGTCAGAACGCGGACAACCGCGTTGCCCCCGGTCGCCGCGGAGCGAACGGTCCCGGCCTGGCCGCAGCCGTCTCGCGGGGTGTGAGCGCGCGCTTCACCGTCGTCGCGGTATGGCTCGGCGCGACCGTCGCCCTGATGCTGGCGCTGCCGACCGTCCAGGAGGCTCAGCTCGGCGCTCGGCGACCTCGTCCCCCGGCAGGCCAACGCGATCGAGACCGAGCTTCGCTCCAAGGAGTTGTCACGCCGGCCTCACCGTCGCTGGGGCGAGCGCGTCCCTCGTCGTGGCCGAGCTCCGCTTCCTCCAGGCCTACAGCCCGGGAACCGCGATGGCGGTCCTGATCGGGCTCGCCGTCGCGGTCACGCTCGTCCCAGCGCTGCCTGCGATCGACGGGAGGGCGGTCTCTGGCCGAACGGCCGGGCGTCGCGCCCTCCGCCGACGACGCGGCCGAGAAGACCCTGACGGAGCCAGAACACGGGCCGCGCCGCTCCGGGCGCTCATACTGGCGACCGATAGGCCGAGGCTCACCGCGGCGCTCGTCATGGCGGCGCTCGTGTATCCGCTAGCGGCCTCCTACAACTCGAGCTGGGCAACCCCGTGATCCGCGGGCTGCCGCCCGGCGCCGACGCCCCGAGGCGTCTGCGGCGATCAGCCGGGGCTTCTCGCCCGGGGTCCTCGCGCCCGCCGTGATCGTCCTCGAGCAACCCGGCGCCACCAAGCGACGCCGCGTCTTGGCTCGGCTTCAGCGGCTGGTCGAGACTCAGCCGGGCATCGCCGAGGTGGTGGCGCCGTTGACTGCCGCCGACTAGCCGCGCGGCGGCTGGGTATGGGCTTGACATGACGCGCGCGGCGACATGGTTCGAGCGTGCCCGGAACACGTTCTGGGCGGTTCCCGCTGTGGCGGTCCTCGTCGCCACAGCTGCCGGTGTCGTGCTTCCGATCGTCGACGACACGGTCAGACTGCCGGCGGCGGGTCCGCTGACGGGTGAGGCAGACACCGCTCGCGCGGCACTGCAGCTGATCGCGACCTTGGCCGTGTCCGTGGCCGGTATCAGCTTCTCCGTGATCGTCGTGGCACTCGTGCTGGCGTCGCAGCAGTTGAGCCCGCGGGTGTTGCATAGCTTTCAGCGCCACTCGCTCAACCAGGTCGTACTGGGCGTCTTTCTCGCCACGGCGACCTTCAGTCTGTTCGTGCTCAGCGCGGTGGAGGACGGCGGCGCCGGCGTTCCCGAGCTGTCGCTGGCCGTCGCGATGCTGCTGGCGGTTGCGTCGCTGACGCTGTTCGTGTTGTTCTTGCATCACGCGGTGCGGTCGCTCAACGCGTCAGCGGTCATCCGTCGCATTGCCGCCGACGGCCATCAGGCCGTGCACTGTCCATATCCAGCCAGTGTCGGTCGCGAGCCCGCGCACGAACGGGACGTCGAGCGTGAGTTGAGCGCGCAGCTGGCGAGCTGCGCGGCGCTCGAGGTCCGCGCAGCGCGCGCCGGCTACCTCATGTCGGTAGAAGCGATCGGGATCATCGAGGCCGCCGAGGCCGCTGACGGCTTCGTGGAGCAGGAAGCGGTGATTGGGGATTTCGTGGTCACCGGCGCTGTGCTCGCCCGCGTGTGGTCGCCGTCTTCCGCTCGGGAAGCGCTGGTGGACCGCGTGCGGGAGGGTTCGTTCTCAACGAGGAGCGGGTCGTCGACGACGATGTCGCGTTCCCGCTGTGTCAGCTCGCGGACATCGCGCTAAAGGGCCTGTCGCCAGGCATCAACGACCCGACCACAGCCGAGAACGCGATGGACTCCGTGACCGACACGCTGGTCAGGGTCGCGCGCGAGCCGGTCGCGAGCTCGCTTCGGCTGTCGGACGCCGGCTCCGTCAGGATGCGAGCAAGGAGACTCGATTTCGACGCCCTGGTGAGGCTCGGCTTCGACCAGGTGCGCCGCGACGGCGCGCGGCGCCCGTCTTTCTCGGTTCGGCTGCTGGAGCTGCTGGCGGACCTGCGCGCAACCGGTGGCGAGGTGGCGGCGAGCTCCGAGGAGGTTAAGCGACAGGCGCGGTTGACCTGTGAGGGCGCTGTCGAACTCGCGGAGACCCCGGCCGACGCGGCGCTCGTCGACGAGGCCTACCGGCGCCTGCACCCCCGCCGCGGCCGCCGCCATGGCGCGACTGCGATGGCGCTCCCGGCAAGTCGCAACTCGCCGTAGTGGCCGACATGGTCGCGCTTGCGGGCCGCTTGCCGTCATCCGCCCTCCTACCTACCCGCCGCGGCATTGGATCGACGGCTGTCGCCGGTTATCGAGCGGGCGCTCGAGCGCGACTACGCCGCCGGTCCTCGCTCAGGCTAGGTCGACGTTGGCGCGGCGCCGAGGCGTCGCTCGGGGCCGAGCAGCGCCGGCATGGTGTTCCGAAGGGGGCAACGCAGCCGCCGCTCGACATCTTCCGGGAGCTCCCGTTTGGTCGAGCGGCGAGCCGGCGCGTGATCCGCCGTCGGATAGCTGACATCCCTCGAATGGTCGATAGCGCATCGGGTAGTCGACTGGGATTGCGAGACCGGCTGCCCATCGTCGAGTCGCATCGCCCCCGAGCCGAGTTGGGAGGACGGTCGTCGGCTGCTACCAGCCTTGCCTCGGGCGCCGGCCCGCCGGCCAGAACGGACTCTGATAAGACCGGACGGCGTCTTAGATCGTTGTGCACGACGTGTTGCCTCGGTCGGATCGTTCAATAGTCCCGCGCCGCCGTGGGGATCTCGCGTGCCCCCGTTAGCCACCTCGTGCGCGAAGACGAGGCGGAAGGACTACACGGACGCTCAATGAGCCGCGTCGCACGCTTCGCTGGCGCCGCGCTGACGGTCGTGATCGCCGGCGCGGCGATTTGGTACGTGTCAGCGCCACCTAAGGGGTCCGACGGCTACCGCGAGCGCATGGCCGACGCGACGCGAACGCTTCGCTCCCAGGTGCAGAGCGCCCGAATCTGGGCCGCGACTTTCGCGGGCGGAGACGCCACTTCGGCGGCGACCCTAGTCGGGTTCGAGGAAGCGGAGCGCGACGCTAGCTCGGCGGCGTCGCAGTTCGAGTCGTACGAGCCCGCGCGTCGGTACCTGCCGCTGCGCTCGAGATTCGTCGCGTTGGCCGCCGACGCGACCGGCGCGCTTGCCGATCTCCGGATTGCCGCCGAGCTGGATGCTTGGGGGCGCGTCCCCGAGGTCGCGGGCCGCCTCGACAACCTCGCGGCGAGCCTCGAGCGGTTCGAGCGCAGAGCGCGCCGGTGAACCGCGCCTTCGCCTTCACGCTCGGGACGCTGTCGGCAATCGGCGGGTTCATCGACATTGGAGACCTTGTCGCGGACGCACAGGTCGGCGCGCGGTTTGGCCTGCGGCTCGCCTGGGTCAGCCTCTTCACCGTGGCCGGAATCATGTGCTTCTCGGAGATGGCCGGGCGGGTGGCGCTCAAGACCCAGCGCCCCGCGCTCGCGCTGGCCAGGTCACGGCTCGGCCCGCGGTTCGGGCTCTTCGGCCTGATCGGGTCACTGCTCGTTACCGCGCTGCTCGTGATGGCGGAGCTGGCCGGCGTGGCGCTTGCGTTCCAGCTGGCCACGAGCGTCCACTACCTGCTCTGGGTCCCGGTGGCGCTCGCGCTCGTGCTACTAGTCGTCTGGAAGCTGCCGTTCGAGGTGATGGAGCGCGTCTACGGCCTGCTCGGGCTCGCCATGCTCGTCTTCGTCGTGGCGGTCTGGCAGCTGGATCCGGATTGGTCGCAGCTGTGGAGCTCCGCCACGACGCCCGCTCCGACCGGCCGCGAGACGTGGGCGACGTACCTGTTCTTCCTGGTCGCGCTCGTCGGCGCCCAGATGACTCCTTATGAGATGTTCTTCTTCTCGTCCGGCGCCGTCGACCATCGCTGGCGCCCGAAGGACATCAAGGTGATGCGCGCGAACGTGATCGTCGGATTCCCGCTCGGCGGGATCCTCGCCGTCGCGATCCAGGCGGTCGCCTTCTTGGTGTTCTTCGAGGCCGGCGTGCGCGTGGAGCACTTGTCGCAAACGGCGCTCCCCGTCGCGGTCGCGCTCGGCAAGATCGGGCTCGTCGTGGCGATCGTCGGAATCTTCGCGGCCACGTTCGGGGCCACGCTCGAGACCCTGTTCGCCAGCAGCTACGACACCGCGCAGTACTTCGGCTGGTCGTATGGCAAGGTGCAGCCGCCGGCGCGCGCCGCGCGCTTCACGACGGTCATGCTCGCCCTACTCTTCGCCGCGGCCGCGCTCGCGCTGACAACACTCGACCCGATCACGGTGACGATCGTCGCAGTGGTCTGCAGCGCCTCATTGCTCCCATTCCTGTTCTTGCCCGTGCTGCTCGTAGCGAACGACCGCGAGCTCATGGGCGAGCTCGCCAACGGCCGCCTCTCGAACGCGGTCGGGTTCGCCACCGTGACCGTCTCGGTGATCGTCGCCGCCCTGGCCTTCCCGCTGCTCATACTGACGAAGGGAGGGACGGTGTGACCGAGCATGTCAGCGTCCGCATGACGCTGCTCGACGCGCAGATCGTCGACCGCGACCGACTGCCGATCGGCCGGGTCGACGATCTAGAGCTTTTCTTCCCGCCGGACGGGGGGCCGCCCCAGATCGCTCGCGTCCTGACCGGCTCGCAGGCACTCGGAAAGCGCATCGGCGGAGTCATCGGCCGCTGGCTGACGTCGATGTCGGCCAGGCTGAGGCGCCCGGGGTCGCGCGCAGGCCCGTCTACGTTTGACGCCGGCCTGATCGCGGACACCAAGCCAATGGTCCGGTTGAGGGTGCAGGCGGATGAGCTCGAGGGCATCGCGGGCCTCGAGCGCTGGCTCGCGTCGCGCCTCGTCGAAAGGCTGCCAGGGACCGGGCATGCGGATAAGTGAGCTGCTCGATGCCCCGGTGGTCGATCCGGCGGAGCGGCAGATCGGCGTGGTGCGCGATCTCCGCGTCACTCCGAGGCCGCGATTCCAGGTCACCGGGCTCACGATCGGACAGCCGGGATGGCTCGATAGGGCGGCGCACGCATGGGGCTTCGCCGAGGGACGCGCGGCAGCGCCGTGGCCGCTGCGAAAGCTGACGCAGCGAGCGGCCAGACGAGCCCGCTTCGCCCCGGTCGCGCTCATCGGTTCTTGGGGCCCGGAGCGGGTGGTCGTGACCGCTGGCTTCACAAGCCTGCAGCCGCTCGACGAGTCGTCGTGAGATGAGCAAGGGCGAAGCGATGCTGGCCGGTTGGGTGCTGCTCGCCCTAGTCGTGATTGCGATGACGTCTGCGCTGCGGCGTTGAGGGCGCGCGGTTTGCCTGAGCGGCTCGTGCAGCGCCGAAGTGTGACCTAATGCGGACCACCCGGAGTCAAGTCCCAGGATGTGGTGTGGGAGTTCAAGCCCACGTTCGTCGGTAGTGGCTCAGCTGCTCAGGCTGGGGTGAGCTCTCGGACCTCCTGTCGTTCGGGGGTGGTGTCGCGATGGAGCCGCTTCTCGAGAAGCGGTTCCATCGCGGCGGCGGACAGGTAGCGGCGGCCGACGAGCCACTCGTCATTCTGCTCGAGGCAGAGCATGCCGACGAG
>JACVRW010000166.1 GCA_014534235.1 Thermoleophilaceae bacterium | reverse complement strand
TAGAGCGCCTCGATCGTGAGGCTGGAGTCCCGGATCCAGGAGAAGCGGTAGTCCCAGTTGCGCTCGCCGCCGACGGTCTCCGGAAGCGAGGTGGTCGGGGCCGCGACGATCGCGCCGGTCGGGCGGTAGGTGAGCCCCTTCAACACGCGGGAGCTGAGCCGCACCAGCGCCCTGTGCGGCCCCTCGTAGATGTCGTGCTCGGATTCCCAGGAGCGCCACGCCTCGACCGTGTCCGCGACCCGAGCGGCCACCCGCTCGGCCGGCGTGGGCTCCGGCGCCTCCCGGCGCTCGGCCGGCGCCCACTGCATCGAGAACCCGACGCGGTCGCCCTCGCCGACCGCGAACGAGGCCGTCAGCGTGGCGTCGTCTACTCGGAGCGGCGCGCCGGAGCGCACCCCGAGGCGGCCGGAGCCGAACGTGCGGGCCCGGCCGTCCTCCAGCCGGACGAGCGGCTTGATCAGGCCGTACTCGGGCCGCGGCGCCAGCTCGAGGAGCAGCTCGACCTCGCCGGACACGCCCTCGACGCTCCTATCCAGCTCGTGCGGCGCGTCGTAGCCCAGCTCGTGGCCGCGCTGGCCCGCGGCGAAGACCATGGCGTCGGTCAGCTTGACCGTGCCCGTGTCGGTCGTGAACGTCGTCTCGACGACCAGGGTGCCCGGCAGGTAGCGCCGCTCGCTCGTGAACGCACCGGCGGGCCGGATCGACCAGTGACCGCCCGCCGGGTCGAGGATGCGGGCGAAGACGGCGTCGCTGTCGTAGCGGGGAAAGCAGAGCCAGTCGATCGACCCCTCGCGGTCCACCAGCGCGGCCGAGTTGCAGTCGGCGAGGAGCCCGTAGTTCGCGATCGGCTGCGACCTCCGCGCTTCTGCGGTGGGGGCTGGGTGCGGTGAGACGGTGCTGCTCTCGGTCATTGCTCCCTCCACTTCCTGCTCCGATACGGGATCTCGAGTCAAGTCGCGCAGAGGACCCGTTCGTTACACCGCCGGTGCGCGCGGGAGCGCCTCAGCATGCTGACGCCAAAGGCCGGAGCAGCGGCGCCGCCGCTCAGGCGGCGACATCCGAGGGCACGCGAGCGACGACGAGGAGCTTTCCCTCGTGGAGTGCCTCCACATCGGCCTCGGCGGTCTCGCGATCGAGACCGGCCTCGGCGAGCAGGGCGACGAGGCGATGGTGGGAGACCACCGACACGTCCTCCACCGCGCAGGGGAAGGTGGTCACCGTGTCGCGGTCGACGTTGCCAAAGGTGCCCAGCCGCTCGGCGTGGGCGTCGTGGCCGGGGGCGAAGCTGCCCTCCACAGCGGTCCTCTCCGGCCCGGCGAACGTCCCCATCGGGTCGTCGCCGTGGCCTGCGGCGAAGCTGCCATGGGCATCCTCGCGGGCATCGCGCTGTGGGGCGCCGCGCAGCACGCGGACGTCCTCGCCCGGAACGCCCCGAGCGATCAGCGACTCGACCTCGCTCCGGGCCGACGCCTCGTCGTCGAAAATCTTGCAAACAGTGGTCATTTGGGTGTACCTCCTAAGCGGCTTGTCTCGGTCTGTCCGCGATCGTGCCGCTCGATTTCACGACCTTTGTCATGGCGGGGCGCGAGGCGTTACGCCGCTCACCCGTGCCTGGGGAGCCCGCGGGCCCCTAGGTGCAGCCCGCCAGGGCAAAGCGTTGACATGAACGCGGGCGCGGGGCCGTGGAGGCCCCGATCGATCTCGGCGTGAGACCCTGGTCCTGGGCGGCGGGCGTGGCACCCGTCTCGAGAGCCCTGCGCGAGCGCATCGGCTGCATTGCAGTCCCACCTGTTCGTCAGCGAGCGCCGACCGACGGTTGCTGCCCGCCGGCATTGGCGGCTTTGGCGGCGCGAGCCGCCTTGACGGCGCGGAGCTAAGAAGTCGGCGAAGCGACGCGCGCGGCGAGCGCCGCCCCGCGAGAGCGGATGCCCGCATATGAGCGGCGTTTGGCTCGCGCTGCGCGGACGCCCGGCGCCGGCGGCCGGCGTTCCGCTGTTACGTCCGGCTCGCTCGAGGGACAGTCACGGCCAACAACCTGTGACGAGCCGCGGATGACACGCAAGCAGCTCGAGCTAATCCTGGATGGCCTGGACGGCGAGGCGGTACTCGAGTCGGCCGATCTCGCCGCGCTTTCAACCGATGTTTTGATGGCGAACTGGTCCTCCGCCGCCGAGGTGCGCGACGCGTACGCCCGGTGGAGCGCCACCGGAGGCGGCGAGGCGTTCGCCGTCTACAGGGCCACGGCCGACGCGCCGACGCGGCCCAGGACGCCCTCGCCGCGCGGTCGCTGCGAGCAACGCGGACGACTGCCGGTGGCTCGTGAGCGGGGCAGACCGCCCCGCGGCCGCCGAGACCCGCGTTCCCGGCTACGCGGGTTTCTGTAACGCGGTGGAGATCGCCGAGACGAATCAGGGTTGCTCCGAGCGCCCCCGTTCGACGCCCGGGCGGGGCGCTCGAGGAAACGGTTGGAGCGGACGAAAGCCACCGATAACTAGCGGGATGTTTGAGGAAGATGAGCTGCCAAGAGCTCACCGAGCTGGTCACCGAGTACCTCGAGGGCACGCTCCCGGCCGGCGACCATGAGCGCTTCGAGCAACACCTCGAGACGTGTCCCCGGTGCCAGACGTATCTCGAGCAAATGCGCCAGACGATCCGCATGCTCGGCCGGCTCCCCGCGGAGACGATCTCGCCTGAGGCGCGGGGCCAGCTGCGGGCGGCCTTCCGCGGCTGGACGCGCCCCGACTAGCGCTCGACGGACTCCGCTGGCGCAGGACCGCGCACCAGACGAGGAGTTCGCCGGGCTCCCGCCCGCGGCGCTGTGTGGGCGCTGAGCCCCGCGACCACGAAGCTCACGGCCGCCGCTCAGCGGCGAGGCGCCGGCCTTGCCCCACGCCGAACCACGTGTGCCCGGGGCCGGCAAGCGGATCGCTCTGCGTCGGAGCGGCAGGCTCCCGTAGCGGTCGGGCTTCGCCCGGCTCATGTGCGGGGGCGCTCGCTCCCCCGGCCCTCGAGGGGTCGAAGCACTCGAGATGCCGGTGCTGATCGGCGCGGCGAGCCGGTCGGGCGCCTCGGGCGGCCACGGCCGCGAAGCGCCGTCCGCAGCACCCGTAGGCGAGACGGCGGACTGCCGGGAGCCGGCCTCCACGCCTACTCCCGGGAGGTGGCCTGTACGGTGGTCTGGTCGTGCTCCACCTGCCGCGCTCGCGGGCGGCGGCCGCCGCCGCTCGCGGGCGCTCGCCACTTCGAGACCCTTGAGCTCCCGGACACCACCGAGGTTGGCCCGGGACCGGGCGAAGGGCGTGCCTCCGCACCGCCGCGCCAGAGCTCGCCTGGCGGAGCACGCCGAGCGCCGCTCGAGCCTGACACGGACTCGCGCGGCCTCTCAAGTGCGCGCCGCGCCCCTCTGTAACGAACGCCGGGCGGGGCGAGACTCACAGGCATGGAAGCCCCGTCCTTCGATGGATTGCTGCTCGTCGTGGGGGTCGCGTTTGCGGCGCCCTTCCTGCTGGGGCTGTTCCCCCGGGTGCGCCTGCCGGCGATCGTGCTCGAGATCGTCGCCGGCATCGTGATCGGGCCGTCGGTCCTCGGCTGGGTCGAGGTCGACCAGGCGATCGAGGTGCTGTCGCTGATCGGCCTCGCGTTCCTGCTCTTCCTGGCGGGCCTCGAGATTGAGTTCGAGCACCTCCGCGGGCGCCTGCTCCGGCTAGCGGGGGGCGCCTGGATCGTCTCGTTCGGGATCGCGGTCGTGGTGGGCTTCGTCCTCAGCGGTGCGGGGCTGGTAGAGACGCCGCTCCTGGTCGGGATCATCCTGTCGGCCACCTCGCTCGGCGTGATCATCCCGGTGCTCAAGGACGGCGGCGAGATCTCGTCGGGCTTCGGCCAGCTCGTGGTCGCCGCCGGCTCGATCGCGGACTTCGGCGCGATCATCGTGCTCTCGCTCTTCTTCTCGGGTGAGGGCGGTGTCGGATCGACGTTGATACTGCTCGGCGGACTGCTCGTGCTGCTGGCGGCGGTCTACCTCTTCCTGCGCGGGGCCGAGCGCCTCGCGTTCATATCGGCCGATCTGCTGCGGCTGCAGGACACGACCTCCCAGATCCGCGTGCGCGGCGCGGTTGTGCTGCTGATCGCCTTCGCGGCGGTGGCCGAGAGGCTCGGGCTCGAGGTCATCCTCGGTACCTTCGCCGCGGGCGCGCTCCTAACCCTCATCGACCGCGACGAGGTCATGACCCACCCTCAGTTCCGGCGCAAGCTCGAGGCGATGGGCTTTGGCATCTTCATCCCCGTCTTCTTCGTGACCACTGGGCTTCGCTTCGACCTCGACGCCCTGCTCGCTAGCGTCTCGACGCTGATAATGGTGCCGATCTTCCTGCTCGCCCTGCTCGTCGTGCGGGGGCTTCCGGCGGTGCTCTACCGGGGGCTCGTCGGCGGGAAGAAGGCCCTCATCGCGGGGATCTTCCAGGCCACCTCGCTCCCGTTCATCGTCGCCGCGACCGCGGTGGGGCTCGAGCTCGGGCTCGTCGACGAGGCGGAGAGCGCGGGCCTCATCGCCGCCGGCCTCCTGTCGGTGCTGATCTTCCCGCTGCTTGGGCTGACGCTCTTGCGCGGCGAGGCCCGAGAGCCACAGGCAGAGCCCGAGAGGCGGCCGGAGCCGGTGGAGGAGCCGGCGATGGGAGGGGTGGGGCGGACGGTGGCGGGCGAGGGCAGGCCGAAGGCCCCGCCCGAGGACGCCCCGCTGATGGCAATGTAGAGCGATGGCCGAGCTAGAGCTCAGCCCCGGCGAGTCGTTTCCGGATCTCGATCTCCCCGACCACACCGGCCGCCGGCGCACGCTCTCCGAGGTCGCGGGCGGCGACCCGGTCGCGCTTGTTTTCTCCCGCGGATGGTGGTGTCCCAAGGAGCAGCGCTACATGCGCGAGCTCGTCCGCGTCCAGGACGAGTTCGAGGTCGCCTACGCGCGGATCGTGGTGGTGAGCGTCGACCCGCCCGAGGTGCAGGCTGCCTTTCGGGCCGGGCTGGGTGCCCGCTTCCTGTTCCTCTCCGACGCCGAGCGGCGCTGGCTCCCCCGGCTCGGCCTCGGCGAGACGACCGATACGGT
>JACVRW010000063.1 GCA_014534235.1 Thermoleophilaceae bacterium | reverse complement strand
CGCGCCGACGCGGACACCCCGCGCGACATCGAGCAGGGATATGCCGGCAGCTTCGCGGTCTTCGGCCACGGAGGCTGTTACGGGGAGGAAGGCCATTGCGCGCCCGAGGACCGGTTCATGGACGAGTTCGACCGGCGCCCGCCGCATCCGCTCACGAAGTACATCCGCACCGTGACCGTCACCGAGGCGCTCAAGCGCACGACCGGCGACCAGGTCACGGTGCAGCTGGTCGCGGTCGCCCGAGAGACCAAGGACTCGCCGGCCGGCGAGGACATAGCCCCGGTCGAGACGGTCCGGCTGGTCGCGTACGAGGACTAGCCGGGTCGGCCGTAGCCGAGGGCGCGCTCGCACGCGCGACTACGGCTCCTGAAGCACCGCGAGGATGTTGCCCGCCGGGTCCTTGAACCACGCGATCTGCGGCCCCTCGCCGCGGGCGATGCCCTTCTCGTCCTGATCGAAGCCGTCGTACCGCTCGAACCGCACGCCGCGCTGCGCCAGCTCGTCAACGGCCCGATCGATGTCGTCGACGGGGAAGTTCAGGATCGTGTAGCTCGCCGGCGCGTGGTCCGGCTTCGAGTAGATAAGGACGTCTCTGTCTCCGGCGAGGTGGAGCGAGAGCAGGCCGTGCTCCTCGCTGATGTCCGAGACGTTCAGGCCGAGCGTCTTGCCGTAGAACTCCTTGGCCTTGGCCGCATCGTCCACAGCGAACCCGCTGTAGGCCTTGCTGTCCGCAAGCATGACTGCTCCTTTCAGTCGGGTGGAGGTTCGTCGCCCGTTGAGACCGGCGCGCCGCCACGAAGTCATCGCTCGCAGTACACCATCGTCCGGCGTGCGAGCATCACCTGCATGACCACGGTCGAGCTCGACACCCCACACGGCCAGGCCAGAGCCCACCTTCAGCCCGCCGACGAGCCGATCGCCGCGATGGTGCTCGGTCACGGCGCGGCGGGAGGGGCGGAGTCGAAAGACCTGGTCGCGGTGACGGGCGTCGTGCGCTCTGAGGGCGTCAGCGTCGCGCTCGTCGAGCAGCCCTACCGCGTGGCGGGCCGCCGGTCCCCGGCCCCGGCGCGTCAGCTCGACGCCGCATGGAAGGCGGTCGTCGAGGAGCTTATGGGGGAGGTCTTTCGGGGGTTGCCCCTCATCGTAGGCGGCCGGTCGCTCGGCGCCCGGGTGGCCTGCCGCACCGCCGCGGAGACGGACGCCGTGGCGGTGCTGTGCCTCGCCTTCCCGCTGCAGCCGCCCCGCCGATCGGGCGGATCGCCCGCGCCCAGCCGGTTAGACGAGCTCGACGCGGTGAGCGTCCCCATGCTGGTGGTGCAAGGCGAGCGTGACCGCTTCGGCATCCCGCCCGCGACCGCGACTCGGACGGTGGTGCGCGTGGCCGGCGACCACCGCTTGAAGACGGACCCGGGTGCGGTCGGCGATGCCGTGCGGCAGTGGCTTCGGAGCGTGGTAGGCGAGGCGGCGCCCGCCGCCAGTCGCCACTAGCAACGCTGCGCGCGGCCGCTCATCACTTCGGCTGCCAGAAGCCGATCTCGCCGCCGCGCGGCGCGGCGACCACGCTGCGCCAACCTGCCGGGCCTTCCCGGACGCCGAGTAGGACCGAGGCGCCACATCGGCGCGCCCGGTCGGTGGCCTCGGAGGCGTCGTCGACCTCGACGTACGGCAGCCACAGCGACCGGTTGGTACAGCACTCGACGATGCCGCCGCCGAGCCCCGCGACTCCGCCCATGTCGAGCGCCAGGTAGCTCTTGCCACCGGCCTCGATCCGCTCGGGGCGCCAGCCGCATACCTCCTCGTAGAAGTTGCGAGCGCACGCGAGATCGCCGGTGTGCAGCTCCAGGTGAACCACGGGTGTAGACGTGGCGGACATCACTCCTTGGCCGTTAGACCCGGGGGCCGGGCCGAAGTAATCGGTGCGACGGCGCCCACGGGTCTAAGCTGCGCTGCGATGGCCGCCCCGCCTACCGGCGCGAAGGCACAGGAGCGCGAGCTTCTCGACGCGGCTCGCGGCGGCGACGAGGAGGCGTTTCGGCGCCTCGTCGAGCCCTACCGCGCGGAGCTGCACGCGCACTGCTACCGGATGCTCGGCTCTCTGCACGACGCCGAGGATGCCCTCCAGGAGGCGCTGCTGCGGGCCTGGCGCGGGCTCACGCGGTTCGAGGGGAGAAGCGCGCTCCGATCGTGGCTCTACACGATCGCGACGAACACGTCGCTGAACCTGATCGAGCGCCGGCCCAAGCGGGTGCTCCCGATCGACTACGGCCCGTCCACCGATCCGCACGACGGCCTCGGCCTGCCGCCGGCGGAGTCGGTGTGGATGGAGGCGTACCCGGACGAGACGGTCGGGCTCGACGACGGCTTCGCCGCCCCCGACGCTCGTTACGAGCTCCGCGAGAGCGTTGAGCTGGCGTTCGTCGCGGCGCTCCAGCACCTGCCCCCCAACCAGCGCGCGGTGCTGATCCTGCGCGAGGTGCTGGGCTTCTCGGCCCGCGAGGTCGCGGAGTCGCTCGGCGCGACGGTCGCCTCGGTCAACAGCGCGCTGCAGCGGGCTCGCCAGACGGTCGACGAGCGGCTTCCGGAGCAGAGCCAGCAGGCCACCCTTCGCGCGCTCGGCGACGAGCGGCTCCGGGAGGTCGTGGAGGGCTACATGGACGCGATGCAGCGGGGCGACGTCGACGCCGTCGTCTCGATGCTCGCCGAGGACGCCGCATGGTCGATGCCCCCGCTTCCGGCCTGGTTCGTGGGTCACGACGCACTCAGGGGCTTCCTCGTCCGCGGGCCGCTCTCGGGCGATTGGCGCTGGCGCCACCTGCCCGCTCGGGCGAACGGACAGGCGGCTATTGGGAGCTACTGCTGGTACGCCGAGGACGGGGCTTGCCATCCGTTCGCGCTCGACGTGCTGACGCTCGACGGATCGCGGATCAAGGCGATCACCTCGTTCATCACGCGCCCCACCCTCAGCAGCGATCACCACTTCTACGAGCGCTGGCCGGAGCAGCCCTTCGACGACTCGGAGGTAGGTGCCGCATTCGCGCGCTTCGGGCTTCCCGAGCGGCTGGACTGACCCTCATTCCGCGCGACCTACTCGTATACGACTAGCTCCGGGCGGGGCCGGAGGCGCAGCACCTGGCGCGGCGTCATCAGGTTGAGGTCCTCCTCGTAGAACAGCTTGAAGCCGTGGTGGCGGTCGCGCCGCCCGCGGGTGAACGCGCGGTACTTCGAGATCTTGTTCGGCTGGTCGCCGAAGCCGTCGACGTTGACCGTCAGCGCGACGCCGGAGTGCCGCTCGAGGCGGCGGTCGTCGCGGATCATGTCCTGCGTGAAGCGGTGCACCACGAGCAGCTTCTGCGGGAGGTTCCCCGCCCGCACTATCCGCGAGAGGTAACGGGAGACCCTGTTCACCGTCGCCGCATCCGTCGAGCCGATCTGCTGACCCGGTAGCTCGCCCGGCGCCATGCTCCATTCCGGGTCGAGCGCGAGCGACACGTCCGGCTCCTTCAGGAAGCGACGGAAGGCGCGGACCTCGCGCATGAACGGCGCGCGGCCGGGCTGGATGTCGAGGATGAGCAGCGCCCTCCGTGCCCGGGCCGCCCGCAGGTAGCGACGGATGGTGCGCGGCGTCTGGCGCAGGGAGTGGTCGCCGTCGTCGCCCGGGGCGGCCTGGACGATCGTGGCGAGGAGCTCGAACGCGGGGAGGACGGGACGGCCGGCGCGCCGGTAGGGGCGGGCCTGACGCTCGAGGCGGCGGCCGGCAGCAGCGGGGCTGCCGATCCCGAGCGCGCCCAGCTCCTCCGTCTGAGGCGCGCCGTAGAACGCCACCACGGTGTAGTCGGGGAAGATCCGTCGGCCACCGCGGGGCAGCTCCGGTGGCGGGGGCGGCGGCCTCGACTCGGCCTCCACGGCCGCATCTTTGGAATCCCCATTCTGGGAACCTCCGGTCGTAGAGCCCAGGGCGGCGAGCCCGGCCGCGACCGCGCCCACGGCGACGGCCAACGCCAAGCGGCGCTGGCGCCGCGTTCGCCGGCGAGCCTCCGCCCGACGCCGCCGCCGGGCTTCCGCGTCCATGCCGCGGTGTCTATCAGGCTCGCCGGCGATCCGCCTCGACAAGAGGTCCAGTGCTCGGGACGAAACTTTCGACATCCGTCCAAAGACGGACCGAGCCCCGCCTGGGAACCTGCCGAGTGTGCACTCCCTCCTCCAGTGCCCACGCCGGCGGTGACGTCCGCGTCACGGGGACCGCGAGCTTTCGCGGGACGGCGCTGATCCCCCGCCCCCTCGTGCGGCCCCGCCGCCGCGTGCGGGCCGTGGTTCGGGAGTAGCGGACGCTGAGGCCGCCGACCGAGGCAGCCGGTCGACCGAGAGCTCGCGGCGTTCGACCGCGAACTCGAGGCTCGTAGGCTCTCCGCCGAGGTCCGCCCAACGCTCGACCGCGTCGCCCTGAAGAGCGTCCAGGAAGTCGTCGCTGTGCAGTGGGTCGTGATGGAAGACGACGAGCCGCTTGGCGCCCACGCGACGTCCGAAGGCGAGCGCGTCGGCGAGCCGCGAGTGTCCCCAGCCGACTCGCCGTGAGTACTCATCGCTCGTGTACTGGCCGTCGTGCATGAGGACCGTGGCGCCTCGGGCCAGCTCGAAGCCCGAGATCCACTCCGGGCCGTCGTCCCGGAGGTCCGCGCCGAGCGCGGGCTCGTGGTCCGGGATATAGCAGAGCGAGACGTCGCCCTCCGTGATCCGGTAGCCGAGTGTGGGTCCACGGTGGGTCACCGACGCGGCGCGTATGGTGGCCGGGCCGATCTTCCACTCGGAGTGGGGAGCCTCGTTGAACGACACGTGGCACGGGAGCTCGCGCACCTCGACCGGGGACAGGGGCGCGGAGATGTAGCGGGCGATACGGTCACGCAGCGACGCGTCCGGCGCCTCAGGCCCCCAGATCACTATCTCCGAGGTGGGGTCGAACGCCGGCCCGAAGAACATCAGGCCCTGGATGTGATCCATGTGAAGGTGGGTGAGGAGGATGTGGACCGGCCTTGCGGGCTCGGCCAGCCCGAGTCCCATGCTGCGGATCCCCGTGCCCGCGTCGAGGGCGAGCAGCGTCCCGTCCGAGAGGGTCACCTGGACGCACGATGTGTTGCCGCCGTAGCGCACGGTCTCCGGCCCGGGTGACGGGACCGATCCGCGCGCTCCCCAGATCTTGACCCTCACGCCTCGTCCACCTTCCAGAAGAAAACCATCGCGCCGCGCGTCCCCTGGACGGTGAGGATCGGGACGGCGGCGGCCTCGATGTCGTTGTGCACGCCCTGCGTGGAGCGAATCCGCAGGCGCGCGTGCGAGGGGCGCCCATGGCGGAGCGCGATCGTGAGGGGAAGCTCCTCGAGCGGGATCTCCCTGCCGGACTCGTCGAGTGGCCCGAACGCCGTGCCCCACTCCTCGGGGCCCATCCGGCCGACCTCTTCGTAGCGCACCCCGAGCAGCACACTGGCAGCGTCGTTGAAGAAGACGACGATGCCGTCCTCGTCCACGAGGAAGCCGGGCGTGGACAGGGTCGCCAGCAGGCTCCTGGCGAGGATGAGCTCGACCGGTCGCTGGCGTGCGCTCACGCGGGAACGATATCCGGCGACGATCGCCGGCTCGTGTCTGTGAGGGAACTCTCACACCGGCGAGGGCGGCTCGATTACAAGAGACAGATCACACAAACCCCGGCCTCGCCGCCCAGGACTCGCAGCAGATCGCCACCGGGTCCGCAGGCGGGCGGCGAGGACCTCGAGGAGGTATCCCTCCATGCAATACGCAGAGCACCTACCCACCCTGCCCTCGCCGAGGTCGATGCTGGTGCCGGTCGTGACCCTCGTGGTCGGCGCCGCAGCCGCGACCGGAGCCTACGCCCTGCTGGACGACGACGGCACCGGCTTCCAGCCGGCCACCACGAAGGTCATCGTTGCCGACGCACCGGGTCAGCCCGGCGCGGGCGTCGCCGCCAAGGACGAGGCCGCGGTCGCCGCCGCGGTCGCCCCGGCCGCCAGCCCCGCCGGCTCAGGGACGGGATCGAAGCATGAGGCGAGCACGGCCGCGGCGATCGGGTCCTCGGCAGGCCCGGCCGCAGGCTCCGGGACGGAGTCGAAGCACGAGGCGAGCACCGCCGCGGCGATCGGGTCCTCGGTAGGCCCGGCCGCAGGCTCCGGGACGGAGTCGAAGCACGAGGCGAGCACGGCCGCGGCGATCGGGCACTCGCCCGGCGCCACCGAGTCGAAGGACGAGGCGGCCACGGCCGCGGCCGTCGGGCAGTCGGCCGGCAACCCCGAGGTCCGCGGCAGCAAGGCGTCCGATTAGGGCACGTCGCAGTACCGGCTCGACCAGCCCTAGTCGCCCCGGGCCGTACGCGGTTTTCAGCCACCGGGGGGCGCGTCCGCGCCCCCCGGTGTTTCACCATCGAAACCCGGGGCCGGTGATCCGCCGTATGCCGGAGGGAGTGCGCACGAAGACCTGCCAGGAGTGGTAGGCGAAGTACGCCCGGACGTCCCGGGCCATCCGGCGGGCATACGCAAGCACTGCCGTGACGTACAGCCGTGACGGGTTGTAGGCGTACAGGGCTCGCGCGTAGTCGCCGGGCGCGCCCGAGGCGTGGAGGTAGTTCGCGGCGCCCATGATCGCGTCCCGCGGGTCCCGGACGTCACCGCCCATGCCATACGCCTCCCACGTGGGTCGGATGAACTGCATCGGGCCCTGCGCTCCCGCCACGCTCTCGTTCCGCACGCGGCCGAACGCGGACTCAACGAAGTTCACGGCGGCGAGCACCGACCACGCCACCTTGAAGCGCCGCTCCGCAGCGCGGTAGTGATCGAGGAGGACCCCGGCGGGAAGGGCGGGGCCCGGCCTGAAGCGCCGGCGGGGCACCGGCGGCGCCAGCCTCGCGAGAGCGCGCCGCGCGGTGATCGTCGTGCGCACATCGCGCGCCAAATCGGTCGGGAGCCGGGGGATCACCATGCGGGCGAGGTTCGGCCTGCTCGTGAGGACGAGGTGCATCCGCTGCTGGTGAAGCGCGTGGAGGGTGACCTCCCGCGGCGTCCGCGCGCGCGTATCGCCCTCTCTTCGCCAGCGGTCGATGGCCTCGTGGAGAGCGGCGGTCGCCTCGGCCAGGTCGTCGGCAAGCCGGGCCGGATCGCGCGAGATCGGCTCGTCGGGACGCGGGAGCGCCGGGTTGTGCTGCGCCGCGCGCGAACTCGACCGGCCCGGCGCTTCTCCGTCCGGTTCAGAAGACGCGCAGCCGGCGAGCAGCATCCCGGTCGCGGCAAGCAGGGTGAGGACGAGGCGCACGAGGGCTCAAGCTAGCGGCTGGGGGGCCGGCGCGCGCGCGGCGCCTCTTGTCAACCATGCGACGAGGACCCCCGACGCGCTGACGCGGTACGGTCGCTCCTGAATGGCCGGGCTCGACCGCGGAACCATGCTGGCCCTGGGGGCGATGGCGATGGCGGTGTTCGTCATCGCCAACGACATCACCGCGCTCAGCGTGGCCCTGCCCGAGATCGAGGGCGACTTCGACGTCGACGTCTCGAGCGTGCAGTGGGTGATCAACATCTACGCGCTCGTCTTCGGGGTGTTGATCGTCACCGGCGGTCGGCTTGCGGACATGTTTGGTCGACGCCGTGTCTTCTTCCTCGGGTCGGCGATCTTCGCCGGCTTCTCCGTCCTTGGCGGCGCGGCGCAGGACGACCTCTGGCTGATCGTCTGCCGCGCGCTCATGGGCATCGGCGGGGCGATGATGTGGCCCGCGGTCCTGGGGATGACCTACTCGCTCCTCCCCGAGGACAAGGCCGGGCTAGCGGGCGGCCTCATCATCGGCGCGGCCGGCTTCGGCAACGCGGCCGGCCCGCTGCTCGGCGGAGCCCTCACCGAGGCGCTCAGCTGGCGCTGGATCCTGTTCGTGAACCTGCCGATCGCCGCGTTCGCCTGCCTCGTGACCTGGCGGGCCGTCAGGGAGTCGCGTGCCGAGACGGGGCGCGAGCGGATCGACTACCTCGGCATCACCACGCTCAGCGTCGGACTCATGGCCCTGCTCCTCGCGCTCGACCAGGTCACGCTCTGGGGCTGGAGCGACCCACGGATCGTCGGACTGTTCGCGCTCTGCGTCGCCCTGCTCGTGGTCTTCGCCATCGCGGAGCGGCACGCCGGGCCGAGAGCGCTGATCCCTCGAGACGTGATGGGCAACCCAGCCTTCCGATCGGCCTGCGGAGCCACGCTCCTGATGTCTGCGGTCTTCTTCGCGGTGCTGCTCTTCCTTCCACAGTTCATGCAGAAGATCCTGGGCTATGGCCCGCTGAAGGCCGGGGCTGCGCTTCTGCCGCTAATGGGCGTCTTCGCGGCGACCTCGTTTGTCGCCGGTCCGCTCTATCAGAGGCTCGGCGCCAAGGCGATCGTGTCGGCCGGGGCGACCTGCCTGGCCGTCGGGACCTTCCTGATCTCGCTCGTCGAGCACGACTGGGGCTGGGCCTCGCTCGTCCCCGGGATGATCGTGACCGGCGCGGGGATCGGGTTGTTCTACTCCTCGATCACCACCGCCGGCGTGACCGCCCTCGACCCGTCCCGCTCGAGCCTGGCGGGCGGGGTCGTCTACATGTTCCAGGTCGCCGGCGGCTCGATCGGCCTCGGTCTCACGACCACCGTCTTCACGACCGCCTCCGAGGACAAGCTGCAAGCCGACCTGGCCGGCTCACGCCTGTCGGGGGACGAGATCGACTCGCTCCACGGGGCGCTGGCGGGCACCGAGTCGGCGACCTCGCTATTGGGGCGGTTCCCGGCCGAGACGGCCGATCGGCTGGTGGAGCTGGTACGGGAAGCCTTCGCTGCGGGCATGCAGTGGGGCTTTCGCCTGGTCGCGCTGCTCGCCCTCGCCGGGCTGGTGGTGTCCGTGCTGTTCGTGGGCGGCTCGCTGCTCGGCGCGCGGAGGCGGCCGGCGGCGCAGGCGGAGCAGCCAGGGGGAGGGGCCGGGGCCGGCTGAGGGGCCGGTCCGGGCTGCCACGCCCGCCGCGAGCTAGGGGTCGTTCAATCCTCGAGGGCCCTGGCGCCCCGGCCGTCGAGCCCGAAGCGCAACTCGGGGACGCCGTTCAGGGCGGCGCGCGTTCGCTCGGGCTCCGGCGAGTAGACGAGCAGGAAGCCGCCGCCGCCGGCGCCGAGCGAGATCACCCCCCGAGCACCGGCCCGCAGGGCCCGCTGGCGCAGGTCGTCCATGTCGTCCGTGACGGTCCCCGGCGCGCGGTTCCGCTTCGCGTCCCAGTGCTCGTCCATCAGCTCGCCAAGGCGCTCGAGCTCGCCGGCCTCGAGGGCCGCGCACGTCTCGTGCGCCAGCCCACGCAGCCGGTCGAGCGCTCGCTTGACACGGGCGTCGCCGGTCACCTGGCGGGCCAGCACATCCGACGCCGAGCGGTCGCGGCCGGTGAAGAAGAGGAGGAAGTCGTCGGCGAGCGCGCGCCGCACGTCGTCGCTGAGCCTCAGCTTGCGTTCCTCCACGAGGTCGTCGGGGCGGAACGTATAGGCGCGCGCCCCTCCGAACGCGGCAGCGTACTGGTCCTGCTTGCCGATCGAGCGGCCGAGCAGGTCGATCTCGAGGTGGCACGCCTCCTCTGCGAGGTCGCCCGGCGCCAGGTCGTCTCCGGCGAGCAGCCGAAGCGTCTTGATAGCGCACACCGCGTACGCGCCGGAGGAGCCGAGTCCGGTACCCGGCGGGGCGTCGGACACGGAGGCCAGCTCGAGCGGACCGCCGCTCCAGTGGTGTGCGAGCGCCTCCCGGAGGATGGGATGGCGAACCTCGGCCGGGTCGTCGACCTCCTCCCACTCGAGATGCTTCAGGCGGTAGCTCGGCTGGAAGCCGGCTGTGGCGACGATGTGCACGTAGCGGTCGATCGCCGTGGACACCACGAACCCGCTGTGCTCGCGGTAGTACGACGGCAGGTCCGTCCCGCCCCCGCCAAGTGCCACCCGCAGCGGCGCCCTCGCGACGATCGCTCCCATGCAGGCGGAAACCTATGCTCCCGGCGTGCGCGAGCGCCTGCGAGAGCTTGGCTACGCCGTGGGACGCTTTCCGACCGGCGAGCGAAATGCCCTCGTGGACGTGCCCGACGTGCGCGTGGGCCATACGACGCTGGCCGACGGCGCGGCGCGCACGGGCGTGACCGCGGTCCTTCCCCATGGCGGGAACGTGTACGCCGAGAAGGTGCTCGGCGGCTCCCACGCGGTCAACGCGTACGGAAAGCCGGCCGGGCTCTCGCAGCTGGCGGAGATGGGAACGATCGAGAGCCCGATCCTGATCACGAGCACGGTGTCCGTCGGGCCGGTGTGGGAGGGCGGGCTGCGTTACATGCTCGAGCGGAACCCGGCGGCGGCGCGCGATCGCGACACCATCAACGTGATCGTCGGCGAGTGTTTCGACGGCTGGCTCTCGGACGCCCGCGCTCTGACCGTGCGGCCGGAGCACGCGCTCGACGCGATCGCCGCGGCGCGCGAGGACGAGGCGCGCGAGGGCGCAGTCGGGGCGGGGACGGGCACTACCTGCTTTGGGTTCAAGTCAGGCGTCGGGACGTCGTCGCGCCTGGTGGATGACCGGGTGCTCGGCTGCCTCGTGGTCTCGAACTACGGCACCCGGCGCGACCTCCACATGCTCACGGGACGGCCCGATCCGGCCGCGGACGGCGGCTCCGCGCAGCCACCCACTCACGGCGGCTCGGTCCTCATCGTGGTCGGCACCGACGCTCCCGTCTCCGAGCGCCAGCTGCGCCGGCTGGCGGTGCGGGCCGCGCTCGGTCTCGGCCGCGCGGGCAGCTTCGCCTCGAACGCGAGCGGCGAGTTCGCGATCGCGTTCTCCACGGCCCACCGCGTGCCGCACTGGACCGATCGCCCGCACGACCACTTCAGCTTCTTGCGCGACGACTCGTCCACGATGCGGCGGCTGTTCGAGGCCGCCGGCGAGGTGGTGCAGGAATGCGTGCTGGGGTCGCTTTGCTCCGCGGACGTCACCGACGGCCGGGACGGGCACCGGGCCGAGGCGTTCCCGTACGAGCTGCTCTCAAGGATGGCCGGGGTCCGGGCGCGGGCCGCCGGCGCGCGCTGAGCGTGGGCGAGGTGGCGATCATCGGCTCCGGCGCCGTGGGGGTCGCGTGGGCGAGTGACGGGGTGAACGTGTTCGGCACCGGCACCGCGCTCGACTCCTGGCGGCTACGCGAGCTACTTGCCGCCCGGCTCGGGGTCCACCCCGGAAGCGTCCACGCCTGGGTCATCGGCGAGCACGGGCGTTCGGCGGTCTTTCCGTTCAGCCTCGCCCGCGTGGGGCCGTTCCCCCTGGGCGAGTTCGCCGCGCGCCGCGGGATCCGCGTGGACCTCGAGGGGGTCGCCGACGATGTACGCCGCGCGGGCGCGCGCGTGCACGAGCTGAAGGGCTCGACGAGTAGCGCCATCGCGCTGACGGCGGCGCGACTCACGGCTCAGGTCGAGCGCGAGCGCGGCGCGATCGTCCCCGTGAGCGTTCGAGTCGAGGAGGGAGTGTGCGCGAGCCTCCCGGCGCAGGTCACGGCGGACGGAGCAGGGCCGCGGATGATCCCGGAGCTCTAGGAGCCCGAGCGCGAGGCTTGGGAGGCGAGCCTCGACGTGCTGCGGGCGGCCACGGCACGGATCGCCGCCTAGCTTCACTCGCGCCGAGCTCGGCGGCTCGAAGAAAACGTGGACTACGAGCGCGTCGCCGCGCTAGCGTAGCCTGCCGCCGTGGACCAGATGGAGCTCCGGAACCGCCTCGTTATGGCCACTCAGATGTGGCGGGAATCAACCGACGAGCCGCTCCCCCGAATGCCTCCCGGCGACCCGGCGGACCAGCTCCAGGCGTTCGAGCTGCGGCTGGTCGACATGCTCTGCGCGCAGGCGACGGCGGGGACGGCCCGCGACGTCGCCGACCGGACCTGGGACCTGGTGCACGACCGGGCCGACGATGATCCGGTCAAGCGCCGCGTGGTCGAATGCCACGAGGCACTGGCCCGCCTCTCGGCCCGGGGCGGTGGCGAGTTCTAGTGTCGTAGCCGCCCCGCGGCGGTGAGGACTTAGGCTTAACCACACGTGACGGCGTTGCCGGAGCTCTTCGATCTCCGCGTGAAGGCGCGATCGCTCGCCTACCTCTTCACCGCCGGCGCGGGGCTCGGCATCGTCACGCTCGCCTTCCCGCACGACGAGGCGGTGAGGGACCTGCAGCTCGTGGTCCTCGCCGGCATCGCCGTGGCCATTGCGGCCGCGGTGTACTTCGAGGCGGAACGGATCCGTGCGTGGCAGCTGCACGTGGCCCTGGCGCTCGGCACGCTGATCCTGACGTTCGCGAACTACTACCTTGGCGCGACCTCGCTGTACCCGCTCCTCTACACGTGGACGGCGCTGTACGCGTTCTACTTCTTCCCGCTGGGCATCGCGCTCGGCCACGCGGGCTTCATCGGGGTCTGCTACGCGGCTCTCCTCGTGATCCAGGGCCCGGGCAGCCCGGTGGTGCGCTGGCTCTTGGCCGTGGGCACGCCCGTGGTCGCCGGCCTGCTCATCTCGCGCCTGCTCGAGCGGGTGGGGATGCAGACCGCCCACGCCGATCAGCGCGAGCGGGCGCTTCGTCAGAGCGAGGCGCGCACGCGGCTCGTGCTCGACACCGCGCCGGACGCCTTCGTGGCGACCGACCGCGACGGGATCATCATGACCTGGAACGCCGCGGCGGAGCGGATGTTCGGCTGGAGCGCAGCGGAGGCGATCGGCAAGCCGATGCGAGGCCTGATCGTCCCTCCTGAGCTCAGGGAGCGCAGCGACGAGCGCCGCCGCGAGCTCGTAGCCGCGGAGGGACCGGTCGAGACGCAGGTCTACGACGTGACGCTCGAGCGCCGCGACGGCAGCCGGTTCCAGGGCGAGTCGACGGTCTCGAGGGTAATCGTCGGAGACGACGTGATCATCTCCGGGTTCATCCGGGACGTGACGGAGCGCCAGCGCCGCCAGGAGGAGCACGAGGAGCTCCTGCGGGAGCAGGCCGCGCGAGCCGAGGCGGAGCGCGTGGCGGACATGGTCAGCGGCATACAGGCGCTCGTGGACGCCGCCCTCCAGAGCCCCAGCCTCGAGGAGATGCTGGACGACCTGGTAGCGGGCGTGCAGCAAGTGCTGGGCGCCGACGCCGCGGCGATCTTTTTGGCCGACGACGACGAGACGCTGCGCCTCGGTGCCTCCTCCTGCGGGACCCCTCCCGCGAACGTCGACCCGATCCCCTTCGGCGATGGGTTCGCGGGCGGCGTGGCCGGCTCCCGAAAGCCCCTCTTCGTGAAGCGTCCCGACCCGACGGCCCTGCGCGACCCGGGGCTGCGGGCGCTCGAGATCGATTCGCTCCTCGCCGTGCCGATGCTCGCGCAGGGCGCTGTGATCGGAGTGCTCGAGGTGTGCGCGTCGCCGCCGCACCGGTTCACGGCCGACGACCTCGGCATGCTGCGGCTGGCGGCCGACCGCGTCGCGCTGGCGATCTCACACGCCCGCGTGTACGAGCGGGAGCACAACATCGCCGTGACCCTGCAGCGCAGCCTCCTTCCCGAGCGGCTTCCGGAACTGCCCGGCCTGGAAGTGGCGGCGAGGTACCGGCCCGCCGCGGCGGAGGCCGAGGTCGGCGGAGACTGGTACGACGTGATTCCGATCCCCGGAGGCGGCGCGGGCCTCGTCATGGGGGACGTGGCCGGGAAGGGCATCGGGGCCGCGTCGATGGTGGGACGGCTGCGGAGCGCCCTGCGGGCGTACGCACTTGAGGGGCACGGCCCGGCGAAGGTCGTGGAGCAGCTCAACCGGCTCGTATGGACCGAGGCCTGGGACGGCCAGATGGTCACGCTGCTGTACGTGATGGTCGACCCGGTCGATGGCACCGCTCGCTGGGTCAACGCCGGCCACCTGCCGCCGTTGCTCGTGGGCGCAAATGGCCGGCCGCGGTTCCTCGAGGGCGGTAGCTCGGTGCCGCTCGGGGTCGTGCCGTTTCCCGCCTATGAGGAGGCGTCCGCGGCCATCCGGCCCGGGAGCACCCTCGTGCTCTACACCGACGGCCTCGTGGAGGTCCCGGGTGCGCACATCGACGATGGGCTGTCGCGGCTCGTCGAGCAGGTGAGGTCCGCGCCGGGTGATCCAGAGGCGCTCTGCGAGCACCTCCTGGGGACTCTCGTGCCGGAGCGCGGCGCACCCGACGACGTGGCGCTGCTCAGTCTCCGCAACGTGCCGATGAGCGATCGGTTCCGCGTCGGGCTTCCCACCACGCCGGAGGCACTGGCGTCGATGCGCGCGCTGCTCCGGCGATGGCTGCGACACGTCGGGGCCGGTGAGCAAGACGTCGCGGAGATCACCACGGCCTGCGGGGAGGCGGCCACGAACGCGATCGAGCACGCCGGTGTCGGCGGCGGCAAGCCGTTCGAGGTGAGCGGCCGCATTCGTGGTCGGAGGGTCCTGATCACGGTGCGCGACCTCGGCGCGTGGCGGACCCAGCGCCAGGGCGACCATGGCCGCGGCCTGTCGCTGATGCACGCGCTGATGGATCGCGTCGAGGTGACGCCCACCGACGAGGGCACGACCGTCCGGATGGAGCGGACGCTCACGAGGAACGGGATCCCCGGTTGAGGGAGGGCCTCGTCGGTATCGAGATCGAGGGGCGCGGGGACGTGGTGCTGGCCCGCTTGACCGGCGAGCTCGACGTCGCCGGGGCGAACCGCACCGGCGAGCGGATCGCCGAGGCCGTACCGACCTCGGCCACCGGGCTGGTCGTCGACCTGACCGACCTCGAGTTCATCGACTCGAGCGGGGTGTCGATGCTCTTCGGGCTGGCGCGGCGGCTCGGCAGCCGGCGCCAGCAGATTCGGGTGGCTGCGCCGCCGCGCGGGCCCGTCTCCCGGGTGCTCGAGATCGTCGACTTCGAGCGCGCCGCGCCGGTGCGTCCAGACGTGGAGACCGCGGTCGCCGACCTCGGATAGCGCGCCTGGCTGGCCAGCCAACTTGGTAGCGTGGCGACGATGCGAAAGGTCTGCATCGTCGGCGCCGGCTCGTCCGGCATTGCCGCATGCCGGGTCCTGGCCGCCCGCGGGATCGACTTCGACTGCTACGAGAAGGGCTCCGACGTGGGAGGCAACTGGCGCTACGACAACGACAACGGCATGTCGTCGGCCTACCGCTCGCTCTTCATCAACACCTCACGTCGGATGATGCAGTACGCCGCCTACCCGATGCCGGAGGACTACCCGGACTACCCGCATCACACGCAGATCGCCCGGTACTTCGACGACTACGTCGACCACTTCGGCCTCCGCGAGCGGATCACGTTCAACACCGAGGTGACGAGCGTGGAGCCCGCCGCCGGCGATCGCTGGCTCGTCACGCTGGACGATCGGACGGCACACACCTATGAGGCCGTCATGGTCGCCAACGGGCACCACTGGGACCCCCGGTGGCCCGAGCCCCCGTTCCCCGGGCAGGACTCGTTCGAGGGCGAGCAGCTGCACTCGCACCACTACCGCGAGCCGGACGAGCGCTTCCGCGACACGAACGTCCTGGTCCTCGGCATCGGGAACTCGGCCACGGACATCGCCGTCGAGACCTCGCGCTACTCCCGCATGACCTACCTGGCGATGCGCCGCGGCGCCCACGTCCTGCCCAAGTACCTCCAGGGCAAGCCCGTCGACGAGATGGGCACCGAGTTCCTCTCGCGCCTCCCGTTCTGGCTTATCCGCTGGGCCTTCTCGCGTGCGCTGAAGCAGGCCCAGGGCGACATGGAGGCGTACGGGCTGCCCAAGCCCGACCACAAGCTCGGCGAGGCGCACCCGACGATCTCCTCGGAGCTCCTGCCCGGGATCGGTCATGGGCGCATCAAGGTCAAGCCGAACATCGGGCGCATCTCCGGGAAGACCGTGCACTTCGTCGACGGCAGCAGCGTCGAGATCGACACGATCGTCTGGTGCACCGGCTACCGGATCACGTTCCCGTTCCTCGCGCCCTACGTGGTCGACCCCGCCGACAACCAGATCGCGCTCTACCGGCGCGTGGTCCACCCCGAGCGCCCGGGCCTCTACTTCATCGGCCTCGTCCAGCCGCTCGGCGCGATCATGCCGATCGCCGAGCTCCAATCGGAGTGGATCGCCGACGTGCTCGAGGGCCGGGTCGCCCTTCCCGAGCCCGACGAGATGAGGAAGGTGATCGAGCACGAGCACCGCCGCATGCGCAAGCGCTACGTGGCCTCGAAGCGCCACACGATCCAGGTGGACTTCCACCCGTACACGAGGATGCTGCGCCGCGAGCGCGCGCGGAAGCGCGGGGTGCGACGGGCCCTGGCCGAGCGGTCGCACGAGCTCCGCTCGCCGATGGCGACCGGCTGATGACACGAACGGAGGAGAAGACTTGACGGAGACGACGACTCGCGAGGCGGCCGCGACCGGGGCCGACGGGCAGCCGGCCACGCGCCTCGAGGTCATGAATCCGGCCACGGGCGAGGTGATCGCGTTGGTGCGGGCGCTCTCGGTGGGCGAGGTGGCAGGCGTCGTCGCGCGGGCGCGGT
>JACVRW010000107.1 GCA_014534235.1 Thermoleophilaceae bacterium | reverse complement strand
CGAGTCGCCGCGGCCCTCGACGCCGACCTGAGCGCGAGCTCGGAGCGCTTCCACCCCTCGGCGCGCGCGCTTGTAAAGCGGCTGCTCGAGCTCCCCGCGGTCGTGCGCGACGCCGCCGAGCGGCGGACGCCCCACCGGATGACCGCGTACGCGCACGAGACCGCGCAGGAGTTCTCCGCCTTCTACCGCGACTGCCGCGTCCTCGGCGCGGCCGAGGAGGGCGGCGACGAGGACGTGCGCCTCGCGACCTGCGTTCTCGCGAAGCGGGTGATCGCCCGCTCCCTCGATCTGCTCGGGGTCGAGGCGCCGGAGTCGATGTAGCGGCCTTCGCTCAGCAGCGGGCTGGTCCGCGTTCCCGCGCCAACGTAGTCCAAGCGACATCGCCGCCGTGCCATGCGATACGGTCCGCCGACAATTCACCTTTGCCCCTGAAGGCAGGGGCCGCTCGAGGGAGGAGCGCATGATGCTAAGAGCTTCCTTCAGGGCGACCGTGCTCGCGGCTGTGGCGGCGATCGCCGCAACGGCTCCGGCGGCCGCCGCCGTTGATCCGTTGACGCTGGTGAGTGGACCCAGTCCGTTCGCCGCGGGTTGCGAGGGGGCGCCGCAGACGGGGACTGTGTACCCGAATGCCGAGGTCGAGCCTTGGGTCGACGTGAACTTGACCGACGACGACAACCTGATCGGCAATTGGCAGCAGGACCGCTGGTCGAACGGCGGTGCGCGCGGGAATCTGAGCGCCTACTCGCTGAACGGTGGCGCGATCTGGACCATTCCGCCGATCAGCTCCGCGCCGGACACCGGGCAGGCCAAGTTCAGCCGCTGCACGGGCGGCAACGCCGCGAACGGCGGCGACTTCGAGCGGGCGACGGATCCGTGGGTCTCGTTCTCGCCGAACGGGGTGGCGCACCAGGCGGCCCTTTCGATCAATGACTCGAACTTCGCCAACGCCGTGCTGACCTCGCGCTCGTTCGACAAGGGGGCGAACTGGGAGGACCCGGTGGTGGTCAAGTTCGACGACCGGCCGAACTTCTTCAACGACAAGGAGACGCTGACCGCAGATCCGACCGACTCGCGGTTCGTCTACGTCACATGGCAGCGGATCGTGGCTCCGAACGAGCGCGCGAGTGCGCGGGCGGGCGTGCGCGCGGCGGCATTCCGCTCGCTCGCCTGGTTCGCACGCTCGGACGACAATGGCGCGTCGTACGACCTCGTGAAGCCGATCCTCAATCCCGGGAACAAGGCCCAGACGATCGGCAACCAGATCGTGGTCCTGCCCAACGGCGACCTCGTGATGGTCTTCAATCTGATCCGCAACGTCGGCGCAAGGCGAAACCGGGGCTTCACCGCGGCTGTGATGCGTTCCACCGACAAGGGCGACACCTGGTCGGCGCCAATTGAGATCGACAGGATGATCACCGACGGCGTGAGGGATCCGGCCGACGGCCACGCGGTTCGCACCGGCGACCTAATCCCGCAGATCGCCGTCAACGACGCGACCGGCGCCCTCTATGTGGTCTGGCAGGATGACCGGTTCACCGGTCAGGAGCAGATCGCGTTCTCGAGGTCCACGAACGGAGGGCGGACCTGGTCGGCGACCCGCCGGATCAGCACGGTTGGAGGTGTCAACCAGGCCTTCACCCCGACGGTGAGGGTGGCGGATAACGGCACGGTGGCGGTCCAGTACTACGACTTCCGCTTCGACGATCCGGCCACGACCCCGCCGCTTACCACCGACACGTGGCTGCTGCGCTCCACCAACAGAGGTGCCAGTTGGACCGAGGAGCGGATCGGGAGCAGCTCGTTCGACATGACGACGGCGCCGGATGCGCGCGGCTACTTCGTGGGCGACTACGCCGGCCTCGACTTCGCCGGCGGCGGGATGCGGCCCGGCTTCAAGCCGTTCCATGTGCGTGCCAATAGCGGCAACCTGGCCAACCGCACCGACGTCTTCGCCACCACCGCGTCGACCACCGGTCCGTAGACAGCGAGACGCCCCGCCGCCCACTCGGCGGCGGGGCGTCCGCGCTCTTTGCCGTTGGTCGGCCGCTATATAGCGGCGAGGTCGCACGCGATCGCGCGTCCGCCTGAGGCGACGTGTCGAGCCCCCCGCCGAGCGGGTACGCCCGAGGGATGAGCCGTTCCCCCTCGCGGGCGCGCGCGGCCGTCACGGTCGTCTTCGCGCTGAACGGCGCCCTGTTCGCATCGATCTTCTCCCGCCTGCCGGCGATTCAGGAGCGGGCCAGCATCGGCGACGGCGCCCTCGGGCTTGCGCTCCTGTGCTCGATGCTCGGGTTGCTGCTCTCGCAGGTAGTGGCGGGCGGGCTCGTGGCGCGGGTCGGAAGCAGGTCGCTCGTCCTCGCCGGTGCCCTCGGCTACGCGCTGGGTCTCGTCCCGATTTCGCTCTCGCTCTCGTTCGGTGCGCTCGCGGCCTCGTTCGCCCTCGTCGGGGTGAGCAACGGCGTGCTCGATGTCTCGATGAACGTGCACGGTCTGACCGTCGAGCGCCGGCTGCGCCGCGCGATCCTCTCGAGCCTGCACGCGGCCTTCTCATTCGGCGCTTTGGCCGGGGCGGGGGCCGGCGGCGTCGTCGCTTCGGCCGGCGTCGGCGTTGAGCCCCACCTCTGGACGGCGGCCGCGCTCGGAGCGTGCGTGGCGCTCGTCGCCGACCGCTTTCTGCTGCCCCGCTCGGCCGACTCCGCTCCCGAGGGTCCGATGTTCGCCCGCCCTACGCGCGCTCTGGCGGCCGTCGGGGTGTTCGCCTTCTGCGTGCTGCTATCGGAGGGGGCCGTGAACGATTGGGTCGCGATCTACCTCGAGGATGACCTCGACGCCGGCGAGGGGCTCGCCGCCGCGGGGCTCGCCGCCTTCTCCCTGACCATGGGCGTCGGGCGCCTGGCCGGCGATCGCCTGACGGAGAGGCTCGGCGGCGCGGCGCTCGCTCGGGGTGGCGCCGGCCTCGCCGCCACCGGCATGGCGATCGCCCTCACGGCCGGCGAGCCAGTGACGGCGATCGCGGGTTTCGGGGCGATGGGCTTCGGGCTCGCGGCGCTCTTCCCACTAGCGGTTCGCGCCGCGGCACAGCGCGGCGAGACCGCCGGTCCGGCGGTGGCCGCGGTCTCCGCGGTCGGCTACGCGGGCTTCCTCGCCGGGCCGCCGGCGGTCGGCGGGCTCGCGGAGGCGGCCGGTCTGCGCGCCGGGCTGGTGCTCGTGGCGCTTCTCTGCGTGACCGCCGCGGCGCTCGCGAGCGCGGTGCGCGCGCCCGCCGGCGCCGTCAGATCTCGCTGAAGAAGTTGATCCCGAGGTCGTCCATCAGCGAGAGGGCCTCGGAGTTGAGGCGCGTCAGCTCGTTCGCGTAGAGCAGCACGCCCATCGCGATCAGCACGACCCCCGAGACGAGCGTGATCACCCGGTAGTGGTTGCGGAAGAACTTGAAGACGCCGGACACCGTGGAGAACGCGAGCGCGCTCAGGATGAACGGCACCGCCAGGCCGAGCGCGTAGAACGCGAGCAGGACGCCGCCCTCGCCGACGGTCGACTCAGTGGACGCCGCGGTGAGGATCGCACCGAGCGTCGGCCCGGTGCACGGGAGCCAGGCGATCGCGAACGCGAGTCCCGCGACGATCGGCCCACTCGTGTGGGCGCGGCGCATCAGCACCTCCGGGCGCCACTCTCTCTTCAGCAGCGGGACGAACAGCGTGGCGATGAAGAGGGCGCCCATGAGCGCGATCACGATCCCCGCGATCTCCCGCAGGAGTGGGCGGTGGTCGTTGAGCGTCTGACCCAGTCCGGTCGCGCTCATGCCGAGCGCGACGAACATCGCCGTGAAGGCGAGGCAGAAGAGGAGCGCCGGGCCGAGCACCTTCGCCCGGCCGCGCCCTTCCTGGATGTCGGCGAAGGAGACGCCGCTGATCGTTGACAGGTAGCCGGGCACGAGGGGCAGCACGCACGGCGAGATGAACGAGACGAACCCCACGGCGAACGCGGCCACGACGGTCGTGTCTACGGTGTCCTGGGCGATCACAGTTCGTGGCGCTCCATGTTCGCTTCGAGCCGGGGCGCCGTCTCGTGCATCCCACGCTCCGGGGCCTCGTGGACATCCCGGTCCGCCTCGGTGGCCGCGAGCCCATACGCGAGCAGGCCGACGACCACCAGAACCGCACAGATAACGGCGATGGGAACGGGGGCGAGAACCCTGCTCATGGGGCAACCCGAAGACTAGATGCAGGCTTTTGGAGCGCGAGGCTCTGCCCGTTCGCCGACGTAGCCCAGTCGGTCGAGCGGTCGGCTTCCCAAGCCCACGAGGCGGCCGCGACAGCCGCGACGGCCGCGACGGCCGCGGGCGTCAGCTACGCGAGCAGGGCAGACGAGAAGCGCATCGACCCGCCCGAGCGCACGAACCGCTCGACGAAGTCCGGGTCATCGACGAGAGCGATGTCTTCCAGCCGAATGCCGGCCGCCTCCAAGAGCGGAGCGCCGCGCGTGGCAGCCGCTCGCCAGCGGCGGGTGCCTCGAACGATCGTCGGGACTCGAGGCTGACAGGGACGAGCAGCGAGACGCTGGGCGCCTGCCGGTGTGCGGGCGGCGCGTGGCTGGGATCGTCTCGGACGCGCATTTGGGGGCGGTCATTCGGGTCTGCCGGCGGCGCTGCGAGCGCCGTGAGATCGCCACCGGGCGCAAGCACCACCGGATTAATGCCCCTTGCCCGCGCGACGTCCGCGATCGCGAGACGCTCCGCCTTGCCACCTCCCGACCGAGGGTTGATAAGCAGCACAGGGCGACGTGGGGGCGCCACCGGCGCCCACGCGCCGCCCGCCCGCCCGCGGGGTAACAACGCGACCCGCACGGCCGCAGCGGCGAGGATCGCTCCCGTGCCGAGCACGACCAGCTCGAGCACCTGGTTGCTCACGGCGAGCACCACGAGGGCCGTCGCTACCGCCAGCAACGACCCGCCGAAGGCGAGGATCCGCGCCGCTCCGCCGCGCACAGCGCCCTGCCAGACGAGCACCAGGGCGGCCGCGAGCGCCCCCACCATGGTCAGCCCGGCCGGAAGGTCCCGGGTTAGCGCGAGCATCGCCCCGCCAAGCGTGACTGCGCCGAGCGCGAGCGCCAGCGCCGCGGCGACCCGGCGCCGTCCCGATGAGGCCCTGTCACCGTCTCTCACCGCATCCACTCGCAACTACCATCGCCGCAATGTCGGGCTCCGAATCATCTCCAGCGACGCGTGGTCCAAGCTGGCGCCGAGAGCTACAAGCGCTCGACCTCGCCGTCTACGCCGCAATCGCAGCGAGCCGCACGCCCACCCTCGACAGCGCGTTCAGCCGCCTATCCCGGGCGGCCGATCACTCCAAACTCTGGATGGGCGCGGCCGGTCTTCTCGCCGCCACAGGCGGCCGGCGAGGCCGCTATGCCGCGGTCAGCGGACTCGCTTCAATCGCCCTCGCCTCCTCCGTGGTCAACCTGGTTCTCAAGCCGCTCGGAGGGCGCCGTCGCCCGGACCGCGCGCTGCACCGGGTGCCGATCGCCCGGCGTGTGTACATGCCGCGCTCCACCGCTTTTCCGTCCGGCCACTCCGCCGCTGCCTTTGCCTTCGCTGCCGGCGTAGCCGATGCGCTTCCGGCTGCCGGCATGCCGCTTTACGCAGCGGCCACCCTCGTGGCCTACTCGCGCGTGCACACCGGCGTTCACTATCCCGCCGACGCGATCGTCGGATCGGTCGTTGGCGCTGCGCTGGCGCCTCTGAGCACCGCCGTGCTCGACCGCTGGCGCGCCGCGGCAGGCTGACGATCCGCCGGCCGGCGCAGCCTTTGACTGTTGCTGGGATCTCCTGCGCCGGCGTAGTGCGGGTCCGGATAGACGATCGAGTTCGCCGCGGTCAGCCCCGTTCGCTCCATGATCGTCGGCGCGTAGTAGAGGACCGTGTTGATCCCGACGAACTGCTGCAGCGCGGCCAATCCGAGTCCTACGACCACGGCCGGGCGCAGGCGAGGCGCCAGCAGCGCGTGCCACCCCTGCCGCTCCGGCTCGCGTTCCCGGGCCTGCTGGCGCCGCTGCTCTCGATCTTCGCGACGGTAACGCTCGATCACCTGCTCGGCGCCCTCTGCCCCCGCGACCGAGCCGAGCACCTCGCGCGCCTCGTCCGTGCGGCCTCGCCCCGCGAGCCAAGACGGCGACTCGGGCAGTCGCGTCGCTCCCAGCGCCAGGACGACAGCGGGGACCACGCCCACCCAGAACATCGCGCGCCAGTCGCCGCTGGCGCTGAAGACGAGGTTCACGACGTAGGCGGTCAGCATCCCGATCGACAGCATCAGCTGGTTGAGCGTGAGCATCCGGCCCCGGATCTGCACCGGCGAGATCTCGCGGAGGTAGGTCGGCGCGAGCGCCGACGCGGTGCCGACTCCCAGGCCCATGACGATCCGGCCCAGCAGCAGCAGCCCAAAGCTCGTGGCCAGTGCGGCGATCGCGAGCCCCACCGCGAACAGCACCGCCGCCACCCCGAGGGTGACCTTGCGCCCGCGCCGGTCGGCCATTCTCCCGGCGGCAAGCGCGGCGACCATGGCGCCCAGCAGCGTGACGCTGACCGCGAGACCCTGCTCGGCTTCGTCGAGGTCGAGGTCGCCCTCGATGTACAGCAGCGCCCCCGAGATGACGGCGGTCGAGTAGCCGATCAGGAAGGTGGCCAGATTGATGGACAGCCCCCACCGCCCGGTCTGGTGCAGCCCCTCCGCGGGGATATCCGGCGACCGGTTCTCGTACCGCGATGAGGATTCCTCAGTCGCCATGTCAGCTCACGGGAAGGCCGCGCGTCCACGCCTTCGAGCCGGTGCTTCCTGCCGGGTAGTCCTCCAGCGGCACCTCGTTGCGGCGCGCCAGGCCTCGAGCACCGGATCGACGATGCGCCAGGACTCCACCGACGCGTCGCCGCGGACCGACAGCGGCGGATTGCCTTCGAGCACGCCCTTGAGCACCTCGCCGTACTCGAGCAGCTCGCCCGGGCCGAAGCCGGCCTCCAGGCTCACGGGCTCGATCTCGAACGGGTCGTCCTCCCCGTTGATGTTGAGATCTAGCTGCAGCTCGGTTGTCTCTCCCAGGCCGATATGCAGCGCGTCGGGTCGCTCGTAGCCGCGCAGCCCGGTGGGCAACCGGCGTGGCGGCTTGAATGTGACCAGAACCTCCTGTCGGTTGGCCGGCAGCGCCTTTCCGGTGCGCAACCGGAAGGGGACGCCCGCCCAGCGCCACGTGTCGACGGCGAAGACGACCTCGGCGAGCGTCTCGGTCTCGCGCGAGGGATCGACCCCTTCGTCGTCGACGTATGACGGGAAGGCGCGCCCGTCGACCTCTCCGGAGGTGTACCGAGCGCGGCGGCTGACAGGACCCGCCGCAGGTCGCCCTGGTCGGTCGCGTCGGCGCGCAGTTAGCGTGCGCTCCCGGCAACCGCCTCCACCTCCGGTCCTGCGGCGTCGCCGGATGCAAACGAATCGGAAACGACGCCGCGCCAGCGCCCGTCGTCCCAGTCGGCCCTGTCGCTGCCGACGAGCTGGACACCGCGAGCACCGCCGCTGGCGATCAGGCCCCCGAGGCCAGGCAGCAGAAGCCGCGCCGCCAAGTCACCAGCCGCACCCAGGATCAGCAGCGTCCTGATCGCGTGGCCGTCCTTGCCGGGCGAGGTCCGTGTATCAGCCACGTGCAGGCTCGCGTAGCCGGGGACGATGGTGTAACGCGCGGCGTCTACCTAAGAGCCTGGAACCCTCTGACGGCCATGCTCACGTTCTGGTCGGCGCGCGGAGTCATCGTGTGCGAGCGGCGGCTTGGGTGGCCTGGCGCCGAACGCGACGATGTCGCGGCGGAAGAACAGCGAGAACGTCCAGTCGCCCAACACGCGCAGCTGCCGCGGGCGCTGGGGGATCTGAAGCAGATGGACCGTGCGAGCGACCCACCAGCCGAGCGGGCCGCGCATTTTTAGGCCAAGCACGACCGCGATCCCCTTGAAGCGCCCCAGGGTCGCGACCTCGCCCAGCGACCGGAAGCGGTGGACGCCCAGCGAGCGGCCGGCGGCAGCCGCACCGAGGTTGTGCGCGAGTGTGTGAGCTTGTCGGATCGCGTGCTGGCTGGTGGGCGGATCCATCTTGCCCGAGCTGGCGGCGTTGGGCACGGCGGCACAGTCGCCCAGCGCCCAGACATGGCGGAGCCCGCGTACGCGCAGGCGCTCGTCGACGACTACGCGCTTGCGTTCGTCGAGCGGCAGCTGAAGGCTTTCGAGAGCAGGGCTGGCCTGGACGCCTGCTGTCCAGACCACCGTCTGGCAGGCCAGCTCGGTCCCATCGCTCAGCATTACCCGTCCGTCCTCGACGCGCTCGACGCTCGTCTCCGTCCGCACGTCTATGCCCGCGCGGACCAGCTCCTTCGTCGCGTATTCGCCCAGTCGCGAGGGCACCTCGGCGAGCAGCTTAGGCGCAGCGTCGAGCAGCAGCCAGCGCTGCTCCGCTCCACGCAGGCGCGGGAAGTAGCGCAGGGCATCCTGGGCGAAACTGTGCAGCTCGGCCACCATCTCCACGCCCGCATAGCCGCCGCCCACGAAGACACAGGTCAGGTGGGCGCGCCGCCTCTCAGGGTCGGTCTCCAGCGAGGCCGCTTCGAGCTGCCGCAGCACCCGATCGCGCAGATAGATCGCGTCGGCGATCGTCTTCGCCCCGACGGCGTGCTCCACCAGACCGGGGATGTCGCACACGCGCGGCACCGCTCCCACCGCCACCACCAGTTCCCCGTAGCTGACCGTGAGACGCGTCCCGACTCGGCCTCGACGGTTACCTCCCTGGACTTCGCATCGTGCTCAACCGCACGACCGAGGATGAGGTCGGCGTGCGGGCACATCATTCGAAGTGGCACCGCGACGTGGCGCAACTCGAGCGTCCCCGAGGCGGCCTCGGGCAGCAACGCGCTAAACGTCAGCGAGCCGTCGGGGCTGACGATCGTCGCGCCCCGCTCCTCCAAGCGGCGGGCCACGTTGGCGCCGCCGAATCCGCCACCCAGCACCAACACTCCACCTCGCGCCGCTCGGCGCTCGGCACTACGCTGCGATGACTCGTCAGTCGCTAGCTGGCTCGCCATCGCTGCGGTGGAGTCTCGCAGGTTCAAGAATCGCGTCGCCGCTCTGCTTTCGTGGATAATCAGCTCTTCGGCCGGTCTCGGTGCGAGCGCACGATCAAGCTTCAGCAGGTGGTCGCCCGCCGTACCGTCGAGGCGCCCGGTCCCCGTTCCCGCACGCATGACAGGAGGCTCCCATCGCTTACACGCTGCCTGACGACGTCGATCAGCGCCCGGTGACGATCGACGGGGCGGGCACGCTCGGCCGCCGGATCGCCGCGGTCTACGCCGGCGGCGGGAGCGACGTGCGCATCTTCGACACGTCCGCCGAGCAGCGCCAGGCGGCGAAGGACTACGTCGAGCAGCACCTTCCCGACATCCAGGAGGCGCTCGGGCTGCATCCCGACCGGGTCGGCCGGGTCGAGGTGGCCGCCGATCTGCCGGGCGCCGTCGAGGGCGCCTGGATGGTGATCGAGGCGGTCCCCGAGCGCGTCGATCTCAAGACCGAGGTCTTCGGTGAGCTCGACCGGCTGGCCGAGCCCGACGCGATACTCGCCTCCAACTCCTCGTCGCTGCCGACCAGCCGGATGATCGGCAACGTGAAGCACCCCGAGCGAGTGCTGAACACGCACTACTATCAGCCGCCGGAGCTCAACTCGGTCGAGCTGATGTCCTGCGGCGAGACCCACGACGGCGTCATCGAGGCGCTGATGCAGCGGATCCCGCGATACGGGCTGGTCCCGTTCCGGGTGCGGCGCGAGAGCGACGGCTTCATCTTCAATCGCATCTGGGCGTCGATCAAGCGCGAGTGCCTGATGGTGGTTCAGGAGGGCGTCGCGGCCCCGGAGGACGTCGACGAGATGTGGAATATCTTCACCCGCCCCGGGATCCCGCCGTTTCGCCTCATGGATCGCGTCGGCCTCGACGTCGTGCTGAACATCGAGGAGCACTACGCGTCCGTGCGCCCGGGACTTTCCGACGGGCCCCGCGAGCTCCTTCGCCAGTACATCGACCAGGGCCGGCTCGGCGTCAAGAGCGGCCGCGGGTTCTACGACTACGGCGAGCCGAGCTGAGGTGGGCTTCCGACCAGCCTCGTCATCGTCTTGCCGTACGACCCCTTGAACTCGTCGGACGAGCCCGAGCTGGTGGCGCTGCGCGAGGAGTCCCAAGCCATCCTCCCCGAGTTCGGCTAGACGGTGGAACCGCGTCGTCGCGGCGGGATCGACGCTGTCCGGCTCCTGCTCGGCGTCCCCGTCGAGATCGCATGAATAGGGGGCAGAGGTGCTCGACGTCACGTTCGCCGGATGGGCCGTCACCATCGGGTTGATCGTCGCCCTGTTTGCGCTCGACCTGTTCGTCTCGCGGTCGGGCCATGAGCACGAGGTTGGGTTCCGCGAGGCGGTGTCGGCGTCGGTCTTCTACGTCGCGGTGGCGCTCGCGTTCGGCGTGGCCTTCGGGTTCATCGCCGGCTGGGACTTCGGCATGGAGTACTTCGCCGGTTACATCGTTGAGAAGAGCCTGTCCGTCGACAACCTTTTCGTCTTCGTCGTGATCATGACCACCTTCGCGGTGCCGGCCCGGTACCAGCAGCGCGTCCTGACCTTCGGCATCCTCGTCGCCCTGGT
>JACVRW010000169.1 GCA_014534235.1 Thermoleophilaceae bacterium | reverse complement strand
GTGCTGGCGGACCGCGGCCACCGCGAGCTGCCGATTCGCCCGGACTACGTCGGCAAGAACCTTCCCACGGCCCGGTCCGAGCGGGTGAACGTCCGGGTGGAGGAGATCGACGGGGTCGACGAGGTGGCGATCGCGGAGCTGAGCATGGAGGGGGCGACCACCGATGCGTAGGCACCTGCTCTCGGTAGACGACCTCTCGCGAGAGGACATCGAGCGCATCCTCCGCCGCGCCGAGAGCTTCGCCGAGGTGTCCGGGCGCGAGATCAAGAAGGTGCCGACGCTCCGCGGACGCACCGTGATTAACCTCTTCTACGAGGCCTCCACCCGGACCAGCTCGAGCTTCGAGCTGGCCGCCAAGCGGCTCTCCGCGGACCTCGTGAGCGTGAAGTCGAGCGGCTCGGCGGTGGAGAAGGGGGAGTCCCTCAAGGACACGGTGCAGACGCTGTCGGCCTACGACCCCGCCGCGATCGTAATCCGCTCACCCCAGGCCGGTGCCGCGGCGCTCGTCGCACGCTGGACGCGGGCCTCCGTCATCAACGCCGGCGACGGCAAGCACGAGCACCCCACCCAGGCGCTGCTCGACCTCTACACGCTCAAGCGGCGGGCCGGGTCGCTCGAGGGACTGCGGGTCTGGATCGTGGGCGACGTTCTCCACAGCCGCGTGGCGCGCTCGAACATCCTGGCCTTCACGCGCATGGGGTGCGGGGTCACGGTCTGCGGGCCCCCTACGTTGATCCCGCGCGGCATCGAGTCGCTCGGGTGCGAGGTGCGCTACACGCTCGACGAGCTCGGGAAGGCGGATGCCGTCTACGCCCTGCGCATGCAGCGCGAGCGGATGACCGGGTCGTTCGTGCCGTCGCTGCGGGAGTACGCCGCGCAGTACCAGATCGACTGCCGACGCCTGGGGCCGAGCCAGCTGCTGATGCATCCCGGACCGGTCAACCGCGGTGTCGAGCTCGCCGCCGAGGTGATCGACTCGCCGCAGGCGCTCATCACCGAGCAGGTCGAGTCCGGCGTGGTCGTGCGCATGGCGGTGCTCTACGAGCTGCTCGCGGGTGGCGGCGCGCCGAGCCCCGTGCGCGCGCCCGAGACGGAGGCGCCGCAGCCGGCATGACGCCCACACCGACCCCCCAGAACGGCGCCGCCGGACGCTTCGGGGTAGAGCTGGACCGTGCTCCGGCGCCGTCCGCCACCGTCCTCGTCCGAGGCGCGCGGCTCCTCGACCCGCGGCACGGCCTCGACCGCAGGGCGGACCTGCTGGTGCGCGAGGGGCGCGTCGCCGAGATCGGCGATGGGCTCGCCGCGCCCGGCGGCGCCGAGGTGGTGGACGCCGACGGCCTGCAGGCGTTCCCGGCGTTCGTCGACCCGCACGTCCATCTGCGCACCCCGGGGCGCGAGGACGAGGAGGACCTCGACTCCGGCACCCGCGCCGCGGCCGCGGGAGGCTTCTGCGCGATCCTGGCTCAGCCCAACACCTCGCCGCCGGTGGACTCGGCGCCGGTGCTGCGCTCGCTCCGCGAGCACGCGCGGGCCGAGGCCCGCATCCCGATCGGGTTTGTGGGCACGATCACCGTCGGACAGCGAGGCGAGCAGCTCACGGAAATGGCCGATCTATCGGCGGCCGGCGCGGTCGCCTTCACCGACGACGGCCTGCCCGTGCGCTCCGCCGGGGTCATGCGGCAGGCCCTCCAGTACCAGCGCCTGGCGGGCCGCCCGCTGGCGCTTCACGAGGAGGACCCCTCGCTCTCCGGGGAGGGGGTGATGCACGAGGGCGCGGTGTCGGCGCTGCTCGGGCTGGCCGGGATCCCGTCCGTCTCGGAGTCCACGATCGTGGCCCGCGACTGCGCCCTCGCCGCCTACGAGGATGGCCAGATCCACGTCCAGCACGTCTCGGCGCGCGAGACGGTGGAGGTGATCGAGCGCGCCCGCGCCGCGGGAACGAGGGTGACGAGCGAGGCCACCCCGCACCACCTGCTGCTCACCGACGAGGCCGTCCGCTCGCTCGACACGAACCTGAAGATGAACCCGCCGCTGCGCGCCGAGCGCGACCGCCAGGCCCTGATCGAGGGGCTCCGCTCCGGCGTGATCGACTGCGTGGCCACCGACCACGCACCCCACGCGCGCGAGGAGAAGGAGGAGCCGTTCGAGCTCGCGCCCATGGGGGTCACCGGCCTCGAGACGGCGTTCGCCGTGCTCCACACCGGGCTCGTCCTGCCGGGCATCATCGACCTCGCAATGCTCGTGGAGCGCATGACCGCGGGCGGGGAGCCGTTCGGCATCCCGGCGCCCTCGCTCGCGCCCGGCTCGGCGGCGGATCTGTGCCTGGTGGACCTCGACGCAGAGTGGGGCGTGGGGGAGGCCGGCTACGAGAGCCGTTCGGCCAACTGCGCGTTCGACGGCCACGGACTCACCGGGCGCGTCCGGATGACGATCGCCGGCGGCGCGGTGGCCTATCGTGAGCGCTCGTTCGCGCTGGGGGCGGTCGCTTGAACGCCGCCTATCTCCTGCTCGAGGACGGCAGCCGCTTCGACGGCGAATGGGCCGGTGCGGCCGCCGAGACGCTCGGTGAGGTCGTCTTCAACACCTCGATGTCGGGTTACCAGGAGGCGGTCACCGACCCGAGCTACGCCGGACAGATCATCGTCTTCACCTACCCGCTGATCGGCAACTACGGGGTGGCGGCGTCGCACATGGAGTCCGACCGCGTGCATGCACGCGCCGTGATCATGCGGGAGGGGGTCGATCGCGAGGACGCCCCGCTCGCCGAGGGTGGGTGGCTGACCTGGCTCGTCGACTGCGGCGTCCCGGCGCTGACGGGCGTCGACACCCGGGCGCTCGTGCGCCACATCCGGGACAAGGGCGCCATGCGCGGCGGGGTCTTCGGGGCGGGGACCGCGGAAGCGGAGGCTCTCGAGCGGGTGGCGAGCGAGCCGCCGATGAGCGGCCGGGACCTGGCCCGCGACGTCACGCCGGCCGAGCCGGTCGTGCTCGAGGGCGACGGGCCGCGCGTGGTCGGCATCGACACCGGGATCAAGCACTCGATCGTGCGGAACCTCGGCGCGCGGGGGGTTCACCTCGAGCTCCACCCCTGCACCGCGACCGCCGACGACCTCCTGGGGCGCAAGCCGGACGCCGTGTTCCTGGCCAACGGGCCGGGCGACCCGGCCGCGCTCGACTACGTGGTCGAGGCGGTGCGCGGGGTGGTGGGGAAGGTGCCCGTGTGGGGGATCTGCCTGGGTCATCAGCTGCTCTGCCGGGCGGTCTCCCTCGAGACGTTCAAGCTGCCCTTCGGCCACCGCGGCGCCAACCACCCGGTCAAGGACCTCGAGACGGGGCGGATCGAGATCACCTCGCAGAACCACGGGTTTGCCGTGCTGGGCCCCGGCGGCGAGCGCACGATCGCGAGCGACGAGCCGGTCCGCTGGGAAACAGATTTCGGCGTCGCCGAGCTGCAGCAGCTGAACCTCTACGACCGGACCGTTGAGGGTCTCGTCCTGCGAGACGTGCCCGCGTCAGCGGTCCAATACCACCCGGAGGCCGGGCCGGGCCCGCACGACGCGACTCACCTCTTCGACCGCTTCCTGGAGCGACTCGTTGCCGCGTAGGCACGACCTCCGCAAGATCCTCGTGCTCGGCTCGGGACCGATCGTCATCGGGCAGGCCGCCGAGTTCGACTACTCGGGGGCGCAGGCCTGCAAGGTGGCGCTCGACGAGGGGTACGAGGTCGTGCTCGTCAACTCGAACCCGGCGACGATCATGACCGACCCGGAGTTCGCCACCGCCACCTACATCGAGCCGCTGCTTCCGGGCTCCGTGGCCAAGGTGATCGCTCGAGAGCGGCCGGACGCGCTGCTGCCGACGCTCGGCGGCGGCACCGCCTTGAACCTCGCCCGGCAGCTTTCGGACGACGGAACGCTCGCGAGGTACCGGGTGGAGCTGATCGGGGCCGACTACGACGCGATCCGCCGCGCCGAGGACAGGGACCTCTTCCGCGCCACGATGGAGCGCGCCGGGCTGCGGGTGCCGCGCAGCGCCGCCGTGAAATCCATGCGTGAGGCGGAGCGAGCGCTGCCCGAGGTCGGGCTGCCGGCGATCGTCAGGCCCGGCTTCACGATGGGCGGAGCGGGCGGCGGGATCGCGCGCACGGAGACGGAGTACCGCCAGGTCGTGGCCGAGGGGCTCGCCGCCAGCCCCATCGGCCAGGCGCTGATCGAGGAGTCCGTGATCGGCTGGGGCGAGTTCGAGCTCGAGGTGATGCGCGACCGGAACGACAACGTGGTGGTCGTCTGCTCGATCGAGAACATCGACCCCATGGGCGTGCACACGGGGGACAGCGTCACCGTGGCGCCGCAGCAGACGCTCTCCGACGCCCGATATCAGGGGCTCCGGGACCAGGCCTTGAAGGTCATCCGCGCGGTCGGCGTCGAGACCGGCGGCTCGAACATCCAGTTCGCGGTCGACCCCGCCGGCGACGAGATCGTCGTCATTGAGATGAACCCGCGCGTATCGCGCTCGTCCGCGCTGGCGTCGAAGGCCACCGGCTTCCCGATCGCGAAGATCGCGGCTCGGCTGGCCTTGGGATACACGCTCGAGGAGATAGACAACGACATCACGCGCAAGACGCCCGCCAGCTTCGAGCCGACGATCGACTACGTCGTCGT
>JACVRW010000001.1 GCA_014534235.1 Thermoleophilaceae bacterium | reverse complement strand
GGCTCCGCCGCGCGGCGGAGGCGGTCGACCTCGGCCTTAGTCAGCCGGCGGCTCTCGCCAGGGGCGAGGCCGCCGAGGCCGAGCGGCCCGAAGGCCACCCGCTCGAGCTCGACCACCGGATGGCCCACCGCCTCACACATGCGCCGCACCTGACGCTTCCGACCCTCGCGTATCGCGATCTCGAGCACCCCCGGGCGCGGCTGGCGAACGCGCGCCGGCGCGGAGACGCCGTCCTCGAGATCGACACCCTCGCGCAGCGTTTGCAGCGCCCGCGGCGAGAGCCGCGGCGGGCGCACCCGCGCCCTGTACACCCTCCACACGCCGTAGCGGGGGTGAGTCAGCCGCTCGGCCAGCTCGCCGTCGTTCGTCAGCAGGATCAGGCCAGTGGAGTCGGCGTCGAGGCGCCCGACCGGGTAGAGCCGCCGCCGCGAGCCGACGAGCTGGACGACGGTCGGCCGCCCGTGGGTGTCGCGCGCGGTGGACACGACCCCGGCGGGCTTGTTCAGCGCGTAGACCTCGCGCGGCTCCGGTTCCACCGGCCGGCCGTCGACGGCGACGCCGCTCGACTCGTCGACGTCGCGCGCCGGGTCCGTGATGACCTGGCCGCCCACCGACACGCGGCCCTCCGCCACGAGCCGCTCGGCCGCGCGGCGGGATGCCACTCCGGCATGGGCGAGGAACTTCGCGAGGCGCACGGCCGAGAGCGTGCCAATCTTGCGTCGTGGACCTCGTGCGACTCGAAGAGCACCTATCCGCCCGGGGCGAGCCCGCCTTCCGCGCACGCCAGGTCTGGGAGTGGGCGGCGCAGGGCGCCTGCGCGTACGAGTCGATGACGAACGTGCCTCTCGGCCTGCGGCGGCGGCTGGCCGAGGACGTGCCGTTCTCGTCGCTGCGGCCGGTGCGTGAGGCGCTCGCCTCGGACGGCACCGAGAAGGCGCTGTTCGAGACGGCCGACGGCCGGCCGGTGGAAGCAGTGCTGATGCGCTACCGCGACGGGCGCCGCTCCGTGTGCCTGTCGAGCCAATCGGGTTGTCCCCTCACCTGCACCTTCTGCGCCACCGGGCGGATGAGGTTCGGCCGCAACCTCACCGCGTCTGAGATCCTCGACCAGGCGCTGCACTTTCGCCGCAAGGATCGCGTCAACCACGCCGTCTTCATGGGGATGGGTGAGCCGCTCATGAACCTCGACGCGGTCCTCCGCGCCTGCGAGCTGCTGCCCGACCTGGGCATCGCCCACTCGAACATCGGCGTCTCCACCGTCGGCTGGCTGCCGGGGATCGAGCGGATGGCGGTCGAAGGGCCCCCGGTCCGGCTCGCGCTGTCCCTGCACGCCGCCGATGAGTCGCTTCGGTCCGAGATCATGCCGGTGAACGAGCGCTACTCGCTGAACGACGTGCTCGACGCATGCCGGCGCTGGCACGAGCGCCGCCGGCGCCCGGTATTCGTCGAGTACCTGATGCTGGACGGCGTGAACGACCGGTACGAGCAGGCGGTCGCCCTCGCCGTGCTGCTCGTCCCCCGGCATGCCTTCAAGGTGAACCTGATCCCGTACAACCCCACGGACGCGTCCTACCGCGGCTCCGGGCGCGCCGCGATTGCGGCCTTCCGCTCAACGCTCGAGGAGCGCGGCGTACGCACCACCGTGCGGCTCACCCGCGGCCGCGACATCGACGCGGCCTGCGGTCAGCTGGCGGCGCGGGCGTAGGGCGCGGCGGGCTTCAGGTCCTCCGCCGGCCGGGTCCAGGCCGGGTAGGGGGTTGCCGCGGTGCTTTCCGCTTCCCGCGGGACGCGTTCGACCTTCTGCCGGATATAGCCGCAGAAGGTCGAACGCATCGAGCGGGCCGGACGGGGTAGAGGCACCGGGCCGGCCGGGGCCCCGCCCCGCGCCGGCTTCACGCCCGCGCCCGCGCTTCGGCCGGGGCCGGCTCGTGCCCGGCCGGCGTCGGCTCGCAGCCGGCCGGCGCTCCCGTCCCCGCCGGGGGGAGCGGCTCGGCAGGCACCGGAGCGCGGCGCCGCCAGGGCAGGCGGCCCTCTGCGGCCAGCCACGAGCCACCCAGGATCAGCACGAGGCCGGCGGCGGTCGTGGCAGTGAAGCGCTCCTCCAGGAGCGTCACGCCGTACAAGACGGAGAAGCCCGGCGCCACGTAGGCGACGAGCGACGCCTTCGCCGGCCCCTCGCTGGCCACCAGTGAGTAGAAGAAGACGAACGCCAGCCCGGTGCCCATGACGCCCAGCGCGACGAGCGAGCCGAGCGCGTCGATTCCCGGCGCGTGATCCGGGACGCCGAACGCCGCCAGCGGCAGCACCATCACGGCGGTCGCGGCGGAGGTCGCGCCGACGGCACCGACGGGCTGCACGCCCGGGAGCCGCCGCTTGAGGAACCAGGCGCCAACGCCGTACCCAAATGTGGCTAGCACTACGAGCAGGCCGCCCACGACCGCGGACGTGCCACCCGGCGTGTCGACGCCGAGCAGGAGGGCGACGCCGCCGATGCCGATCGCCACCCCGAGCAGGCTGAGCCGCCCGGCCCGCTCGGCGCCCGGCAGCACGAACGCGAGCAGGAACGTGAAGATCGGCGCGGAGGCCACGAGGATCCCGGTGAGGGAGGACGAGATCTCCTGCTCGCCGGCCGTGATCAGCATGAAGGGGAGCGTGACCTGGACGAGCGCCAGCGCGACGAGCGAGCCGAGCCGATCGCGCAGGCCCTCGAGGGCGCCGATCTGCGCCGCCAGCGGGAGAAGAACAAGCGCCGCGAGCGCACAGCGGGCAAAGACGATAAAGGCAGGCGCGACGCCGTCCTCGAGCGCCACCTTGATGAAGAGGTAGGAAGCGCCCCAGAAGGCCGAGAGCAGGCCGAACATGACCCAGGACCGGCGCGACATCGGTCGAGGATGGCACATCGAGGCCATCAGTCCAAATGAAGCGTTCTTCTCATGGGATAAGATCGACTAATGCTCGACGTGCGTCGGATGAAGGTGCTGCGAGAGGTGGCCACCCGCGGCTCCTTCTCCGCGGCGGCCGAGGCGCTCAACTTCACGCAGTCGGCGGTGAGCCAGCACATCGCCGCGCTCGAGCGCGAGGCGGGCACGCAGCTGGTGGACCGTGGCTCTCGTGGCGTCCGGCTCACCGAGGCAGGCCGCGTGCTGGTCGACCACGCCGACGCGATACTCGCCCGCATCGACTGCGCCGAGGAAGACCTCGCGGCGATCGCGGGCCTTCGTGGCGGTCGCCTGCGGTTGACCTGCTTCCAGAGCGCCGGCGCCACGCTCGCGCCGCGGGCCGTAGCCGCCTTCCACGAGCGCCACCCCCGGGTCGAGCTCGGCATGGTCGTGGCGGAGCCGGACGAGGCCGCCGATCGGCTTCGTGCCGGCGAGGCGGACGTCGCGATCGTCTACGACCACGAGTCCACGCCGGGCCTGCTGCCGCCCGAGCTCGAGCTGACCGAGCTGATCGACGACCGCTACGACGTGATCGTCCCGAGCGGGCATCCGCTCGCCGACCGTCGCCGCCTCTCGCTCGCCGACTTCGCCGAGGAGCCCTGGATCGCCTCCACCAGGGGGTGCGGGTGCCGCCGCGTCACCGACACCGTCTGCCGTGAGGCCGGGTTCGAGCCGCGCGTGGCGTTCGAGGCCGACGAGACACTCGCCGCGCAGGCCCTGGTCGCGGCCGGCGTGGGCGTCACCATGCTCCCCCGGCTCGCGCTCACGTCGATCCACCCCGGCGTCGTGCCGCGCCCGTTGCGCGACGCGCCGGTGCGGAAGGTGCTCGCTGCACGGACAGCCGGCGCCTACCGGTCGCCCGCGAGCACGGCGATGGTGCAGATCCTCCAGGACGTGTCCGAGGACTTCAGGGGGACGCGGCTCGCGCTGGCGGCGTCCTGACGCGGAAGCTCGGGGTCCTCAGACCTGCTGAGCTCCCGGTCTTCCGTCCTCCACGACGAACGACGCGAACGTGTACGCGGGCGCGTCCGGGCGGCTCACCGTGGTCACCACGCGCAGGTCCGTGCACCACTGCCGCCGGTCGAGGAGTCCGGATTGGAGAAGTCGAGCTTGATGTCGTTGACGAAAGTGGAGTGCCAGTCGCCCGTGATCATTAGCGGGTTGCGGACCCGCGCCCGCACCAGGTGGTCGATGAGCCGCTGGCGGGCGACCGGGTAAGCCGTCCCATGAGTCGTGCCAGTAGATCCGCGGGTCGCCGCGGTTGTGGTCTCGAGCTGGCTCACCATGACCTGCTGGGTCGGGCGCGAGTCTCGCGCACGTACAACCGGCCCGGGGTGCCCGGGTCAAGGCGCGCGCGGTTGACCTCGGGGTGCCGGGTCGGATAGAAGTCTCCCGACCCGTCGAGAGAGGAGATCAAGTCATGAGGGGTCGGCAGTCCATCGGCTGGACGATGCTCGCGGCCGCGCTCGTCGCGGCGGCGCTCGCTCCATCCGCGGCGGCGGGTGGACGCGGCGGCGGAGACCGGAAGAAGCCGTCGCGGGTGCTGATCATCATGCTCGACCAGGCCCGGCCCGACACGATCGAGCGCTATGGGATGGAGAACGTGAAGGAGCTCATGCGCGAGGGCGCGAGCTTCCCGAACGCGCTCGTCGGCCACATGGCGGCCGAGACCGTCGTGAGCCACAGCGTGATCACGAGCGGGCTGTTCCCGAAGCACATGGGCTGGTCGAACGAGGTCCACAGGGACGTGGCCGGGGTGCTCGGGGCGCCGGGCGACTACTACGTCACCTCGAGCATGTCGTGCGCCCAGTTCAAGGCGCTGATCGAGCACGGCGGGTACAAGAAGCTGCCCGACTACCTCGACGACCGCTTCGGCGCCGAGTCTAAGTTCGTGTCGATAGCGCAGAAGCGAACCGCGGTGTGCCCCGCCGGCCCCACCAGCTCGGCCGCCGACGGGACCCCGACGGACCCCGAGGACATCATCCTCCAGATCCGCGGTAGCTCGGCGCCGTCCTGTGACGGCGCCTCGGGCTGGCGCCAGCCCGAGGACGCCAACCCGCCGGCGCCGCTCTACTTCGGCCTCGCCACGCCGTGCAACCGCTGGTGGACCTGGCAGGCCTTGGGCGCCTACGGCACGGAGTCGATCCTGCCCGGACGCATCTATCCGCTCGAGGGCAACCGCTTCGTGCCCGGCCGCGACCCGGCGCACCTCGGCGGCGACACCTGGTCGGCCGACGCGGCCATCACGGTCATCCAGAACGACCCCGGCTGGCGCGGCATGCTCGTGAGCCTCGGCGGCATCGACAAGCTCGGCCACATGTGGGGCCCGGAGGACATGGAGACCGGTCCCCCCGGATCGGACCAGGAGATGCGGCACCTGCCGTTCGTGGCGAAGAACGCCGACGTCCAGGTGGGCCGGATCGTGGATGCGCTCGAGGCACGGGGGCTGCTGGACGAGACGCTGATCGTCATCACCGCCGACCACGGCGCACAGACCGGACGACCGTTCTACGGACGCTTCGACGGCTTCCCCCCACCGGACGGCATCGGGTGCGATCCGGCCACGGGCTCCACCGGGCTGCGCTCCGACTGCAACTGGTACTACGGTCGCGACGCCGACGAGGTCTACCTCGATCCGAGCCCGGCGATCGCCGCCTTCAGGGACGCGCTCACCCCACCGGGCGGGGCGACGAACCTCCGCTTCTCCTACCAGGACGCCCACATCGCGGCCTGGCTGAACGACAACTCGCGGGCCGCAAAGCGCCAGGCCGCCGGCGCCGCCCTCGACCTGCCGGGCGTCATCGCGAGCTTCTATCTGAACCGCGCGCAGGATGGCTACAGGCTGTTCGCGACGAACCGGATGAGCCGAGCGGAGCGCAGGTGGTTCAGGCGGCACGGAGATGAGCTCGTCGACACGATGGCGGCCCCGTACGGCCCCGACGTCACCGCCCTGCTGGAGACGGACGTGACCTACGGCGTCATGGGGGACCATGGCGGCCACACCCGCCTCGTCCAGAACATTCCGATGATCTTCAGCGGGCCGGGCGTGGGCTCGCGGGACTCCCGTCGGCAGATCCGGCTGGTGGACGTCGTGCCGACGATCCTCCGGGCGATGGGGATCGACTATGAGAAGAACGACATGGACGGAAAGGCGGTGAGGCTGCCGCGCCCTCACCGACGGTGAGCGCTCGGTCGTATCGAGCCGCGCCGCGCCGCTAGCGGAGCGGCCCCTGCGCGCGCTGGTCCCCGGCGCGCAATAGCCGCTCGCGCAGCTCTCCCTCCTCCTCGGGCGTCGGGTCGAAGCGCGCCGGGTCGGGCAGCGCGTCGAGGCCGGAGAGCCCGAAGAGCTTCTCGAAGAGCTCCGTGGTCCGGTAGAGCACCGCGCCGAAGCGCGAGCGCCCAGACTCCTCGATCAAACCGCGGTCGAGCAGCGTGCCGACCGCGGACTCCGACGCCACCCCCCGGATGCGGGCGAGCTCGGGCCGGGACACGGGCTGGAGGTAGGCCACGATCGCGAGGCACTCGGCCTGGGCCTGGGTGAGCGGCGGAGTACGCGGCTTCGCGAGCAGGCGGCGGGCCGCGCGCTCCGCGACCGGGTCGGTGGCGAGCGTGAAGCCGCCCGCGACCTCCCGCAGCACCACTCCTCGGAAGCCCTCCGCGTAGTGCTCGCGCAGGCGCGCAAGCGCCTCGATCACCTCGGCCTCGGAGACCTCGCAGGCGTCGGCCAGCCGCTCGGCGGAGACCGGCTCGGAGGACAGGAAAAGCAGCGCCTCGACCGTGCGCGCGAGGGTGTTCACGGCGTCGCTCGCACCGTGATCGGCCCAAACGGGACCTCCTGCTCCCACTCCGCCTCGCCGGCCTTGTAGAGCTCGAGGAGCGCGAACAGGGTGACCGCCTCGGTGAGCCGGTCGGAGTCGCCGACGGCCTCGTCGAACGAGAAGCGTGAGCGGCGAGCAAGCAGCCCTCGGAGGTGCCGCAGGCGCTGCTCCAGCGACACCGCCGGGCGGCGCACGTGGCGCAGGTCGAGCGGGGCGGGGGCGCGCAGCAGCTCGCCGATCGCCGAGGCGAGCCGCTCCGGCTCGTAGGCGCGCTCCGCCGCCTCGATCGAGACCCGCCGCAGCGCCGGCGGCAGCGGGGCCGAGCGGTACCGAAAGCCCTGCTCGGCGGCCAGCAGCTCATGAAGGTGCCGGGCCGCGCCGCGGTAGCGGTGATACTCGAGCATCCGCGCCAGGAGCTCGTCGGCGGCCTGCTGCGGCTCGAGCTCGAGCCCCGGCTCCTCGTCCGCCGGCAGCATCAGGCGGGACTTCAGCTCGAGCAGGGCCGCGATCAGCACGAGGAACTCCGTCGCGGCCTCGAGGTCCAGCTCCCCGGCCCAGTCGAGGTGCTCGACGTACGCGAGCACGACCTCGGCGAGGTCGACCTCAAGCAGGTCGATCTCCTCCTTCAGCACCAGCGTGAGCAGCAGGTCGAACGGACCCTGGAAGACCTCGAGATCGAGGTCGAGCGCCGCGATCGTCATCGCCCGGGCACCTTAGAGGGGCACCCCGACGTCAGCCGAGCTCGCCCACTCCCATGGCCGCGCGTACCTCGGTCATCGTGCCGGCGGCGATCGTGCGGGCCCGCTCGGCGCCCCCGCGCAGCGTCTCCCGGAGCGCGTCCTCGTCGGGGCGGAGCTCCTCGTAGCGCCCGCGGACCGGCGCGAGCAGCTCGACGAGCGCCTCGCCCACGGCCTCCTTGAAGGCGCCGTAGCCCTGGCCGTCGAACTCGCGCTCGACGTCCTCGGGCTCCACGCCGCGGGAGACGGCCATGATCTCGATCAGGTTCGTGATCCCGGGCTTCTCCGGCGCCCGGACGACCTCGGTGCCGGAGTCGGTCTGGGCGCGCTTCACCTTGCGGCGAACGGCATCCGGCGGGTCGTCGATGTAGACGAGGCCGGAGTCGCTGCTGTAGGTCGTGGACATCTTCGCCACGTGGTCCTGGAGGTCCATCACGCGGGCACCGACGTCGGGGATCACGTGGCGCGGCTCGACGAACACCTCGGCATAGGTCGAGTTGAACCGGCGGGCGATCTCGCGCGCCAGCTCGAGGTGCTGGCGCTGGTCGTCGCCCACGGGTACCTCGTCGGTCTTGTAGATCAGGATGTCCGCCGCCTGGAGCACCGGGTACAGAAAGAGGCTCGTCCGCACGAGCTCCTGCTCGCGCTCCGACTTGTCCTTGAACTGGTGCATGCGCTGGAGGTCGCCGTAAGCGGTGACCGACGACAGGAGCCACGTGAGCTCGGAGTGCTCGCGTACGTCGGACTGCCGGAACAGGATGCAGCGGTCTGGATCGAGCCCGGCGGCCATCAGCATCGCGGTCGTGTCGAGCACGTAGCGAGGGAGGGCCTTGGGGTCGTAGGCGACGCTCGTGGCGTGGAGGTCAACGATGCAGTAGATCGCGGGATCGCCGCGCTCCTGCCCCTCCAGGTAGCCCCGAATGGCGCCGATGTAGTTGCCTACGTGCTTTCGCCCCGTGGGCTGGATGCCGCTGAAGATGCGCACGGGCGCGCCAGTCGAGGGGCGCTACGGCCGCCCGACGATCACGGGCACCCGCTCCAGGGCGTTGTTCGCGTAGCCCTTCAGGTTCCAGGGCGGATCGAGCGGTTGCGTATTGCCGGCGGCGTCGGTGGCCCGTGAGCACAGGACGTGCTCGCCCTCGGGGGCGTCCCACTCGAAGCTCCAGCCGCGCCAGGCCGCCTCGCCGACCGGCTCCTCGAGCTCGGCCTCCGCGAAGCTCGCGCCGCCGTCGGTGGACACCGTCACGGCGGCGATCTGCGCCCAGCCGGACCACGCGCGGCCGCGGAGAGTCACCGGCCCCGGCTGCAGATGGCGCCTCCGGGTCAGGAAGTCGGGGACCCCTGGCGGCACCATCAAGGAGCGGGGCATCATCCGCGTAACGGGCTCGCCCGGCTCGCCGTCCTCCGAGTAGAAGCGATACGCCACGCGCTGCTGGAAGCCCTGGAAGGGCTCCTCGAGCAGCGTGATCCTGGCGAGCCACTTCACGTTCGTCATCCCGTACCAGCCGGGCACGATCAGGCGGAGCGGGAAGCCGTGCTGGGGCGGCAGCGGCGCCCCGTTCATCTCGTAGGCGAGGAAGGCCCCCTCCGCCTCCGCGAGCGGGAGCGCGCGCTCGAAGGCCTGGAAGATGCCGCCCTCCACGCCGCTGTCGAGCCCGGTGAAGAGCGCCTCGACCGCCGTTGCTTGCACCCCCGCCTCCTCGAGCAGCGGCCGGAGCGCCGTGCCGGTCCACACGGCGGTGCCGACCGCCTCGGTGAGCCAGGGCTGGCTGAGCGGTCGCGGCGCGAGCAGGGCGCGGCCGTTCCCGGCGCACTCGAACGTCACCGGCATGCTGACCCGCTCCCTCGCCCCGAGGTCGTCGAGCGAGAGCGAGAGCGGGCGCTCGACCGCGCCGCCAACCTCCAGCCGGAACGCCTCCGGACTGACCGCGGGGATGTCGTAGTGGATCAGCAGGTAGTGGAGCCCGGCGGGCGTGATCGGCTCCCGGAGCGCCTCGAGCGGGAGACCGTGGTTGCGGGCCGCCAGCCGCAGCTCATCCGGGGTGATGTCCCGCGAGCCGATCGTGCCGGAGAGGGTGCCCTCCATGGGCGCGATGCTACATCGCCCCCGTGCCGCTCGCCGGTGCGTCCTGCGCCCTGGCCGGATCGCCCGGGTTCTCGTCGCGCGCGCGCCAGCGCACCACCGGCCGCTTGGCCGCGCCCGCCTCGTCGAGGCGGCGGACCGGCGCAGTGTACGGCGCGCCTTTGGCGATCTCGGGATCGTCGCCGGCCTCCTCGAGGATCGCCCGGACCACGCCCGCGAAGTGGTCGAGGCGCTCCTTCGTCTCCGTCTCGGTCGGCTCGATCATGAGCGCCTCCTCGACCAGCAGCGGGAAGTACACCGTCGGCGGGTGGACCCGGTGGTCGAGCATGCGCTTTGCGATGTCGAGCGTCCTCACCCCCAGCCGCTCCTTGGCGCCGCGGCCACTCACGACGAACTCGTGCATGCAGGTGCGGTCGAAGGCGATCGGGAGATACTCGGCGATCCCGTCTCGGGCGAGCAAAGCCTTCAGGTAGTTCGCGTTCAGCACGGCCACCTGCGAGGCCTCCTTGAGCCCGTCGCCGCCGAGCGAGCGGATGTAGGCGTAGGTGCGCACGAAGACGCCGAAGTTCCCCTGGAATCCGCGCATCTTGCCAATCGAGAGCGGGCGGTCGTACTCCAGGTCGAAGAACGGCTCCGTCCCGTTGCGGCCGGGGCGCCGCACCACCTGAGGCACCGGCAGGAACGGCTCGATGCGATCGGCGACCGCGATCGGGCCCGCCCCCGGGCCGCCGCCGCCGTGGGGCTGTGTGAACGTCTTGTGCAGGTTGAAGTGGACGATGTCGAAGCCGATGTCTCCGGGGCGGGCGATCCCCATGACGGCGTTCAGATTCGCGCCGTCGTAGTAGAGCGTCGCACCGGCGTCGTGGACGATCCGCTCGATCTCCTCGATGTTGCGGTCGAACAGCCCGAGCGTGTTCGGGTTCGTCAGCATCAGGCAGGCCACGTCCGCGTCGGCCTTTGCCCGCAGGTCGTCGAGGTCCACGCCGCCGTCGGGGTCGGTGCCCACCTTGACCACCTGGTAGCCGGCCATCGTGACCGTGGCCGGGTTTGTGCCGTGGGCGGTGTCGGGCGTCAGGACCTTGCTGCGTGGCTCTCCGTTCGCCTCGTGGTAGGCCCGCGTCAGGAGCAGTCCGGCGAGCTCGCCGTGCGAGCCGGCGCTCGGCTGGAGCGAGACGTGCGGCAGCCCGGCGATCTCAGCCAGCGCCCCCTGGAGGCGCGACATCAGCTCGAGCGCGCCCTGCGCGTACTCGGGGTCCTGCAGCGGGTGGAGGCGGGCGTGCCCGGGCACCGCCGCGACCCGCTCATGCAGCTTCGGGTTGTGCTTCATCGTGCACGACCCGAGCGGATAGAAGCCCTCGTCGAGGTGGAAGTTCTTCGAGGAGAGCGTCGTGTAGTGGCGGACGAGCTCCGGCTCGGTGATCTCCGGCAGCTCGGCCGACCGGTCCCGCACGGCGCTTTGCGGGAGCAGCTCCTCCACGGGGAGCTCTGGCACGTCGCAGCGCGGCGGGACGAAGGCGCGGCGGCCTTCCCGCGAGCGCTCGAAGATAGTGAGCGTGTCCTCGCCCGCGCGCGGATCGAGCGGGTCGCTCAAGCCGTCACCGCCTCTCGGATCGAGCCCGCGACCGCCGCCAGGCGGTCGATGTCCGCCCTCGTGCGCCGCTCGGTGATCGCGACGAGGAGGCCGTCCTCGTACTCGGCGTAGTCGCGCGCCAGCCGGTACCCCGGGTTGATGCCCGCGCGGCGGGCGCGGTCGAAGAGCGCGTCGAGGTCCGGCACGTGCACCGCGAATTCGCGCACCACGGGCCCGGGGTTGATCGCCTCGAGGCCGAGGGCCTCGCGCGCGTAGTGTGTGCGGCGCAGCATCAGCTCGGCCAGCTCCACGAGCCCGCGGCGGCCGAGCCAGGACAGGTAGACGACCCCCGCCAGGGCGTTGAGCGCCTGGGCGGTGCAGATGTTGTGGGTCGCCTTCTCGCGCCGGATGTGCTGCTCGCGGGTCTGGAGGGTGAGCACGAAACCGCGCCGGCCGTCCACGTCGCGGGTCTCGCCGGCGATCCGGCCGGGGAGCTTCCGCAGGAAGCGCTCCGCCGCGGCGAAGAAGCCAAAGCTCGGGCCGCCGAAGTCGAGCCGGTTGCCGAGCGTCTGGCCTTCGCCGACGCAGATGTCCGCGCCAAGCTCGCCGGGCGGCTTCAAGATGCCGAGTGGCAGCGGGTCTGCCGCGCACACGGCCAGAGCTCCGGTGCGCTTGCCCGCCTCGATCAGCTCGCCCAGCTCCTCGACCGTGCCGAGGAAGTTCGGCTGCTGGAGGAAGACGGCGGCGGTGTCGTCGTCCACGGCCGCCTCGATCGCCGCGGCGTCGGTGGCGCCCTCGGCGCCCAGCGGGACCTCGACCACCTCCATCCCGTAGCCGGCGGCGTGCGTCCGAAGCGCGGCGCGGGAGTGCGGGTGGAGCCCACGCGAGACGACCAGGCGGGAGCGCCTCGTCTCGAGCTTGGCCAGGTAGCCGGCGGCGGCCACGGCGCTCGGCCCGTCGTAGACGGATGCGTTCGAGACCGGCAGCCCGGTCAGCTCCGAGATGGCGGTCTGGAACTCGAACATCACTTGCAGGCCGCCCTGCGACACCTCGGGCTGGTAGGGCGTATAGGGGGTCAGGAACTCCGAGCGCTGGAGCAGCGTGTCGATGACCGCCGGGACGTAGTGGTCGTACATCCCGGCGCCGAGGAACGTGATCTCCTCGTCGCAGTGCCGGTTGCGGGCGGCGAGCGCCGACAGCTCCTCGAAGACCTCTTGCTCCGAGCGTCCCGGGGGCAGATCGATGTCCCTTCGCAGCCGCAGCGCCTCCGGGATCTCGGCGAACAGCTCGTCGAGCGAGCCGACGCCGATCTCCTCGAGCATCTCCCGCAGCTCTCGGTCCGTTACTCCCGTGTAGCGACTCATTCGCGTCTACGACGTTAGCTACCCGGGCGCAGCGGTCAGGCACCCACCTCGAGGAGCCGCTCGTAGGCGTCGGCGTCCAGGAGCGAATCCAGCTCCGAGGGGTCGGACAGCTTCACCCTGACGAGCCAGCCCTCGCCGTAGGGGTCCTCGTTGATCTTCTCGGGGCTCTCGGCGAGGATCTCGTTCACGGCCACGACTTCGCCCGAGAGCGGCGCGAAGACGTCCGAGACCGCCTTGACCGACTCCACCTCGGCGTAGCTCTGGTCCTTCGTGACGTGCGCCCCGATCTCGGGCGGGTCGAAGAACACCACCTCCCCGAGCGCGTCCTGCGCGTACCAGGTGACGCCGAACGTCGCCTGCTCGCCCTCGACGCGCGCCCAGTCGTGCTCTTCGTGGTACTTCAGGTCGTCCGGGTAGCTCGCTTCGGCCACGTCACCTCTTTTCCTTGACGGCCGCCGGCTTCTGCGACGGCGCGTAGAGCGGTTTCTGCCTGACCTCGGCGGGGCGCCGCTTGCCGCGAACGTCCACCTCGATCGGCGTCCCCGGCGCTCCGGCCGCCACCGGTACGTACGCCAGCCCGATGCCGGTCTCTAGACACGGCGACAGCGAGCCGCTCGTGACCACGCCGTCGCCGTGTTCCGTCTTTACCACGTTGCCCTGGCGCGGGATGCCGGGCCCGGTGAAGGCAAACGGCACGAGCTTCTCGTCGGGCTCGAGGCCGGCGAGCGCGCCGGCGCCGATGAAGCCGGTTTCGAGCTTGCAGCACCAGCCGAGCCCGGCCTCGATGGGGTCGCGGTCCTCGGACAGGTCGTTGCCGTAGAGGTGGAAGCAGACCTCGAGGCGCAGCGTGTCCCGAGCGCCGAGGCCCGCCGGCCGCACCCCCTCCGCGAGCAGGGCGTCCCACACCGCGCCGGCGCGGTCCGGCGGGATGAGCAGCTCGCAGCCGTCCTCGCCGGTGTACCCCGTTCCCGCCACGAGGCACGGCACGCCGCTGATCGCCACCTCGGCGGTCCGCATCCGCGGCGGCAGTGCGCCGTCGGCGAGACGCTCCAGCGCGGCGCGCGCGTTCGGCCCCTGCACGGCGAGCATCGCCCAGTCGGCGTGGGCGTCCCGGACCTCGGCGTCGAAGCCCTCGGCATGTTGCTTGAACCAGGCGAGGTCGCGCTCGTGGCCAGCCGCATTCGTTACGGTGAGGAAACGGTCGGGCCCCAGCCGGTAGGTGAAGAGGTCGTCGAGCACCCCGCCGTCCTCGCGGCAGAGCATGGAGTACTGGGCGCCGCGCTCGGCGATGCGCGTCACGTCATTGGACAGGAGCCGCTGGAGGAGCGCCTCGGCCTCCGGCCCCGCGGTCTCGATCTGGCCCATGTGCGAGACGTCGAACATCCCCGCGTCCGTCCGCACCGCGACGTGTTCCTGGCGGATGCCCTCGTACTGCACCGGCATCTCCCATCCCGCAAAGGGGACGAGCCTGGCGCCGGCCCGCTCGTGGCGGTCGAACAGGGGGGTGCGGCCAAGGGTGTCTGGAGCGGACGCCAACCGCCCCGGGAGGCTACTGCCTCGGGCGGAGGACCAGCGCGGCTGGGGTCCGCCGCCACGCCGGGGGCGAATCTCTGGACGATCCTGCTTAGGGGGTCATATGCGACCCCCGTCCAGGACGGTAGAGCGAGTGATCGGGCGGATCGCGACTTCTTCGCACGGCGTCGTGACCGGGCGGCGACGTGTTCGAGCGGCCCGACATGATGCTGACCGAGCTGCGCGCGCTAGCCGGGGCGCGACCTCAGCTCAATCGCGACGCCGCAGCTCGCGGGCGAAGTGGTAGGAGGTGATGCGGAGACCCATGTTGAAGTAGAGCCGGTGGGCGTCCGCTCGATCCGGCCCTACTCCCGAGTCGAGATGGAGCTCGTCGCAGCGGAGCCGGGTGGCTTCCTCCAGGCACCACTCGATCAGCGCGCGTCCGTGCCCGCGGCGGCGCGCGTCCGGCACGGTCGACAGGTCGTCGACGTAGAGGCAGTCGCCCCAGGCCAGGTTGCGGATTGCCCGGAAGCAGGCCGCAGCCGTGCAGCGGCCGTCCTCCTCGAATACGCCCACCAGCCGGTAGCCCTCTGGCCGCTGGACCTGGTCCACACGCCGCACGAACTCCGCCCGGTCGGTGTAGTGACCGCGAAGCGGGCGCGATCGCCCGAACGCGAGCCCGGTGTCAGGCGGGACGATCTCGCGAAGCTCGGTCAGTCCTTCAGGAACGACGGGACGTCTATCTCGTCTTCGGAGATCTCGAGCGACCTGCGCTGACGTTCGTCCATGGTCACGTCGCGCCGTCGCGGCTCGCGTCGGCGACCGGTCGAGTCCTCGGTGAACAGCGGCAGGCGGCTGGGCCGCTCGAAGCCGGTGGCAATGACCGTGACCCGCACGCCGTCGCCCATCGTGTCGTCGACCACGGCCCCGAAGATGATGTTCGAGTTCTGATCGGCGGCGCCCTGGATGATCTCCGCAGCCTCGTTGACCTCGAACAGGCCGAGGTCGCTGCCGCCCGTGATGTTGAGCAGAATCCCGGTGGCGCCCTCCACCGACTGCTCGAGCAGCGGGCTAGAGATCGCGTTCTTGGCGGCCTCGGCCGCGCGGTTCTCGCCGGCAGCCTCGCCAATGCCCATCAGCGCCGAGCCGGCGTCCTCCATGATCGTCCGGACGTCGGCGAAGTCGAGGTTGATGAGGCCGGGCGTCGTGATGAGGTCGGTGATCCCCTGCACGCCCTGCCCGAGTACGGCGTCGGCCTCCCGGAAGGCGTCGAGGATGCTCGTGCGCCGCTCGACGACCGCGAGCAGCTTCTCGTTCGGGATAACGATCATCGTGTCGACCTGCTCGCGCAGGCGGTCGATGCCCTCGACCGCCTGGCGCATGCGCTGCGCGCCCTCGAAGTCGAAGGGCTTGGTCACCACTCCGACGGTCAACGCGCCGATCTCCTGCTTTGCCACCTCAGCGATCACGGGCGCCGCGCCGCTGCCGGTCCCGCCACCCTCGCCGGCCGTTACGAACACCATGTCGGCGCCCTTCAGCGACTCCTTGATTTCGTCGCGACTCTCGTTTGCCGCGGCGAACCCGATCTCCGGGTTCGCGCCGGCGCCGAGCCCGCGGGTGAGCTGCTCGCCGATCTGGAGCTTGATATCGGCGTCGCACATCGCGAGCGCCTGGGCGTCCGTGTTGACCGCGATGAACTCGACGCCCTTCAGCCCCGCGTCCACCATGCGGTTGACGGCATTCGTGCCCCCGCCGCCGATCCCGACGACCTTGATGACGGCCAGGTAGCTGCCCGTTTCCATGAGGTTTTTCCCTCTCTACTGCCTTGGCTGAAGCGATCATCGAGGGTTTCGAGACCGCCGCAAGCAAGGCACTGTAGGCGGAATTCCGTGCAGGTGTCAATGCTCGCCGCAACAAACCCTGCACGCCGACCCTCCTCCAGAGGTTGAGCCTTTGGAAAAGGCTCGACCGATGGTCGAGGGTTACGGCAAGGGCGAGGCCGCCCCGTCCGCTGCGGTGCCGCCGGTCGTGGGCGCCGCGGGCGCCTGCCCCGGAGTCACCGTTCCTGGGGCAGTTCCCGGAACGGGGGCCGGTTCAGCGGGCTCGGTCAGTGGCGCAGCGGCCGCGTCCGGGGACGCGGTCGTGGTGGAGGGCGGCGGGCTGCCCGTGCCGGGCGCCCCGGGGTCCGCCGCGGCGCCCCCATCCGGCGTCGAGTACGTGGGGGAGCCGGCTGGAGCGACCGGCGTCACCGTCTCCGCCGGCAGGCCACCCGCAGCTGGACGGCCGGGCAGGCGCACGTCGATGTAGCTCGCACCGGCGGCGGCCTTGTCGGCGAGCACCCGGGCTGCGGCGATCCACTTGGCGCGCACCCTCACTGCGTCACCGAAGATGACCTCGGGACCGTCCCGCAGCGGCACGACGAGGCCGTCCGACTTCCGCCGCTCCACACTCTCGATCCGCCTGCGGATGGCTGCCGGTGCTCCGCCGGCCACACGGAGCGCGCGCAGGGCGGCCGGGTCCTCGAGACGCTCGCCCCTGAGGGCCCGTTCGACGGTGACCGTCGGAGTGCGCCCCTCGACCGGCACCCCGCGCAGCAGGGTGCCGTCGCGGGCCACGGGCACGCGCGCTTCGTCTGTGACGGCCATCGCCGCCGGGTGGTGCTCGATCACCTGGATGTGAAGCCCGTGCGGGAAGTCGGGACTCAGCTCGAGCGCCCGCACCACGGGATACGCCTCCACGGCGCGCTCGAGTCGCTCGCGGTCCAGGTGGAGCGTGGTCATCGAACGAGCCGTGGCTGCGAGTGCCGCCCGCAGGCGCGGCGCTTCGCGCGTGCTCAGGCCGCTGACCGTCACGTGGTCGACGTCGACCAGTTCGGAGTCGCGGAACCAGAACTGGAAGACCCCGGCGAGCGCGAGGCAGACGGCGGCCAGCGCGAGCAGCCGCCGCCTCGCCCGCACCGAGAGCGCCCGTAGGCCTCGGGAGTGCCGGGTGGCTACCCGGCCAATTGCCCCTCGTGCGACCAGGCGGCGAAGCGCGCCCTGGGCGATCAGGCGGCGAACCGGGCGCTCGGCGGCGAGGCGGCGAACCGGGCGGCGGGTGGCCAGCCGACGAACGAAGCGCCGGTTCACGGGGCGGCGAACCGAGCGGCGGGCGGCCCGCCGGCGCCCGGTTACGGAGGCGGCGCCGCCCCTCACGGACGGAGCCCCGCCGCGTCGACCTCCCCGAGGAACTCAACCTCGGGTTCGAGTTCGATCCCGAAGCGCTCGCGCACCCGCCGCCTGCCCTCTGCCATGAGCGCCACCACGTCGGCCGTCGTGGCCTCCCCCATGTTCTCGACGAAGTTCGCGTGCTTCTCGGAGAAGCGGGCGCCGCCGACGGTCAGGCCGCGGCAGCCGGCTCGATCGAGCAGGACCCCCGCAGTGCTGCCCTCGGCGCGTGCGTCGTCTGGGTTCTTGAACGTCGAGCCGAACGTCTTGATGCCCGACGGCTGCGCGGCCTTTCGGGAGGCTCGCATCTCCGCCAGGGCCGACTTGACGGACTCAGGCTCGGCCGGGCTCAGCGCGAACGCGGCGCGTGCAACCACCTCGCGCGGCCCGAGGTTCGAGCGCCGGTAGCGAAAGCCGAGCTCCTCGGGGTGGCGGCGCTCGGTCCCGTCCGCCGTCGTCACGTCGACCCATTCGAGGACCCGCGCCAGGTCGCCGCCATACGCGTTCGCGTTCATCTTCACGGCCCCGCCGACCGTGCCTGGGATGTTCACGCCGAACTCGAGCCCACTCAGGCCGGCACGGGCCGCTCGCGCCGATGCCTGCGGCAGCCGCGCCCCTCCCCCGCAGAGCAGGCGCCCGCCGTCCAGCTCGATGCCCGCCAGCGGGCCGTCCAGCTTCAAGACGAGACCTCGGAATCCTTCATCCGCTACGAGGAGGTTCGATCCCGAGCCGACCACTCCTACCGGGATCTCGGCGGCATCGGCCCATGCGAGCAGCTCGGAGAGGCGCTCGGGCGAGTCCGGCCGGGCGAAGAAGTCCGCGGGTCCGCCGGTACGGATCGTGGTGAGCCGGGCGAGCGGGTAATCGCGCTCGACGCCCGCGGGCGGGCCAGTCACTGCTGGGCCTCCGCCGGCGCCGTGCCGCCAGCCGTTGCGGGAGCCGCGCCGCCGGCCTCAACTCCCGCGGCCGCGCCCCCGGTGGCCTCCGTTCGCGCGCCCCGCCCCACCAGGCGGCGCGCCAGCAAGTCCACGTCTCCAGCCCCGAGCGTTACGAGTAGGTCTCCTTCGCGCAGCTCGCCGCGGAGCATGCGCTCGGCATCGTCCATTCCCGGGAGCCACCAGACCGGTCGGCCACCCGCCGCGTCCGCGGTCGCGCCCGCGACCAGGAGACCGGTAACGCCGCGGAAGTCCTCCGCCCGCTCACGCGCCGGATAGACGTCGAGGACCACCACGAGGTCGGCCACGGAGAGCGCGCGCCCGAACTCGCGCGCGAGCTTGCGCGTGCGTGAGTAGAGGTGCGGCTGAAAGCAGGCTACGAGGCGCGCCGGCCCCAGCGTCCGCCCCGCCTCGAGCGTGGCCCGCACCTCCGTCGGGTGATGGGCGTAGTCGTCGTAGACCAGCGCGCCGGAGGCGGTCCGGCCGTGCTCCTCGAACCGGCGCGCCGCGCCGGTGAAGCCCGCGAGCGCCGGCGCCGCCTCGGCCGGGCTGAGGCCGGCGGGCCGGCACGCCGCCAGGGCAGCGAGGGCGTTCAGCACGTTGTGTCGCCCGGGCACGCGCAGCTCGACCTCGGCGCCGTCCACAACGAAGCGGGAGCCGCCCGGGAGCAGCTCGAGGCCCTCGGCGCGCAGGGACCCAGCCTCCAAGCCGAACGTCACGGCTCCGGACACCCCCGGCAGCTCTACCCCCGGCCCGACCACGCGCACCCCGGCCGGCTCGAGGAACTCCGCGAAGACCCGCTCCAGCTCGCGCAGGCTCCGGTACGTGGCGTGGTGCTCCAGGTCGACGTTGGTGACCACCGCCACCTCGCGCGCGAGCTTGAGGAAGGAGCGGTCGGACTCGTCCGCCTCGATCACCGCCCACTCCCCCTCGCCCCAGCCAGCGTTCGCCCGGGCGGCGCGGAGCTCACCGCCGATGAGGAAGGCGGGGGAGCGCCCGGTCTCGCGCAGGGCATGGGCAGCCATCGCCGCGGAGGTGGTCTTTCCGTGCGTGCCCCCGATGGCGATCGTCCGCTTCATACGCGAGAGCTCCCCGAGAAGGTCCCCGCGGTGGACGATCCGGGCGCCGGCCGCGCGCGCGGCGGCCAGCTCAGGGTTGTCGTCGGGAATGGCCGTCGACACGACGACCTCTGCGCCCTCTGGGACGTTGGCTGCATCGTGTCCGATCACCGGCTCGATCCCGGCGGCCCGAAGCCGAGCGCAATACGAGGAATCGGACCGATCCGAGCCCGTCACACGCGCGCCGAGCGCGCTCGTCACGAGGGCCAGACCGCTCATTCCCGCGCCGCCGATCCCGATGAAATGAAGGGTGCGTCCCACGAGCGGGCGTTCTTCCATCGCGGCCGGACCATAGCCTCGCATTCCGGCGGGACGCCTTGAGGGTCGGCGCAGACCGGGTTCCCTGCCATCCTCTCGGCCATGCCAAAGCGCAGCGCCGGCATCCTGCTCTACCGGCTCGCGGGCGGTGCCGTCGAGGTGCTCCTCGTGCACCCCGGCGGCCCGTTCTGGGCGCGTCGGGACGCCGGCGTGTGGTCGGTTCCCAAGGGGGAGTACGAGGACGGGGACGATCCGCGCGCCTGCGCGCTGCGGGAGTTCGAGGAGGAGACCGGCACGGCGCTCCCGCCCGGCGAGCTGTCCGACCTCGGCGAGCTGAAGCAGAAGAGCGGCAAGCTCGTTAGGGCGTTCGCCGCCGAGGGCGACCTCGACGCCGACGCGGTCACGAGCAACACCTTCGAGATGGAGTGGCCCCCGCGCTCGGGCCGCATGGCCGAGTTCCCGGAGGTCGACCGTGCCGGCTGGTTCCGCATCGACGAGGCCCGAGAAAAGCTCGTCCCCGCTCAGGCCGGGTTCCTCGATCGGCTGATCGAGCGCGTCCCCTGACCGGCCCGCGGAGGGCGATCTCGACCCAGCTCCAGTAGCTCGTCGGCGATCCGATCCGCAGCGTCCGGCCTGGACGCCGCGCGCGCCGCCTGGGCCATCGCCGCCATGCGCTTTGGCGCGCCCAACAGTGCCGCCACCTCGCGGCGGAGAGCGGCACCGTCCAGCTCGGCGTCCGGGATCACGATCGCAGCGCCCGCGCGCTCCATGTGGCGCGCGTTCGCGGTCTGGTGATCGGCGGTGGCGCGCGGGTACGGGACGAGGATCGCCGGCAGTCCGGCGGCGGCGACCTCGAACACCGAGCCTCCGGCCCGCGCCACTACGAGGTCAGACGCGGCGAGGGCGTCCGCAAACGGCTCGATGTACGAGACGAGGCGGTAGTGCGGCGGCGACCCGAGCGCGTCGAGCCGCCGGCGCAGCTCAGCGTGGTCGCGGCGCCCGGAGGCGTGCAGCACCGTGCACGGGGCCGCCTGGCCGAAGGCCTCGAGCGCCGCCTCGTTCAGCCGGCGAGCCCCGAGCGAGCCGCCGAACACGAGCAGGCACTTGGCGTCGAGCGGGATGCCGAAGCGCTCTCGGGCGGCCCGCGGGTCCGCCTCTCCAGTGCCAGCCGGCAACGGGCGACCAGTGAGTATGTACTTGCCGCCCGCGCGGCGTGCATACCGCAGCGGGAACGCCAGGAACACTCGGCTCGCGAGCGGGGCGAGCAGCCGGTTCGACATGCCAAGGTGGCTGTCGGCCTCGGTCAGGACCAGCGGCAGCCGCAGGGTCCAGGCGGCCACGCCCACGGGCGCGGCCACGTAGCCGCCGCCACCAAGCACCGCGTCCGCGCCGATCGAGCGCAGCAGCCCCCGCGCCCGCCCGGTGGCCCGGGCCGCGAGCAGCACCCCCCGGGCCGCTCGCACGGGGTTTCGCCGGTCGAGGCCGACCACCCGAAGCCGGTGGAACGGGTACCCAGCGGCCGGCACGAGCTCGGCCTCGGCGCGCTCACCGCCGATGAACGTGACCGACGCGCCGCGCGCGCGGAGGGCGTCCGCCACCGCGAGCGCCGGGATCACGTGCCCGGCGGTCCCGCCGGCGGCGATCACTACCCGGGGTCCGGCCGTCCCGCCGGCGCCCGTCACGACGCGGGGCACGCGCCTCCCGTCAGCGTGCGCCGGCCCGCGCCGCGCGGGCCGGGCGCCGCTCGCGGGCGTCCCGACCGCCGCGGATCGCCGCGAGCCTCGGACGGCCTGCCCTCTCGTCGGCGGCGCCGCCGGCCACGCCCAGCAGCAACCCCATCGCCCCGAGCAACACGATCAGGTTCGTGCTGCCGTACGACAGAAAGGGCAGCGGGACCCCGGTCAGGGGCGCCATGCCGAGCACGGCGAAGAAGTTCAGCGTCGCCTGGCACAGGATGAGCGAGGTGACCCCCGCCGCCAGCAGCTTCGAGTGCAGGTCCTGGGCGAGCTTGGCGGCGCGAAGCCCGGCGTAGGCGATCATGCCGTAGAGCCCGACCACGCCGAGGATCCCGAGCAGTCCGAGCTCCTCGCCGATGATCGCGAGGATCATGTCGGTGTGCGCCTCGGGCAGGTAGAAGATCTTCTGCACCGACTCGCCGAGGCCCACGCCGAAGAACCCGCCCGATCCAATCGCCGTGAGCGCCTGCACCGCCTGGAAGCCGCTGTCGCCGGCGTCCGAGAAGGGGTCGAGGAAAGAGGTGAGCCGCTCCCGGCGGTACGGCTCGATGAGTGCCACGATCAGCGCGAGCCCGACGAGCACGCCGGCGATCAGCGCGAGGTGGCGGGGCGGCGTGCCGGTGGCGATCAAGAGCGCGCCGACCGCGAAGCAGATGACCATCGCGGTCCCCATGTCCGGCTGCTTCAAGAGCAGGAGGCAGGCCGCCCCCACCACAAGCAGCAGGGGCTTCAGGAGCCCCTCCAGCGTCTTCGTCGCCCGCGGTCGCGCGGCGAGCACCTGGGCCGCGTACAGGATCAGCGAGACCTTGAGCAGCTCGGACGGCTGGAACTGGAGCGGGCCTGCTCCAAGCCAGCGCGTGGCGCCGTTCACGGTCACCCCCATGCCCGGCAGCATCACCGCGACCGTGAGCACGAAGGAGGCCATGAGCAGGATCGGGGTGATCGCCCGGAGCACGGCGAGGCCGTAGCGCGAGGCTGCGTGCAGCACCAGTAGCCCGACCGCGCCGAACATTACGTATCGCTTGAGGTAGAAGGACGGATCTCCGCTGCCGTCGAGGAGCGACTCGGCGGAGCTCGCCGAGTAGACCATCACCGCCCCGCCCGCGAGGAGGCACAGGGTCGCCGTGTAGAGAATCGAGTACTCGACGGGGCGCTTTCGAGCGGCAGTGCGACGCACCATCCGAACGCTCTTCGACGCGGTTCGCCGACATCATGCTTTCCGGACCAGCTCCCGGAAGCGGTCGCCGCGCTCCTCGAAGTCGCGGAACTGGTCGAAGCTGGCGCACGCGGGCGAGAGCAGCACGACCTCCCCCGGCGCCGCCGCGGCGGACGCGGCGCGGATGGCACGCTCGAGGTCGCCGCAGCGTCGCAGCGGGACCGTGCCGGCCAGGTCCCGCTCGAGCCGCTCGGCGGCCTGTCCGATGAGGTAGCAGGCCCGGCAGCGCGAGGCGACCGGTCCCCGCAGGCCCTCGAACCCGCCCCCCTTGAGGCTGCCGCCGAGGATGGCATGCACCCCGTCGAAGGCCTCGATTCCGCGTGCGGCCGACGCCACGTTGGTGGCCTTCGAGTCGTTCACATAGAGGACGCCCCCGACGGTGCCCACCTCCTCGAGCCGGTGTGGAACGCCGGCGAACGTCCGGAGCGCGCCCCTGACCGCCTCCCGCGATACGCCGTCACTCAGGGCGGCCGCCGCCGCGCCCATCCCGTTCTCCAGGTTGTGCGCGCCGCGCAGGCGGAGCTCGCCGGCCGGCATCAGCGCGTGCTCGCCCCAGCCGAGCACCCCGTCGCGCAGCCACAGGTCGCAGTCCGGGCCGCCGAAAGTCACCCGGCGCCCGGCCCCGGGAAGCTCGAATCCCGGCGGGGCGACGGCAGCCTGTCCGGCGGTCTGGTTCGCGAACAGGCGCAGCTTGGCCTCGCGATAGGCGCCGAAGCTGCCGTGGCGATCGAGGTGATCCTCGGTCAGGTTGAGGAGCAGCGCCGTCTCGGGCGCGAACGCCTCCGAGTCCTCGGCCTGGAAGCTCGACACCTCGCAGACGATCACGGTCTCCCCATCGACCTCGCCCACGAGCGACGAGAGCGGCGTCCCCACGTTCCCCGCCACCGCCACCGGACGGCCGGCCTCCCTGTACACCGCCCCGAGGAGCTCGCAGGTGGTGGTCTTCCCGTTGGTCCCGGTGACCGCTACAAAGCGATTCGGCAGGAGGCGCCAGGCGAGCTCGAGCTCGCCGAACAGCGGCAGCCCCCGCTCGCGCGCCGCGACTATCGCCGGCGCGTCGTTCGGCACGCCCGGGCTCTTCACGACGCACCTCGCCCGCTCGAGCAGCTCGACCCCGTCCGTGCCGAGGTGCGCCTCCACGCCCGGCGGCCGCTCGGGATGGCCGCTGTCGGCCGCGATCACCTCACCGCGCGGTAGCAGCATCCGCGCCGCCGCCGCGCCCGACCTGGCGAGCCCGATGATCAGGTACGGCCCGTCGGGGAGCGGCGGCCGCATCAGGGGGTGACCGACTGCTGGTAGAGCGTGAACCCGATCGCCGCGCAGATCGCGGCGACGATCCAGAAGCGCAGGATGATCTTCGTCTCCGACCACCCCAGGAGCTCGAAGTGGTGGTGGATCGGCGCCATCAGGAAGACGCGCTTTCGAAAGCGCTGGAAGGCGAACACCTGGATCGCCACCGACAGCGCCTCAATGACGAAGATGCCCCCGATCAGGATCAGCAGGATCTCCGACTTGGTCAGCACGGCGAGCCCCGCGATCGCCCCGCCGAGGCCGAGCGAGCCGGTGTCGCCCATGAAGACCGAGGCGGGGAAGGAGTTGAACCAGAGGAAGCCCACGCAGGCGCCGACCAGGCACGCCGACAGGAGCGCCAGGTCCTGCTGGCCGGCGGTGATGAACGTCATGGCGGTAAAGGCGAGGAAGACGATCGCGGCGCAGCCCGCGGCGAGGCCGTCCAGGCCGTCCGTCAGGTTGACGCCGTTCGTGGCGCCCGCCAGCACCAGGAAGATCAGCACCGGGTACGCGATCCCGAGGTCGATCGAGGCGTCGACCACGCGCAGTCGCAGCGTGTCCTCGACCCCTACGTACTCCGACACGGCGAGCCACAGCGCGATGGCGGTCAGCGCCTGGATCACGAGCTTCGTCCGGCCCGAGACCCCGAGCGAGCGGCGCTTTCGGAGCTTGATCCAGTCGTCTGCGAAGCCGAGCGCGGCCATCGCGAGGGTCGTGCCCAGCACCGCGACGCTCTGGGCGCGGTACTCGGAGAGGATCAGGAACGGGACCAGCACGGACACGAGCACGGCGAGCCCACCCATCGTCGGCGTACCCGCCTTGCCGGCGTGCCCGGCCGGTCCCTCCTCGCGAATGTGCTGGCCGAACTCCTTGAGGCGTAGGTACTCGATGAACCGCGGCCCGATGAACACGCAGATCAGCAGGGAGGCCATGCCCCCAATGAGGATCTCGCCGAGCACCCTATCCGCGGTCTCCGCGAATCCGTCTAACCACCGAGCACTCGCTCAAGGCCGACCGAGCGCGATCCCTTCACCAGGACCCGATCGCCGGGGCGCGCGACCTCCTCGAGCAGGGCGCCGGCCTCCTCCGGGGTCGCCACCGAGTGCGTCTCGCCGTCGAAGCCCTCGGTGTAGCCGAGGGCGGCGTCGCCGACTGTGATGAGGACGTCGACGCCGAGGTCGGCGGCCAGCTCGCCGATCTCGCGGTGGTAGCGGGCGGACCCCTCGCCGAGCTCCGCCATCGTCCCCAGCACCGCAACGCGCCGCTCGGCCGGGCTCTCCGCGAGGTGGTCGAGGGCGGCCCGCATCGACATTGGGTTGGCGTTGTAGCAGTCGTTTACCACCACCACCCCGCCGGGGAGCTCCACGACCTCGCCCCGTAGCGAAGAGAAGCGCACGTCGACCGGGCCGCCGACGGCTAGGTCCAGGGCGCGTGCCGCGGCGACCGCGGCCAGTGTGTTCAGCAGGTTGTGCGGCTCACGGAAGGGCAGCTCGAGCTCGATTCGCTCGCCGCGGGCCTCGATCTCCGCGCGCGGGCCGTCCATCGCCAGGAGCTGTACGTGCCCGCCGGGGCCGAAGGTCCACGTGTCGAGGTCCTCGCGCAGGTGGGCCTCGAGCAGAGGCTCGCTTGCCGGCACAACGCAGGCGGCGCCCGCGGGCAGGTCGCGGATCAGCTCGGCCTTGGCGGCCGCCACGCGCTCGATCGTGCCGAGCAGCTCGAGGTGGACGGGGCCCACGTTCACGATCACCCCTACGTCCGGCTCGGCGATCGCCGTGAGCTCGGCGATCTGGCCCTCGCCTCGCATGGCCATCTCGAGCACGAGCACCTCGGTGTCACGCGGCGCCTCGAGGATGGCGAGCGGCAACCCGATCTCCGTGTTGAAGTTCTCGCGGCTCTGGTGCGTGCGGGTGCGGGGACGCAGCAGTGCGGCGAGGATGTCCTTCGTGGAGGTCTTGCCGGTGGAGCCCGTGATCCCGGCGACCTTGCAGCCGAGCTCGCGCCGCCATGCGGTGGCGAGCCGCTGAAGCGCGGCGAGCGGGTCGTCGGCCGCGATCACGACGGCCTGCGCGCACGGCGAGTCGCCGACCGTACCCTCGACCGCCGCGAGGGCGGGCCCCCGGCGGTCGTTCCCCACGAGCACACCCCATGCGCCCGACTCGAGCGCGCCGGGGGCGAAGTCCCCGCCGTCCGCGTGCGCGCCCCGCAGCCCGACGAACAGGTCGCCAGGCTCGACGGCGCGAGAGTCGATCACGGCGCGGTGCGGGCCCGCCCGCTCCGGATCGCCCGCCAGCTGGCTCCCACCGACGGCCGCCGCCAGGCGCCCGGCGGGCAGGTCGATCATGCGGAGCCCCTGCGGCGCGCTCCGGCGCCTGCGCCAACGCTGGCGCGCAACGCGTCGCGCGCAACCGTGACGTCGTCGAACGGCTCCTTGCGACCCCGCTCGAACTCCTGCCCCTGCTCGTGCCCCTTGCCCGCTATCACCACGACGTCGCCCGGCTCCGCCGTCTCCACGGCGATCGCGATCGCCCTGCGCCGGTCCACCTCGCGCTCGGCGTCCGGGCCGGCTCCCTCCATCACCTGGTCGATGATCGCGTTCGGGTCCTCGTTCCTCGGGTTGTCCGAGGTCACGAGCACACGGTCGGCAAGCCGCCGCGCCACCGCGCCCATGAGCGGGCGCTTGCCGCGGTCGCGGTCGCCGCCCGCGCCGAACACGACGTGCAGCCGGCCGCGGGTCACCTCACGGGCCGCCCGCAGGACATTCTCGAGCGAGTCGGGGGTATGCGCGTAGTCCACGAGCACGCCGAACGGCTGGCCCTCGTCCACGGGCTCGAAGCGGCCGGGGACGCGCCCGAAGGCTGGCAGCGCCGCGGCAATCGTGGCGGCCGGCACGCCGAGCGAGCGGGCGGCGGCGACCGCCCCCAGCACGTTTTGCACGTTGAACAGCCCCGGCAGCGGCGACTCGAGCTCGAGCGGACCGTCCGGCGTTTGGCACACGAAGCGGGAGCCCGTCAGGTCGAACTCGACGTCGCGCGCGCGGTAGTCCGCGTCGCGGTCGATGGCGAACGTCACGGAGTCGACCTCCTCGGCGATCCGCCGGCCGTAGGCGTCGTCGACGTTGACGACCGACGTGCCCGGCTCCTCGAACAGCCGCCTCTTCGCCGCGAAGTAGGCCTCCATCGTCTCGTGGAAGTCGAGGTGGTCCTGGGTCAGGTTCGTGAACACGCGGCAGGCGAACCTGATACCGGCCACCCGGCCGAGCGCGAGCGCATGAGAGGAGACCTCCATCGCGCACGCGGCGTCGCCCCGGTCGAGCATGCGCCTGAACGTCGCCTGGAGGTCGATGGCCTCGGGCGTCGTCCGCTCGACCTCCTCCTCCACGCCGCCGACGACCCGCTTCACCGTGCCGAGCAGACCGCACCTCCGGCCGTCCGCCTCGAGCAGGTGACGTACGAGGAAGGCGGTCGTGGTCTTGCCGTTCGTCCCCGTGACGCCGACCACGTGGAGCCGAGAGGTGGGGTCCCCGTAGAAGCGCGCCGCGGCGGGCCCCATCGCGGCCCGCACGTCAGGCACCAGCACCTCCGGCACGCCGAGCCCCAGCGGGCGCTCGCAGACGAGCGCCACCGCGCCGCGCTCGACGGCGGCCGCAGCGAAGTCATGGCCGTCCGCGCGGAACCCGGGCACGCAAAAAAAGAGCGCCCCCGGCGTGACGCTCTGGCTCGAATAGGCGAGATCCGTGACCTCCACCTCGGGGGCGCCATTCCCCATCAGCTCGCGAAGGGTCATGGTCGGCGCCGCAGGTTATCTAGGGCCAGGCGGGATCTTCAGGTACGGCAGGGCGAACTCCACGATCCGCTCGAACGCGGGTGCCGCCACCACGCCCCCGTAGATCGAGCCCCTGGGCTCGTCGACCATGACGGCCACGAGGAGGCGGGGGTCACGCGCCGGCGCATAGCCGATGAAGGAGGCCACGAAGTCGGTCTTCGAGTAGCCACCGTTCTCCGCCTTCTCGGCGGTGCCGGTCTTCCCGGCCAGCCGGTAGCCCTCGACCTGTGCCTCCTGCGCGGTACCGCCCGCGGCGAGCACACCCTCGAGCATCCTCGAGACGCGATCGGCGTTGTTGCGGGAGAGCACGCGTCTCCCCGGGCGACCGTTTCCGGCGATGACGTATGGCTGCCGAAGCCGGCCGCCGTTCGCGATGGCGGTATAGGCGGTCGCCATCTGTATCGGCGTGACCGCGATGCCCTGGCCGATCGGCATGTTGCCCATCGACGAGCCGGAGTACTCCTCGGGTCTCAGCACGATGCCGCGCTGCTCCCCCGGCAGGTCGACGCCCGTAGGCCTGCCGAAGCCGAAGCGCCGCACCCAGCGGTCGAAGCGCCTCGCCCCCAGCTTCAGGCCGATCATGACCGAGCCGACGTTCGACGACTGGGCGAGGATGTCCGCGACGGTCAGGATTCCGCCACCGCCGTCATGGGCCTCGCCGATCGTGCGGTCCGCGACCTGCAGCGCCGGCGGGACGCTCAGCTTCGTCTGCGGCTCGATGATCCTCTCCTCGAGCGCCCCCGAGACGGTGATGGGCTTGAAGGTCGAACCCGGCTCGTAGCTCGCCTCGATGGCACGGTTCTGCCGCGCGTATGTCGGCGCCGAGCCGACGTCGTTCGCGTTCACGCGCGGCCAGTTTGCAAGCGCGAGGATCTCACCCGTGCGTGGGTCCATGACGAGCGCCGTCGCGCCCGCCGGCTGATAGGTCTTCCCGACCTCGGCGAGGACGGCCTCGGTGCGCTCCTGGATGGCCGCGTCGAGCGTAAGTCGCAGGTCCTCGCCCGCCTCGGCGCGCTCGATCTCAATCATGCTCACGGGCTCGCCGAGGGCGTCCTTGACGAACCGGCGCCGGCCGTCCTCGCCGGCCAGCCGGTCGTCACGAGCGTGCTCGAGGCCGGACAGCCCGTAGTTGTCCGTGCCCACAGTGCCTAGCACCTGGGAGGCCAGGTGGCCCTGCGGGTACGCGCGCTTCGGCTCGACCACCGTGCCGATCCCCTCGATCTCGAGCCGCTCGACCTTCGCGCCCAGCGAGGCGTTCATCTTCCTGCGCAGGTATACGAAGCCGGCGTCCCGGTCCGACAGCGTGCGCAGCAGCTCGTCCTTCGTCCGCCCGACCATGGGCGCGAGCCGCGCGGCGACCGCCGCCGGGTCGTCGATCAAGAGCGGATTTGCGAAGACCGTGACGGAGTCCTCCGACACGGCCAGCTCGGTGCCGTTTCTGTCGTAGATCGTGCCGCGCCGGGCCGGCACGGTCAGGTCCTCGATCTGCTGGCTCGCCGCACGCTCGCCCAGCGACCCGGATTTGACCGTGCCGAGCCAGGCCGCTCGAACCGCGGCCAGCGCCAGGAGCGCCAGGAAGAGCGCAAACAGGAGCCCGATCCGTCGCTGGATCAGCTCGAGCGGCACGCGCCCGGCGCCGGCGCGGCCGCGACGGCGCGGTACGGACGCCGCGCGCCGGCGCCCTCGCCGCTCCGGCGCTCTCGTGCGCACGGCTAGCCCGCGGGACCGGTCGTGGCGGGCGCCATCTGACCGGTCGTGGTCGGGGCCGGCTGACCGCCCGCGCCGGGTGGAGCGGTCGCCTGCGGGACGGTTGGGGTCGTGGTCGCGGGTGGCACGGTGGCGGCGGGCGGCGTGGTCGTGGTCGTCGCTCCCGAGGGGGGCGTCGTGCCGAGCGGGGCCGGCGCGGTCGTCGGGGGGGCGGTGGTGGGCGGCGCTGTAGTGGGCGGCGTGGTCGTCGGCGGGCCTGAGATCGGCGGGGTCGTCGCGGCCGGCGCAGCCGGCGTGGTCGTCGTTGCGGGCGGCGCCGCCGAATCCCACGCCGGCGCCGGCGGGGGCGCCAGGGTGCCGTCGGGCTCGATGATCCGCTTCGCGGCGCGGCGGGCGTCTCGCCCGGGACGAGCCTTCAAGTACCGCACCTCTCCGGGCGCGGGCAGCACCAGCCCGAGCGCCGCGGCGGCCTCCTGGATGCGCTCGCTCGAAGCAAGCCGCGCCACCTCGAGCCGCAGGCGCGCGTTCTCGCGCTTCAGGGCCGACGCCCTCTCGGCGTCCCGGGCGATGTCGCGGTTCATCTGGAGCAGGTCGACGTTGAAGAACACGATCCCCGCGAGCAGCACGCCGATCAAGGCGATCCAGCCCCGGCCGGCGAGCAGCGCGTCGAGGACGCCGGCCGTCCGCGTCCGAAGCGCCCGGGCGAACGGCGCGTTCAGGATGCGGATGGGCAGTGCGATCCACGGCGCCCTGCCGGTCGCCGCGCGGGTCCGCCGGCCGATGCCCGCGCGCCCGGACGGTCGGCGGATGCCCGCGCGCTTCGACGCCCGGCGCGCCCCGGGGCTCGCCGTCGCGGCGCTGTTCCGCCAGTTCGCCGCGGCGTCCGCTCCGGCGCCGTCCGTGACCGCTGTCCGCTCTGGCCGCGCGCGGGCCGCTGTCGCCGCGGCTCCGGTCAAGCCGGCTCGCCAACCGGGAGCTTGCGGGCCGCCCGCAGCCGACCCGACCTCGCGCGTGGGTTCCGGGCCACCTCACCCGCCGTAGGAGCGACTGCACGCGCCGTCAGGAGCTCCGCCTCGGGCACCCGACCGCACACGCAGACAGGAAAGTCAGGCGGGCAGATGCAGCCGCGTGCCCGCTCGGCAAGAAAGCGCTTGACGCGACGATCCTCGAGCGAGTGGAACGAGATCGCCGACAGGCGGCCGCCCGCTCGAAGCAGGTCCCACGCAAGCGGCAGCGCCCGGTCGAGCGAATCGAGCTCGGCGTTGACGGCGATACGGACAGCCTGGAAGACCCGCTTTGCGGGATGGCCGCCGCCGAAGCCGCGCCGCACCGCGGCCGGCAGAGCCGCCTCGATCGCCGCGACGAGCCCTCCCGTCGTCTCGATCGGCGCCCGCGCGCGGCGCTTCACGATCTCGCGCGCGATGCGGTGCGCATTCGGCTCCTCTCCGTAGCGACGGAACAGCCGGGCGAGCTCCCGCTCGTCGCAGCCGTTGACGATCGCCCGGGCGTCGAGCGCCTGGCCGGGATCCATGCGCATGTCGAGCGGCGCGTCGTAGGAGTACGAGAAGCCACGCTCTCGCGCGTCGACCTGCATCGACGACACGCCGAGGTCGAGGTACACGAGATCGGCCGCAAGGTTCTCGTCGCGGAGAAGCCCGAGGGCGTCCGCGTAGTCGAGGCGGAGAAACCGCGTCTCGCAAGGCGCCTCGCGGGCGAACTCGTCGAAGCGCTCCTCGGCCGCCGGGTCCCGGTCGATGCAGACGAGCGTTCCTCCGGGGCCGAGCCGCTCGGCGACGAGCCGCGCGTGACCGCCCGCGCCGAACGTGCAGTCGACGGCGGTCTCGCCGGCGCGCGGGGCGACCAGGTCGGTCAGCTCCCCGGCCAGCACCGGGACGTGCGTGCGGCTCATGTCAAGAAGGATTGCCAAGGCGCTCCGTCACCTCCCCGATCTCGACGTCCAACGCGTCCTGCTGCTCCTGCCAGCGTGGTCGGCCCCATACCTCCAGGTGGTCACCCACGCCGACCACCACGACCTCCTTCTCGATCCCCGCGTGCGCCAGGAGCGGGGGCGGGAGCGTGACCCGCCCGGAGGCGTCGAGATCTATCTCGAACGAGTTGCCCTGGTAGAAGCGCGAGAGCTTCCGGTACTCGGACCCCATCGGGTTCAGGTCGCCAAGCGCGCGCGCGATGATCGCCTCGTGCGTCTCCGGCGTCCACACGGCGACGCAGGGTTCCGGGTCCTTGGCGAGAACGACTCCACCGGAGAACGCGGCGCGGAACCGGGCCGGGATGCTCAACCGGTTCTTCGCGTCGAGTGAGTGCTCGAAGTGGCCCCGAAACGCCAAAGTGCATTGTCCCCCGCGAGGGCTCGGACCGGAGTGGCGGAGTGGGAGGAGCCCCGCCACTCCGGTCGATCTACGTGGGCCACCGTACCCCACTCCCTCCCACTTTGCAACACTTCATCCCACTTTTCCGTCCGACGGAGGTGAACTGGGCCCAACGGGCGCTTGGTTTCCGCGTCCCGTAGGGAAATCCGACGGTGGGACGGCCGCCCGCGGGCGGGCGGTCCAGCGGCCGCGCTGCAAGCGGCGTTGCAGCGTGCAGGGACGCGCACCGGGCGGGGACCGGCGCGCCGGCTTCGGCGCCGGCACCTGCCGCCATCGCACGACGAATCTCCGGGTAGCGTCCCCCAGCCGGCGTCGCCGGCGGCCGGGCGCCTCCGCGCTCGCTACGTCACGGTCTGGACGGGGACCTCGTAGAACTCGACCGACGTACGGCGCTCGGTCGAGCCGGGGTTCATGGCGTTAAGCGCCTCGTCCCCGCGGCGCATCGCTTCCTCGCTCTCGAACAGCGTGATGCCGAGGCCCTTGCCGCTCTCCCGGTTGACCAGCATCAGCATCTTCGTGCCCTCGAGTGCGGCCGGTGTGTCGCCGGACTCGACCTCGGCACGGACCATCGCGATGGCGTCGTCGACCTTGGCGGGATCGCTCTCGAATGTCGCTACGCGCGCGTACACGTTCCCTCCTTCGTGAATTGGGCGGTCGGCAGCTTACGCGCGTTCGAGACGACCGTGCCGGGCCGGGCGCAGCGTTCTTGCATCGGCGGGCGGCGGGGTCAGCCGGAGGCGACGTGCGTGGCCACGTCCCAGTGCGACGACTTCTCGTCGCGCTCGATGAGGAAGCGCTCGTCTTCGGGGTAGAACATGGCCGTCTCGTAGTCCTCGCCGGCGAACGCCTTGACCGCGTCGATGGAGTCCCAGAGCGAGAGCACGAGGAACTCACAGCGGTCGTCCACGTCGCGGCGCAGCATCGTGACCCCCCGGTTCCCCGGCGTGCTCCTGTAGCCCGCCACGCCCGTGCGTTCGATGTACTCCGCGTATGCGTCGCCGTCGTCTCGGCGGACGGCCCCTCGCCAGAGGCGTGCAGTCACGTTTTCCTCCTTGTCCGGCCTGCGCCGCGCGCAAGCTACACCGGCACGACCTCCCCGTCGCGGCCGAGGAGCGCTGATGCGAGCGCGGCCGCCACGAGCAGCAGGACGGACGGGACGAGAAGCAGAGCGACGACCAGCTGCATCTTTGGCCCAGCCCTGGCGGCGTCCTCGCGGACGCGCCGCGCGAGCGCGAAGCGGGAGTCGCGCGCCTGGGCGGCCAAGGTCTCGGCGAGCGGCGCGCCGTGCCGGCGGGCCCGGTCGAGTGCGGCCACGAGCGCCCGCACCTCCGGAAGCGGGACGCTCTCGACCATGCCGGGGAGCGCCGTCGCCAGCGGGACACCGAGGGCGACCTGGCGGCCGACGGCTTGCCACTCCGCGGCGAGCGGTCCATCGGCACGCTCACCCACTTGCCGCAGTGCCTCGGGCAGAGAGGTCCCGGCCTCCACCGTCACCCGGAGTAGATCCAACAGCATCGGCAGCTCGCGCCGCACGCGCCGGGCACGGTCGGCGGCCAGCCGCGCCAGCCACAAATCGGGCGCGAGGAATCCGGCGAGGGGTGCGGCGACCACGACCAGTGGACCGAGCCTCCCCGGGGTGCTGGTCCCCAGCATCGTGCCGGCGACGCCGGCGGCGAGGCCCGCGGCGACCTTGGCCGCCATCAGCTCGCGGGGACCGAGCCCGGCGGGGTGGCCGGCGGCGGCGATCCTCGCGGCCAGGTCCGCCGGCGCGGCGGCCGGACCGGGCGGCAGGCGCGCCCCGGCGGCCGCGAATGCCCGAAGGAGGCGCGCGCCCCGCAAGGCGCGCGGCCGGCGCCGCGGCGAATCGCGCGAGGCGACGCGCCGCGGTCGGATCACGAGGGCGGCGCCGACGGCCCCGAGGGCGCCGGCGGCAAAGGCCAGTACGGTGGCGACGCTGGGTACCCCGGCGCCGGCGGTCGACATCCCGGAGACGGCCGGCACCCCCGCGGCCGCGCTCGCCAGCTCGGCGCCGGGGCTCCACCCTCCGGCACCGGCACTCACCACCTCACCCGACCCAGCCTGCGCACCAGGACCGCCGCCACCAGCTGGAGGAAGAGGGCCATTCCCACGAGCCAGGCGGTCAGGAAAGAGCTCCAGAGCCCCGCGAACCAGCCGGGGCTCGCCAGCTCCGTGAGCAGAGCGCCGCCCAGAGGCAGGAGCGCCACAAGCAGGCCGGTGAAACGCGCCTGGGCGGTCGCCGACCTCACCTCCCCCTCCAGCCGTGCCTGCTCTTCCATCGAACGGGCGCTGTGGCGCAGCAGGCGCGCCAGGTCCCCTCCGGCTCGGCGCTGGAGCAAGCACGCCGCGACGATCGCGTCGAGGCGTGCAGACCGGACACGCACTCGCATCGACTCAAGCGCAGCGTCGGTGGTCGCCCCCGCTGACAGCTCGGCCACCGCCCGGCGCAACTCGTGTCCCGCCTCGCCGTGGACGGATCCGGCGGCCTGCTCGAGCGCGCCGCGCAGTGAGTGTCCGCCCCCGATGGCGTCCGCTATCGCGATCGCCGCCTGCGGGGCGCCCTCATCGACGGCGCGGCGGTAGCGCTCCCGCCGCGCCCTGAGCGCGCGGGAGACGACCCAGGGACCGCCGGCCGCGAGTGCCAACCCGAGGAGGGGCCCGAGCAGCACGCTTCCCGTGAGGAAAGCCGCAACAGCACCCGCGAGGAGCAGCCTCCGGCGCTCCACGGCGCCGGGATCCCGGCCCTCCGTGCCCAGCCGACCGAGCACGTCGACCAGGCCCAAATGGCCGCGGAGCAGCGCCGGCGCGCCGCGCCACAGGCGTGCGGCAAGGGGCCCAAGCAGGTCCAAGGCACCGATGGCCCCGGCCGCCCCGGCAAGGAACGCCAGACCGGTGGGCGAGCTCACGCCGACTCCCGCGGGCGTCGGGCCGTCGCTGCATCCTCCGGCGGCCCCACGCCGACAGCCTCCGAGAGCGGCCGGCTGCCGGCCGCCTCCCCTACGCGCCCCAAGCGCGTTTCCCCGTCTTGCAGCGCGCCCAGCCGCGCGCCGAGCGGGCCGTCTCCCGGCGCGCGCAGCGGCGAGCCTCGGCGGTAGAGCTCGCGGGTACCCGTTCCGCCGGCGGTGCGCACGACCTCGGTCACGGACTCGATGACGCGCATGCCGTCCGGGCGCCGGGCCTGGTGCACGACCACATCGAGCGCGCTCGTCACCTGCTCGCGGACCGCGCTATGCGGCAGCCCCACGCCCGCCATGAGGGCCAGCGTCTCAACCCGCCGGAGTGCGTCGGCGGGCGAGTTGGCGTGGACGGTGGTGAGCGAGCCGTCGTGACCGGTGTTCAGCGCCTGGAGCATGTCGAGCGCCTCGGCGCCGCGCACCTCGCCGACGACGATCCGGTCGGGCCGCATGCGCAGAGCGTTCCGCACCAGGGTGCGGATCGTCACCTCGCCGCGTCCCTCGAGGTTCGGCGGGCGCGCCTCGAGGCGCACCACGTGTCGCTGGCGCAGGCGGAGCTCCGCGGCGTCCTCGATCGTCACGATCCGCTCCTCACCCGGGATCGCCCCCGAGAGTGCGTTCAACGTCGTCGTCTTGCCCGAGCCCGTCCCGCCGCTGACGAGCATCGACGCACGCGCCGCCACGCACAGCGCAAGGAACTCCGCGAGCTCGGGCGTCAGCGTGCCCCGCGTCACCAACTCCCGCAGCGAGAACCCCTCCCGGCGGAAGCGCCTGATCGTGAGGCACGGGCCCGACAGCGACAACGGCGGAATGACGACGTGCACGCGCGAGCCGTCCGGCATGCGGGCGTCGCAGAGCGGCGACGCCTCGTCCACGCGGCGGCCCAACGGGGCGAGGATCCGCTCGATCGCGTGGAGCAACTCGCCCTCGCCGTCGAACGCCACGCCCGTCCGCTCGAGCCGGCCGTGACGCTCCACGTACACCTCGCTCGGGCCGTTGACCATGACTTCGTCGACCCGCGGGTCCGAGAGCAGCGGCTCGAGCGGACCGAGGCCGCGTGCGAGAAGCACAACGCGCTGGCACAGCGCCGCGCGATCTTCCTCCGGTAGCGGCGCCGCCTCGCGGTCGACGAGGCTCCGCACCTCGTCCTCGAGCCCCGCCCCCGGGATTTCCCCGGAGCGCGCCCGCTCGATCAGCCGGCCGCGAAGCGCCGCCGCAAGCTCGTCGAGTGCCTCCATACGGAGGACAAGACCCGAACACGCGAAATTCGCCCCCGGGGGCGGGCGACGCCCGGCGGACGCGCGCCGCCCTTACGTCCAGGGAAGGCTCGAGCGCGTGGACCAGTAGCGCTCGCTCGGCTCCGCGAGGCCGGCCAGCTCGTCGTCCAGCTCGGCAGACCACTCGAGTTCGAGCGCGCTCAGGTTGCTGCGCAGCTGCTCCCGGGTGGCGGCGCCGCTGAGGACGACGTCCACCCAGGGCTTCGCGAGGACGGCGGCAATCGCGACGGCGTCGCTCGTCGCGCCGAGCCGCTTCGCGGCGGCCTCGAGCGGCGCGCAATCGCCCCGCGGCGTCAGCCGCCCGTTGGCGAGCGCCTCCTTCACCATCACTCGGAGCCCCGCGGCATGCGCGCGCTCGAGCGCCGGACCCGCCGAGGGCTCGAGCAGGTTGTACGTGGCCTGGACGGAGTCGAAGCCGCCCCGCTCGAGGGCACGGTTGATGGTCTCGGCCTGATCGGTGCCGGTCACCGTCAGCCCGACCCCCACCCCGCTCGATCGCAGCGCGCCCAGCTCGCCGAGCACGGCGGCATCATCGAGCACACCGCTCGACACGGTGGCGGAGTGAATCTGGTACAGCGAGAGCCAGCGGCCGAGCCACGCGCGCGTCTCAACCAGGTGCCGGCGCAACGTCGCTACCGAGAGGTCCTTGACCTCCGGCGGATCGGCGTCGACCTGCCAGTCGGCGGTGTAGGTGTAGCCCCACTTCGAGCTGATCGTGACCGCCCCCGGCTCGATCCCGCGCGCCTCGAGCCACGAGGCGAGGAACTCCTCGGCCCGGCCGTAGGACCGCGCCGCGTCGAAGTGACGCACAGCGGCCTCGTACGCGGCGTCGAGGACCTCGTGGCAGCGACGCTCGAGCGCCTCGACCGAACGGTCCACCCCCAGGTCGGCGCCGTGGCCGAGGTTCAGGTAGCCGGGGCGTCCCAGGGCCGCCAGTCCGAGGCCGATCGCGCTCATGGGCGCGTCCGGGACGCTAGCTGGGGGACGGGCACGGCCCCAGTGTCTCGGATCGCCTGCGCCAACGCCCTACGGCGGGAAGCTCTCCGGGTCCTCCACCGCCCGCTGCAGCTCGTCGTCGATGTTGCGGCCGGTCACGATCAGCACGACGGGACCGTCGACCTCCGGGATCTCGGTGAGCGCGGCGAGCGGCGCCGCGGCCGAGCCCTCCGCGCGGGTGAAGGCCGCGTCGAAGGCGCTGACGGCGCGCGCGAGGGCCCGCTCCGAGACCTCGACCATGCGCACTCCCAGGCCTACGAGCTCGGTCACGGCGAGGGGGACCGCCACGCGAATCGGCCATCCCGTCTGCGAAGGTCGCGCACCTGTCGCACTCGATGGGACACCGGACCGCCACGCTCAGCGCCATCACCGGGGCCTCCTTCGCCACCACACCGACCCGCTCACCCTCGCGCAGCTGGCGTGCGATCCTGATCAGGAGCGCCCCGTTCCCCACCGGCACCACCGTGGCCGCCGGCCGCCGTCCCAGCTGCTCGACCAGCTCGGTGGCGATCTCGGCGTACCCGTCGAACTGCGCCGGCTCAGCGGCGTCCTCAAAGAACGGCAGCCGCCGCTCCGCGGCGAACGCCCGGGCGCGTTCCTTGGCCTCGTCCAGATCGGCGCCGACCAGGTGGAGCTCGGCGCCCAGCTCCTCCATGACCGCGACCTTGGCCCGACTTGCGTCCTCAGGGCCGAACACCACGGCGCGAACGCCCACGCGGTCCGCGGCCCAGGCGGTGGCGGCGCCATGGTTGCCCGTCGACGCCGTCACCACAGCATCCCCGCCGTCGTCCCTGTAGCGGCGCAGCGCGGGCAGGGCGCCGCGCCACTTGAACGCGCCCAGCTCGTGCAGGTCCTCGCGCTTCAGGAACAGGCTACGGCCGCCGGCGAGCGAGGCCGGCGCCTCCTCGAGGGGGGTCGGCATCGGTCGAGCGTAGAGGAGCGGATACCACCACTATCGTGGGCGGCCATGGACGCCACACTCGAAGCCGCCGTATGGGACCTCGAGCCGCTCGTCGGCGGGCGCGGCGCCGAGGGCGTCGAGGAGATGCTCGTCGAGGCGCGCGACCGCGCCGAGACGTTTGCGCAGCGGCACAGGGGTCGTGTCGGCGAGCTGGGCGCCGAGGGGCTCGCCGACGCCATGCACGAGCTCGCCGCCATCCATGACCTCGCCGGCCGCGCCGGCTCATACGCCATGCTGCGGTTCTCGCTCGACACCGCCGACCCGGAGCGCGGTGCCCTCATGCAGCGCGCCCGGGAGCTGAGCGCGGCTATCGAGACCAGGCTGCTCTTCCTCGAGCTCGCGTGGAACGAGGTGCCCGACGAGCGGGCGGACGAGCTGCTCCGCTCCGACGGGCTCGACTTCTGCCGCCACTACCTGCGAACGCTCCGCCGCTATCGCCCTTACCAGCTGTCGGAGCCCGAGGAGCGGATCCTCACCGAGACAGAGGTGACCGGCGCATCGGCGTTCAGGCGCCTGTTCACCGAGCAGACCTCGGCGCTCGAGATCAGCCTGCCGGACCGCGACGTGCCCGTGCCGCTCGAGGAAGCGCTCAGCCGCCTGCAGGACCCCGACCGCCACCGACGTGCGCAAGCGGCCTCCGGGCTGACGGAGGCGCTTCGCCCCGGCCTTCGGACGCGCGCCTTCGTCTTCAACACGCTGCTCCAGGACAAGGCCACGAAGGATCGGCTGCGCTCGTACCCGCACTGGCTCGCGTCCCGGAACCTCGCCAACGAGGCCAGCGACGAGTCCGTCGAGGCCCTGATCGAGGCTGTTCGGTCGAGGTATGAGCTGGCGCGGCGCTGGTACCGGCTCAAGGCGTCGCTGCTCGGCATCGACCGCCTGGCTCATTTCGACCGCATGGCGCCGGTTATCGAGGTCCAGGACGAGATCCCGTACGGCGAGGCCCGCGAGATCGTCCTCGACTGCTACTCGCGCTTCGCGCCCGAGCTGGGCGAGACCGCGGCCGCGTTCTTCCAGAACGGCTACGTGGACGGCCCGCCGCGGCCCGGCAAGCGGGGCGGCGCGTTCTGCTCGTATACCGTCCCGTCCGCGCACCCGTACGTGCTGCTGAACTACACGTCGCGACCGCACGACGTGCTCGTGATGGCACACGAGCTCGGACACGGCGTCCACGCCTCGCTCGCCCGCCCACAGGGCATCTTCCACTTCACCACTCCGCTCACCGTGGCGGAGACGGCGTCCATATTCGGGGAGACGATCGTGCTCGAGCGACTGCTCGAGCGCGCCCCCGGCCCGCTCGAACGGCTGGATCTGCTGGCCGGATCGCTCGACGGGGCGGTGGCGGCCGTCTTCCGCCAGGTGGCCATGAACCGCTTCGAGGACGCCGCGCACAACGAGCGCCGCCACTCGGGCGAGCTCTCCATCGACCACTTCAACGAGCTATGGCTCGAGACGCAGGCCGACCTCCTCCGCGACAGCGTCGAGCTCGACGCCGCCTACGGCATCTGGTGGTCTTACATCTGGCACTTCGTGGACGCGCCCGGCTATGTCTACGCCTACGCGTACGGGCACCTGCTCGCGCTGTCGGTCTACCGCCGCTACGAGGAGCAGGGCGACGGCTTCGTGTCGTCTTACCTCGACCTGCTCCGGGCCGGCGGCTCGCGTCCGCCCGAGGAGCTCGGCGCGATCGTCGGTGTCGACCTGTCGGATCCGGGCTTCTGGAGCTCCGGCCTCGACCTCATCGAGCGCCAGCTCGAGGCCGCCGAGGCGGCCGCGCGGGAGGCCGGGCGGCTCGAGTGATCGAAGCGGTCTGCGAGAGCATCCCCCTGCCCGGCGGGGACGTCGAGGTCGCCCGGCCCCGCGACGCCGAGTCGCTCCTCAGCGAGGAGTCGTTCGACCACGAGGAGTTCCTCCCGTACTGGGCCGAGCTGTGGGCGAGCGGGGTAGCGCTCGCGCACGACGTTTCGATGCGCTCGCTTCGCGGCAAGCGGACGCTCGAGCTGGGATGCGGTCTGGGGCTGCCGAGCATCGCCGCGGCGCGAGCCGGCGGGCGCGTCGTGGCCACCGATTGGTCGCGCGACGCGCTCCGGGCGGCCGCCGCCAACGCCGAGCGAAACGGCGTCGCGGTCGAGACGCTGCTCTGCTCCTGGGCCGCGCCCGCGCCGATCGTCGAGCGGCGCCCATGGGACCTCGTTCTGGCCTCGGATGTGCTCTACGAGCGCCGCAACGTCGACCAGCTACTGGCGGTCCTGCCCCGCCTGGTCGACGAGCGCGGACTGGTGCTCGTCGCCGACCCAGGCCGCCCGCCCGCCGCGGACTTCCTCGACCGCGCGGCATGCGACTGGCACGTGGTCAGCCGGGAGAGCCGCCGGGTCCCGCGGGTCTCGATCCACCGCCTCCGCCGGCGAGTCTAGGCGTCCGCCTCGAGCCCCCCGAGCGCCAGGTAGAGCTCGCGGGCGGCCCGTTCGCCGAGGCGCAGGCTCTCGAGGCGGTAGCTCTCATTCGGAGCGTGGATCGCGTCGGCGTCTAGGACGAAGCCGCTCACGATCGTGGGGATGCCGCGCTCGGCGAGGACCGCAAGCAATGGCAGCGTGCCGCCGAGACGCATGAGCACCGGCGCCCTATCGCAGGCGCGCTCGAGCGCCTCCGCGGCGATCCGGAGGGCTGGGTGCGTCGGGTCGAACAGCGCCGGGTCTGCGAGGTCGACGTCGAGGGCGAGCTCCGCCCCCTCCGGCACCGCCGAGCGCAGGAGGCGCTCCACCTCGGAGGCCACCTCGACGGCCCGCTGTCCGGGCGCCAGTCGCACGCTCACCTGAGCGCGCGCCAGCGCGGGCACGATCGTCCGCGGCTCGCCGGTGGCGATCATGTTGACGTCCAGCGCGGGCGCCGCTCCGATCCGCTCGTAGAAGTCCTCGCCCGCGTCCGGGGCGACCGGCCGCGCGCCCACCGCCGCGAGCACCTCGGGTCCCGACTGAAGCCGAGCCCACGAGGCCCGCTCCTCGGCGGTGACCGGTGTGACCCCGCCGGCCAGCTCCTGCCGCACGCGCCCGTCCGGCCCGGGCCTCACCTGCTCCAGCATCGCAACCAGCACGTGAGCGGCATTTAGCACGGCTCCGCCGTAGAGCCCGGAGTGAAGATCGCGCGCCGCCGTCCGGACCTCGACGCTCGCCCGGACCAGGCCCCGCGCCCCGAGCGAGATGGCGGGGGTCCGCTCGTCCGCCATCAGGGAGTCGAACACGATCGCGCAGTCCGCGCCCATGTCGTCGTGGCGCAGGCGGCGAAGCACCGAGGCGCTTCCGATCTCCTCCTCGCCCTCGACGAGGAAGCGGACGTTCACGGGCAGCTCGCCGGAGCGAGCCATCTCGCAGGCCACATGCAGCAGCGGGAGGAAGTTCCCCTTGTCGTCCGCCGCGCCGCGGGCGTAGAGGCGGCCGTCGCGCTCGGTCGGCTCGAACGGCGGACTCTCCCAGGCGTCGAGCGGGCCGGGATCCTGCACGTCGTAGTGCCCGTAGGCGAGCACGGTCGGCGCGCCGGGGCGGGCCGCCGCCAGCTCGCCCACCGCCATGGGGTTGCCGCCGTCCAGGGTCTCGGCCGCGACCGTGCCCCCCGCCGCCTCGATCCGCTCACAGACCCACTCGCAGGCGCGCCGGAGCGCGGCGGTGTGGCCGCCGCCGGTCGAGACGGACGGGATCCGCAGCCAGTCGACGAGCTCCTCGATCACGGCGGGCACAGGCGCACCATTCTCGCGGATCGCGCACGCCGTAGCATCGGGGCATGCGCGGCCTGTTCCTGCTGGTCGCGGCGGTGGTGCTCGTCGACACCATGTTCTTCGCCGCGGTCGCCCCGCTGCTGCCGCACTACGCGGATCAGTTTGAGCTGTCGAAGACCGGCGCCGGCGTCCTCACCGCCGCTTATCCGGCGGGCACCTTCGCCGGCGCGCTGCCGTCCGGGTGGCTGGCGGCGCGCTGGGGGGTCAAGCCCACCCTGCTGCTCGGGCTCTCGATGCTCGGGACGAGCAGCCTCGTGTTCGCGTTCGCCCAGCACATCTTGCTGCTCGACGCCGCCCGCTTCGTCCAGGGCTTCGGCGGAGCGTGCATGTGGGCGGCGGGAATGGCGTGGCTCGTGTCCGCCTCGCCGCCGGAGCGCCGCGGCGAGCTGATCGGCTCGGCGCTCGGGGCCGCCATCGTCGGCGTGCTGCTCGGTCCGGTGCTGGGCGGCGCCGCGAGCGTCCTCAGCCCGGAGGTCGTCTTCGGCGCCGTCGCGGTCGTCGCGGCCGCGCTGGCGGCGTGGGCGTGGACGATGCGGGGGGTCGCGCCCGAGGACGCGAACCCGCTGGCAGCGCTCCGCTCGGCGTTCCGGCGACCGGCGGTCCTGGCCGGGTTCTGGCTGTTCACGCTGCCGGCCGTCTTCGCCGGAGTGATCGAGGTGCTGGCGCCGCTGCGCCTCGACGAGCTCGGTGCGAGCGGGGCCGCCATCGGCGCGGTGTTCCTGATCACCGCGGCCGTGGAGGCGGCGCTGAGCCCCGTTGCGGGAAGGGCCTCGGACCGCCGCGGACGGCTCGCGCCGATCCGGGCGGGCCTCATCGGAGCCGCGATCATGGCCATGCTGCTGCCGCTTCCGGCTACGGCCGTGCTGGTGGCCGGCGCCGTCCTGCTGGCGATCGCCGCGCTCGGCGTGCTCTGGGCGCCGGCGATGGCCATGCTCTCCGACGCGGCAGAGGCGTCGGGGCTGGACCAGGGCCTCGCCTTCGCCCTGTCGAACCTCGCGTGGGCGGTGGGTCATCTCGTCGGCGCCGGGGGCGGCGGGGCGCTCGCCGAGGCGACCGCCGACGCCGTGCCGTACGCGCTCCTAGGCGCGATCTGCGCGGCGACCCTGGCCGGGGTCATGCGGCTGGGGCGCGAGCGGATGCCGGCGGCGGGGTGAGTGGCGCTCCCCGCGACACTTGCGAACCCGCGGGAGCGTGCCGTCGAGGGAGTCGCCGAGCCAGTGTCGGATCGCCGCGCCGAAAGCGCCGCCTCCGCCAACGCGCCAGCCGACGTGTTCGACGTTCCGCGGCCATAGGCAGCAAAAGGTCGAACGCATAGGCATCTGACAGCCGACTAGCGGGGTCGTCGCGAAGCGCCGACGCGCGGCCGCCCTCAGCCGCAGTTCGGCCAGGACGCGGTGCCGCTCTGCCGGTACAGCTTGAGGGCCAGCCGATCCTGTAGCCATTCCGGCGCGTCCGCCGGGTCGCCCGTGCCGCCCAGCCTCCGCCACGTCTCGCGACTGAACTGGTACTTCCCGCGGTAGGTGCCGCCGGGGGAGACGGCGTGAGGATTTCCACCCGACTCGCACTGCGCGATCCGCTCGAGCACGCTCGGTACGCGGACGCTCCCGCCGCGAATTGCCGTGTGGCTGAACGGCGCAAGCCCGAGTGCCCGCCGCGTCAGCGGACCGACGACCCCGTCCGCGACGAGGCCCTTGCTGCGCTGGAACCGCCGCACCGCCCGCTCGGTCCCCCGACCGAAGATTCCGTCGGCGGGAATGCCAAGGGCGCGTTGAATGGCGCGCACGGCGCTGCCCCGGTCGCCGCGCTCCACGACCACCTCACTGGACGCCCCGCCCACGACGCTGCCGCGGTCGGCGGAGGCCGCGCCGGCGGGGGCCATCATGGACACGGCAATCACCAGCGCCGCCCATCGCGGACGTCGTACGGCGTCGACAATCGCTTGCACTTGTCGTTCCCCTTCCAAGCGCCTACGAGGTGAGCTGACGGGCTCGCGCCGGAAAGTGCGCTACGCGACCAGGCGCCGCGATTCGCCCCCGCGGCCTGGACGGCCGCCATTGGGTCCCCCGCTCCCCGCCGCCGGGACGGCGGAGACTCGGCAGTTCGACGTTTGAGGGCGCGTATCCAAGCAGATCCGGGGCTGCTGTCAGGCCGCGGCCCACCCGCCACGGTTACGCTGCCTCGCCATGGACCTCGCACTCGAGGGAAGGGTCGCGCTCGTCACGGGCGCATCGGGGGGGATCGGTCTGGCCATCGCCCGGGAGCTTGCGGCGGAGGGAGCGCGCGTTGCGATCAGCTCGCGATCGGCCGACCGCGTCCACGCGGCGGCCGCCGACATCCGGGCCCGGGGCTTCGTCCACGACTCCGCGGATCTCGACGCCGCACCCGGGCTGGTGGAGCGAGTGGAGGCTGAGTTCGGACCGCTCGAGGTGCTGGTCACGAACACCGGGGGGCCACCCGCCGGCGGGCCGCTTGGGATGCCGCGCAGCGACTGGGAGAGCGCATACCGCAACCTCGTCCTGGCGCCGATGGCCCTGATCGAGGTCGCCGTGAAGGGCATGCGCAGCCGAGGCTTCGGGCGCATCGTGAACGTCGCCTCGACCACCGTCCGCGAGCCGGCGCCCACGCTGATGCTCTCGAACGCGCACCGCAGCGCGATCGTGACGGCCTTCAAGACGCTCGCGCGCGATCTCGCCTCCGACGGGATCACGCTCAACACCCTGCTGCCGGGCCGGATCGCCACCGACCGCCTCGGCGAGCTCTACGGGTCGCTCGAGGCGGCCGAGCAACAGGCGCGCGAGGAGGTGCCCGCAGGGAGGCTCGGCCGGGCCGAGGAGATGGCCGCGGCCGCCGCGTTCCTGTGCTCCGAGCACGCCGGCTACATCACCGGCGTGTCGCTGGCGGTGGACGGCGGGCTCACTCGCAGCGTGTGAGTTCCCGGTGGGCCGGGGGCGTTGCCGCCCGGCCCACCGGGGAGCCCGGAGATTCAGGCCGCGAGCGCCCTCGCGGGAGCGGGCTCGAGCGCGATGTCGAGCACCTCGTCCACGGTCATCACGGGGTGGAAGGTCATCTCGGCGCGCACCTCCTCGGGCACGTCATCGAGATCGCCGCGGTTGCGCTCAGGGAGGATCACGTCGGTGAGCCCCGCCGCGTGGGCCGCCAGCACCTTCTGCTTCACGCCCCCGATCGGCAGGACCCGGCCCTGGAGCGTGACCTCGCCGGTCATGCCGACGGTGTGCCTGACCGGACGCGCGCTGAGCAGCGACGCCAGGGCGGTCGTCATCGTGATGCCCGCGCTCGGACCGTCCTTCGGGATCGCGCCCGCCGGGACGTGCAGGTGGAACTCGCGCCCGTCGAACGCGTCCTCGTCGATGTCCAGGTGGTCGGCGTGGCCGCGCACGTACGACAGCGCGATCCGTGCCGACTCCTTCATCACGTCGCCCAGCTGGCCCGTGAGCACGAGCCCGTCCTTGCCGCGCATCGAGGTGGCCTCGATGAAGAGCACCTCGCCGCCGGCGCCGGTGACGCTCAACCCGGTGGCCACGCCCGGAACCGCCGTACGCTCCGCCGACTCCTGGAAGAAGCGCTGGCGCCCGAGCGCGTCGCGGACGGCGTCGAGGTCGATGGTCACGGGGGCCTCGACCTGGCCGGCGGCCAGCTTCGTCGCGGTCTTGCGCAGCAGCGTGCCGAGCTCGCGCTCGAGGTTTCTCACGCCTGCCTCGCGGGTGTAATCCGTGACGACCGCGCGCAGGGTGGCGTCGTCGATCGTGACCTCGTCCTCGCGGAGGCCGTTGCGCTCGCGCTGGCGCGGCCACAGGTAGCCGCGCGCGATCGCAACCTTCTCGTCGGTGGTGTACCCGTCGAAGCGGATGATCTCCATCCGGTCGAGCAGTGGCGCGGGGATCGTCTCGGCGACGTTCGCGGTCGCGATGAACACGACCTGCGACAGGTCGAGCTCGACGTCGAGGTAGTGGTCGCGGAACGAGTGGTTCTGCGCCGGGTCGAGCACCTCGAGCAGCGCCGCGCTCGGATCGCCGCGCCAGTCGGCGCCGACCTTGTCGACCTCGTCGAGCATGATCACCGGGTTCATCGTCCCGGCGTCGCGCAGGGCGCGGACGAGCCGGCCCGGCAGTGCGCCGATGTACGTGCGCCGGTGACCGCGGATCTCCGCCTCGTCGCGGACACCGCCGAGCGACATGCGGACGAACTCGCGCCCGGTCGCACGGGCGATCGACTCACCGATCGAGGTCTTGCCGGTCCCGGGCGGGCCGATCAGCGTGAGGATCGCCCCGGAGCGCTTGTCCTCGGCGATGCCGCGCTCCTGCCGGAGCTTGCGAACGGCGATGTACTCGACGATGCGATCCTTCACGTCCTCGAGGCCCGCGTGGTCGGCGTCGAGCACTTCGCGCGCGTGCACCGGATCGAGCCGCTCCTCCGAGCGCTTCGACCACGGCACGGCGATGAGCCAGTCGAGGTAGCTGCGGATCATCGACGCCTCACCGGAGGCCTCGCCCATGCGCTCGAGCCGGCCGAGCTCGCGCTCGGCCTGCTCCCGCACGGCCTCCGGCATGCCGGCCTCCTCGATCTTCGCCCGGTACTCCTCGACGACCGAGGCGTCGTCGTCGCCGAGCTCCTTGCGGATCGACTCCATCTGCTTGCGAAGGAAGTACTCGCGCTGCTGCTTCTCGGCGCCGGACTGCACGTCGTCGCGGATCCGCCGCCTGACCTGAAGCTCTGTCAGACGCTCGCGCTGGAAGCGCAGGGCCAGCTCGAGCCGCTCCCTGACGTCGAGCGTCTCGAGCAGCTCCACCTTCTGCTCATAGGAGAGGTCGGGGGTATAGCCGGAGGTGTCGGCGAGCGCGCCGGGCTCCGTGATGGAGCGCACGAACGCCGCGATGCGGCCATCGTCGCCACGGAGCTCGAGGATCTCCTCGACCACGGCGCGGTACTCGCGCTCGAGGTTGCGGGTGCGGCCGTCCACCGGGATGTCGTCCGGGTGTGCGGTCACCTCCACGCGCAGCGCCCCGCTCGCGTCGGTGCTGGCGGCGCCGATCAGCCCGCGGTAGAGCCCGTTGAGCGCGACGGCTCCGGCGCCCCCGGGCAGCCGGACGCGGTCCACCACCTCGGCGACGGTGCCGACGCTCGAGAACTCGTCGCCCTTGCGGGGAACGAGAACAATCCGCTCCTCCGAGCCGGTGTCCACGGCCAGCGTCACCTGCATGTTGGGGTAGACGACGGAGTCGTCCACCGGGATAAGGAGCAGTGTTTCCATTGGCTTCTCCATCAGCAACTTACGTTGGGTAAGTCAAGTGTAGCGATGGTCAGGCGACTTTACCGTCGACGCGGGCCCCGGAAATCTAGGCGGCCGCGGCTTAGATCTGCCGCGGCGGGACGCTCCGCCTCGCCGGCCGGGGCCCGGTGCGCTCAACGTCCCGGATTGCTGTTGCCCTACAACAGTTAGCCAGGACGGTGCAGGCGTCGGCGACCCGCGCCTTCGCAGCCAGGCTTTGCTCCCGCCGAGCGCCGTGCGATGCTCCTTTCGTGCAGGCGGCGAACGGAAGCGGGAGGGCCAGGGCCGCCGCGGCGGCCGCCGCGGTCGAGCTGGTCGAGCCCGGAATGACGATCGGTCTCGGCTCGGGCCGGGCGGTGTGGGAAGTCGCGCGGCTGCTCGGCCCGCGCGGTGGCGTGCGAGCGGTGGTGGCATCCGACCGAACCGCCGAGCTGGCGCGGGGCCTTGGGATCGACGTCGTGGAGCTGGACGGCTCGCTCGAGCTCGATCTCGCGCTCGACGGCGCCGACGAGGTGGACCCGGAGCTGCGTCTCATCAAGGGCGGGGGCGGCGCGCTGCTGCGCGAGAAGATCGTGGTCTCGGCCGCGCGACGCTTCGTCGTCGTGGCGGAGACGCCCAAGCGCGCTGAGCGCCTCGGGCAACACTTCCGCCTACCGGTCGAGGTCGTGCGATTCGCGTGGCGCGACACCCGCCGCCGGCTCACGCCTTTGCTCCCGGATGCCGTCCTCCGGACAGCCGACGGCGAGCCCTACGTGACCGACGAGGGCCATTACATCCTCGACTGCGTTCTCCCGGCCGACGCCGACGCCGACGCGCTCGACCACGAGCTGAACGACGTGCCAGGGGTGGTCGAGCACGGCCTGTTCATCGGCCTGGCGGAGCGCGCGCTGCTGGGCCGGCCGGACGGCGGCGTCGAGACGCTCGAAGCTGCGCCGCGCCGCTGATCACCGCTCCGGCCCATCGGCGGGTTGACCGCAATTCCAGCCTTGCTGGTCCGCTGATCACCGTTCGCTGCGCCCTCGCCGATCACAGCTCGTTCTCTCCGATCACCGCCCCGCGCGACCGGCTCCGGTCGCCCGGCGGCCGCAGCAGCAGACGGATCTCGCGGCCGAAGTTCTCCGCGGCGGTGAGGTAGACGGCTTGGCGGAGGCTGACCCGCAGGGTGGCGAGCGCAGTCGCCGTCGGGGCGCCACTCTGGGCGTCCGCTCGGTAGTCCACGGCGTCAACCCCGCTCCGCAGATCGAGCAGGTCGACGTCCTCCAGGGCCACGAACGTCCGGCCGGCCCCGTCGTGTGGTTCCGCGGAGACGATGACGTCGACGCGCGCTCCGGGCGCCGCGCCGGCGAGCGCCCCGCCGCCGGTGACCGCCACCTCGACCGCGCGCTCTCCCCGGCCGAGCGGTGATCCGTCACCGGCTCCCCCGCGGCCCCGGCGTTGGAGATGTCCCGCGGTCAGATAACTGCCGGCGGCCACGGCCACCGCCGTCCGAGCTCCGGTCAGCTGCGCTGCGGTCGTCAACGCATCGGGTGGGACGAAGCGCGCGGGTACGCGCTTTGGCTCGATAGCCCCCGGGCGGATCCTGGCCTCGGCCGGAAGGTCGCGGGCCGCCACCAGCACCGGAAGCAGCGGCCCGACCCGCGCCTCGACGTTTCGCAGGCGGGTGCTCACCTGCGACGCCGCGAAACCGCCGCTCGCGACCGCCAGCGCCAGGAGGAGCAAACCGCGCCGCCGCCGCGCGCTCACCTGACGAAGTCTCGCTCCGCGTCGTCGGCAGCCACGTCCGCGTCAGCGGCAGCTACCTCCGAGCCGACAGCCGCGGGCGGGAGGGCTGCGGATGACCGGGGCGTAGCTCGCGGTTCCGCGGCACCACGTGATTCGGCGGTATCGGGCGGTCCCGCGGCGGCCGGGGGTCGCGCGACACCAGGCGCCACAGGCGCAGGCGGCGGTCCTGCGGCACCCCGTTGGACCCGCGGAGGCGGATTCTCCGGCAGTTCGAGGACGGCGACGGTTGCGGCGCCGTCGGACCGAACGAGCAGCCGTCCACCGAGGTCGCGGGCCGCCGCCGCGGCGATCGCAAGCCCGTGGCCTCGCTCCCGCGGTCCAGCAAACAGCCGTTGGCGCTGCGTGCCCGGCGCGCCCCCGGGGTCGCTCCGGTTGCCGTTCCGCAGCTCCACGCGAACGGCACCCGGCACTCGCCCCGCCCGGAGCGACAGGTCGCCGGCCCCGTGCTCGGCCGCATTGGCGACGAGGTTTCCAAGCGCCTGGGCGAGGCGGCCGCGGTCTGTGACAGCGGTGGCGCGCCCGGCCCGCCACTCGACGGAGCAGCGTCTGAGCTTCGCCCGCCAGGGCGCGACCGTGGCCTGAACGAACGAAGCGAGTTCGACCGGCGACGACGCTTCCCGAGCCGCCCGACCGCCCCGTCGAGCGACGCCTAGGTCATCCAGACCGGCGCGCAGACGCTCGAGCTGCGCCTCGAGCACCTCGGCGTGACGCGACGCGGCGGGATCGCGGCTCATGCGCTGGCATGCCAGCTCCAGCGCGGTCGCCGGGCCACGCAGCTCGTGCTCGGCCCGGGCGACGAGCTCGAGCCGGCGGCGCAGCGTCCGCAACGCGAGCAGCCCGATCGCGAGGCAGGCCGCGGCGAGGACGAGGCACGCCATGCCGGCGCCGCTCACACCGCCTCCGTCAACTTGTACCCGACCCCCCGCACGTTCACGATCCACGGCCGCGTGGAGGGCCGCAGCTTCTTGCGGAGCCGGCACGCGTGCGCGTCGAGTGTCCGCGTGTTCCCCTCGGAGAGGAAACCCCACACGTCGCGCAGGAGCTCCTGCTTCCCGTAGACACGCGCCGGCTGCTCCGCGAGGGCATGCAACAGCGCGAACTCCTTCGCGGAAAGCTCCACGCGCCGCCCGCCGAGTCGGACCGTCCTCGTCATCGGGTCCAAGGTCAGCTCGCCCACACGAAGGATTCCGCGGGTGCGACGTCCGTCCGCGCGACGCAGCACGGCGCGGATGCGCGCGAGCAGCTCCGCGTAGAGGAATGGCTTGCACAGGTGATCGTCCGCTCCACGGGCGAAGCTCCGCACGCGGTCTGCCTCGCCCGACCGACCGGTGAGGACGATCACGGGGAGATCCGGGTCGAGGCGCGAGGCTAGGCCGTCCGCCGAGCGCACGCGGTCGAGCACTTCGAGGCCGCTGCCGCCCTCGAGCCTCAGGTCGAGGAGGACGAGCGCGGGCTGGCGGACCTCGATCGCTCGCAGCGCCTCGGTCGCACCGGTGGCGCCGGCCACCCGGAAGCCGTCGGCGGCCAGGTTCTCGAGTAGGAACGAGCGCGTCGGCTCGTCGTCTTCCACTACCAGGACCAGGCGCTGCTCGTTCACAACTGCAAGAAGCACAACGAGGGGCAATCTCGCCCCAGTCGCCGCACCGGAGTGCGGTAGCGGCGGGTCTCCTGCGCCAGCGCGCTTCGTCTACGTGGCCGAGAAGTCGAACCGAGCGCGGCGCGACCGCGGCGGCAAACCGGTGCGCGACCGAGAAACCGTGACTCCCTTAGCCGCCGTCCGAGAGGCAACGAACGAGCGTCCGGCCTGTCCGGTACATGCGTACGCGTCGTACAGCCGCGACGCCGCCGTGTTGGCCTCTGCCACCTCGAGCAATGCGCCGCGCATCCCCCGCTCGATGCACCACGCAAACGCGCGCTCGAGCAGGGCCCGACCCAGGCCACGCCTGCGGTTTCGTCTATCGACCACGAGATTACGGACGTCCATGACCGGGACCACCAAAGGCGACGGGATCACGCTCGCGCACGCAGACGCTTCGAATGAACCGATGCGGGCCGGGAACGACGAGCCATTCGCCATGCCCTGAAGCGAGGACATCCAGGCGGCTCCGCAGTTGACGGTACGCTCGGCGATCGGCCGCAGCAGCGCCCGGTACGGAGTGTCGAGCTCGTATTCGCCTCGGCGAGCTGCCGGTAGAGCGCCCGTAAGTCGGAAGATCGCTCCGCTCAGCGACCCTGATCGGTTATGCAGTCGCGCCGAGCGTTCGCGGCCCGGCGGCAGCCTGCCGGGAAGCGCGGTAGGGGTTGCTTACGAAGCGTCGCCATAACCGACGGAACGTGCGCGACGCCCGCAAGGGGTCAGCGATGCGCCCGGCAGCCGCTCAGCGGGGCGCTTCGCCCGCGCCTACAGCGCCAGCCCGAGCCGCGAGTACCACAGTGGCCTGAGGACGAAGCCGGCGACCGCCGCCGGAACGACGATCGCCACGCTGTCCGCGTCGAGCATCGCGAGGCGGAGCACGTACAGGGCTACCAGCAGCGCGCCGAGCATCGCGGCGACGGTCCGGAGCTAGCGGGGCACCTGCGGGCTAGCTTCGACCAGGCGCGCGACGGCGAGCAGCGCCAGGCCTCGGAGCCCAAAGGCGGCGAGCACGCGGGCGGACGCCGCGGCACTGCCAGAGTCGGGGCCCTCGGGCCGCACGATCAGGAACGAGACGGCGTAACCGAGTTGGCGGCTGCGACGAGCAGCGTGCAGGCGCCGGCGAGTCGTGCGAAGCCGGCGGTCATGCCACGCTCCGCCTGGCGTAGGGTTCGAGGCCCTCCACCGCCCGGGCGATCGCCCAGTTGTGATTCCAGCGAAAGAGCGGGCGCAGGACCGGCGTCAGCACGCGGAGCAGCCGGCGGTCCGCGTGCACCTGCCAGTCGAAGCGCACATGCGTGCTGCGCGCGGTCGGCGTGAGCGTCCACGTTCCCCTGCCACGCAGGTCGCCGTCCACGTCGGCGGTGATGGTCCGCGGCCGGTCGAGAGCCACGATCACGGAGCGCGTTCGCAGGCTGTACGGGAGCCGGCCCTTGAAGTGCTGGCGCGACTCCTGGCCGAGCGCCGGCGGCCCGTCCGCCTCGACATCGAGGTAGACCGGGCGCCACCACTCCGGGTAGGTGCGGGCGTCGGCGACGGCGTCGAAGACGGCCTCGGCCGGGGCGGCGACCTCCCACTGGTCCACGAAGACGTAGGGGCGGAGCGTCCGGGTCAGCGCGACCACGAACCCAGCGAGCGCACGCTGGACCGGGAGCGGCGGCCTCGTCGCGTGGCCGGTGTCGGCGAAGTCGCGCACGAGGTGCGCGCCCGCCACCGGGCGAGGAAAGCCGAAGCGGTTGATCTGGCCCTCGCGGCAAAGCTCCGCCAGGCGCTCGAGGAAGGCCTCGGTCCGGCCGGCGGGGCGGACCTGAACGCGCACCCGTCCCGCCCCCTCTCCCGCGGGCAGCTGGCTGTGTGGGCTGCCGGGCGGGACCTCCATCGACTCGCCCTCTGTCAGCAGACGCTCCCGCCCGTCGATGCGGAGCCGCATCGCCCCGGAGATCACCTCGAGCCGCTCCGCCTGCGTCGTGTGGACGTGACTCTGCGCGCGGAGGCCGCGGGCACGCCCGATGACGTCGAACTCGAGCAGCTCTCCGCCGGTCTCCCGGGCCGTGCGCAGCAGCTCCACCCGCACGCCAAGTGGATCCATGTTCAGCATGTCGACATTTTCGCTGCGGCGCGTCGTTTGGATCAGCCGTCGACCGCGCGGCGCGCGGGGGCGATCGCTGCCGCCGCCTCCGTCGTGAGGAAGTCGACTTTCGTGGAGCAGGCCGTGCGACGTACCCGGCACGACCGCGAGCTCGGCGTGAGCGAGTGCCCGGTACATCGCCGCCGCGTGCTCGAGCGTCACCTCGTCATCGTCATCGATCATCACGAGCGTTCGGCTAGCCACCCAGCCGAGCTCCGATGGGGTGAGCGGCGGCTCCTCGTGGTTCATGCGCGCCAGCTTGGCGCTCACCACCCGAAAGTGATCGGGACCATCCGGTGATAGCTCCGCGTATCCACGTGCGAGAACCTCCGGCGGGCCTGCGTCCGGGTCGATCGCACCGGGGACCCAGCCGTCGCGGTGGAAGACGCCGCTTACCAGCACCACTCATCGGGCGAGGTCGGGGCGGCGGAGCGCGACGAACAGCGCCACGGTCGCGCCGGCGCTGCACCCGACGAGGTGCGCCGCGCGGCCGACCACGTGCTCGAGGAACGCGATCGTGTCCTAGGCCATCGGCTCGTAGGTGATAGGGCCCTCGACGTCGTGCGTGCGCCCGTGGCCGCGCCGTTCGGGGGCGAAGACGTGGAAGCGTGCGCCACTCATCGCGCCGCGGTTCGGTTATCCGCACCCCGATTCACCGGGAAGCCCCCTGGCCGGCGCCGCGACCTGACCGTATCCCTGTGCCGATGAATTCGGCTGCGGTCTGCGGTCTGTAAGAGGAAGCAAGCTGGATGAGAACCGAAGGGGTGCGCAAACCATGACGCGTTTTCTGGTCCGACTCGCCGATGTCGCCTACCGTCGCCGCGGGCGCATGGTGCTCGCGTGGATCGCGGCGCTGGTGGTGCTGATCGGAGTGGGGTCCTCGCTCGCGGGGGAGTACGACGCCGACTACAACACGCCTGGGTCTGAGTCGAAGGCTGCGAGCGAGCTGACCGAGAAGCGGTTCGACGGATACTCCGGCCAGGAGATCTACGTCGTCTGGAAGGACGAGGCCGGCGCGAGGAGCCCGGCCGCCCGCGAGGGCGTAAACGCCTTCCTCGCGGAGGCGAAGAAGGTCGATCACGTCGCCGAGGAGACTCCCATCCGCATTTCACGCGATGGCACGATCGGGTCGACCACGCTGCCGCTGACCGTCCCGGGCTGGGACGTCCCCAAGGAGGACGGCGAGAAGCTGATCGCGGCCGCCGAAGAGCACAGCGGCGACGGGCTCCAGATCAAGCTCGGCGGCGATCCGATCTACCAGGCGCAGTCGCAGAGCACGCCCGAGGGCATCGGGTTCCTCGCCGCCGCGGTCGTGCTCTTGATCGCCTTTGGCTCGATCGTCGCCGCCGGTCTGCCGCTCGCGATCGCGCTGGTCGGTCTCGGAATCTCGTCGGGGGGACTGATCCTCCTGCTCGCCAACGTCGTCGACGTGCCCGACTGGACCACGGCCGTGTCCGGCCTGATCGGGATCGGGGTCGGCATCGACTACGCGCTGCTCGTCCTGACCCGGTTCCGGACGGCGATGAAGCAGGGCAAGGACCGCCACGACGCGGTCGTCGAGGCCGTCACGACCGCCGGACGGAGCGTGGTGATCGCCGGCGGCACGGTCGTGATCGCCGTCCTCGGGCTGCTCCTGACCGGCCTGCCCTACATGTACGGCGTCGCGATCGCGGCGTCCCTCGCGGTGCTTGTCGTGATGCTCGCCGCGATCTCGTTGCTGCCGGCGCTGCTCTCTTACCTCGGGCCGAGGGTCGACCGGCTCCGGCTCCCCTTCCTCGGTCGCACACTGAAGGCCGAGGGCGATGGTGAGTCGCCCGCGGCGCGGTGGAGCCACGCCGTCCAGCGCCGGCCCTGGGCGGCGGCGATCGTGGCCACCGCGGTGCTGCTCGCGCTGGCGGCCCCGGCGCTCGGCATGCGGCTCGGGTTCCCCGACGCCGGGAACGACCCGCCCGACACCATGACCCGCCAGGCCTACGACCTGAACGCCGAGGGCTTCGGGCCGGGCACGAACGGGCCGCTCGTGATCGCTGCCGAGCTTCCGGGCCGCGGCGCGAAGGCGGAGGTCGACTCCTTCGTGAAGCGGCTCCGCAGCGAGCCTGGGGTGGCCTTCGTAGCGCAGCCGCGCATCAACGCGGAGGGTGACGCGGCCCTCCTGACGGTGATTCCGAGCGGCTCTCCCCAGGACCAGGAGACCGAGGAGCTGGTGGGCCGGCTCCGCGAGGACGTCGTGCCCGAGACGCTCGGGGCCGCCGGCATCACCGCCCACATCGGCGGCGTGACGGCCGCGCTCGAGGACCAGAGCGAATACATCACCGACCGCATGCCGGTGTTCATCGCGGGCGTGGTGGGCCTGTCGTTCGTGCTCCTGCTCGTCGCCTTCCGCTCGCCCCTGATCTCGCTCAAGGCCGCGGTGATGAACCTGCTGTCGGTCGGGGCCGCCTACGGCGTGATGACGCTTGTCGCGAAGGGCGGTGCGGTCGGCAAGCTGATCGGGATCGACCACGAGGTGCCCGTGGCGCCGTTCATGCCGGTGATGATGTTCGCCATCCTCTTCGGCCTCTCGATGGACTACGAGGTCTTCCTGGTCTCGCGGATTCGCGAGGAGTACCTGAAACACGGGGACACCCGCCGGGCGGTTGCCGACGGCCTGGCCAAGACCGCGCGCGTGATCACCGCCGCGGCGGCGATCATGGTGGTCGTCTTCCTCGCCTTCCTGGCGGCGCCGGACGTCTTCCTGAAGCTGTTCGGGATCGGGCTGGCCACCGCGATCTTCCTCGACGCCACGCTCGTGCGGATGGTGCTCGTCCCCGCCGTGATGCAGCTGCTCGGCAACCGGAACTGGTGGATCCCTGATTGGCTCGAGCGCCTGCTGCCACGGATCGACGTGGAGCGTGTGGCGACGGCGGAGGGACGACCCTAGGGGTCGTCCCTCCGCTCGGCTGCGGATGATCGTGCCGGTCGCGGCGTCCGAGCCGACCGGCAGCCTAACGGGAGCGCGCGACGCACAGCGTCCCGGGGCACGGGCGGCGGCGTGCCGCAGCTGGCACGCGAGCCGGCGCCTCAGCCGTTGAACGTGGCCGGCTCGGGACCGGTGCGCTCCCCCGCATCGAGGGCGTCGATCCTCCCCATCGCCTCGTCGTCGAGCGTGAAGTCGAAGATCCGGAAGTTCTCCCCGATCCTCTCCGGCGTTACGGACTTCGGGATTACGACGTTCCCGAGCTGCAGATGCCAGCGCAGGACGATCTGTGCGGGCGTCTTGCCATAGCTCGCGGCGAGCTCCCTGACCACCGGGTCGTCGAGCACCCTGCCCTTGGCGATCGGACTCCAAGCCTCCGTGACGATGCTGTGGTCGGCGTGGAACCTGCGTAGCTCCGCCTGCTGGAGGCGCGGGTGCAGCTCGACCTGGTTGACCGCGGGCACCACTCCGGTGGCATCGATGACCTGCTCGAGGTGCTCGATGTCAAAGTTCGAGACGCCGATCGACCGCGCACGCCCGGCGACCTGCAGCTCGATCAGCGCCTCCCAGGTGTCCACGTACAGGCCGCGGGCCGGGGCCGGCCAGTGGATCAGGTAGAGGTCGACGTAGTCGAACCCGAGACGGTCGAGACTCCGAGCGAGGGCCCGATCCGCGGATCTACGGCCGTGGTCGCTGTTCCAGAGCTTCGTCGTAACGAAGACCTCCTCCCGGTCGAGCGAGCTTCCGCGGATAGCTTCCCCGACCTCGCGTTCGTTCCCGTAGGCCGCGGCCGTGTCCACGGCTCGGTATCCCGTGCGGAGCGCGTAGCCGACGGCGTCGACCGTCTGTTCACGGGGCACCTGGAAGACACCGAAGCCGATGCGGGGGATCGTCCTACCGTCGCCCAGCTCCGCGTGACGGGGTTGGTCGGGCCGGCCTGTGTCCGTCGTCATTGCGACGAGTGTTCCCGCTCGGTTCGTGAATAAGCGATAGCCGCAGCGCGGACGAGGCCCGCTGCGCGGAGCCTCGGAAGAACCGGCGCCCGCCACCAGCCCCTCGAGGAGAGTGGCCGGCGCGGCGTGGAACGGCTCGTGGCCGTGCTGCGCGGCGAGGACGACGGCGCACTCGAGGAGCGGGTAACGCTCAGGGCGCGCCGGACGACGGGGCCGCCGCGGCCAGCCCGCCCAGGCCCCGTGGCCGGCGGGGTCACCGCGCAGCTTGTGGTGCTTGCCCGCCGGAACGGACCGGCCGGTGGGAGTCGCGACCGACGCCGTCGAGTCGCCGCCGACGGGGCTGGAAGAGGAGTGTTGCGCCTCGCGCTCAGACGCCCGTGATGCTCGAGCCCACCGGGCGGATCATGCCCATGGCGATGCCACGAGGCCCGTTACCGCTAGGAACGCAACGATCAGCGCAATCATCAGGAGATACGCGGTCAAGACCGCCCGCTCCTGCCGATTCAGCTCGGGCTTGGCGGGCGCAAGCCTCAACGGCTTGGCCTGAGTCAGCTCCAACCGGGCGACCGGCGACGCTGCGCGCGTTAATGATGCTTGTTCCGCGGTGTCCATAGTCCGCAATTGGCGTCCCGCTGGTCACGAGTCGCCGGCGAGTCCTCTAAATCCAGACTACCCCTGCTTGGAGACACGTGCGAGTCGTCTGTGAGCAATCTCACACGCCCGCCGGCGCCTCACGCCCGTCGCCGCGCGGCGCTCCTGCTCCCGGTGCTTGCGGCCAGGCACCGGCGGGTAGCCGGGTTCCGTGACCGTCACCATCGAGCCGCACGTGGCGCGCGCCTGGATCGAGCGCGTCGGCAGCGAGGGCAGGCGCGAGCGCGTACGCGACGAGGTGGCCGTCGAGGAGCCGCTCGAGATCCGCGTGGACGGCGAGCCGATCGCGGTGGCGATGCGCACGCCCGGCGAGGACGAGGAGCTCGCCGTCGGCTTTCTCGCGGGCGAGGCGCTGATAGGGGGCCGCAAGGACGTCGCGTCCGTCGGCCCGACGGAGGACTTCGCGGCCAACATCGTGGAGCTGCGCACGCGGAACGGGCTCCGCCGCGACCCGGCCGGCGAGCGCCGGTTCTCGCTCACCTCGGCTTGCGGGGTGTGCGGCAAGGCGGCGCTCGAGTTCGTCGATCGGGCGGCGCCGCCGGTCGAGCCGGGCCGGCCGGTCGAGCCGGAGCTGGTCCTCCGCCTGCCGAGCGCGACGCGCGCGGCCCAGGCCGGCTTCGAGCGCACCGGTGGCCTCCACGCCACCGGGCTCTTCGACGCGGACGGGCGGCTGCTCGCCCTCCGCGAGGACGTCGGGCGTCACAACGCGATCGACAAGGCAGTGGGGGCCCTCCTGCTCGAGGGCAGCTACCCGTTGCCGGGCGTCATCGCCTGTCTCAGCGGGCGAGCGGGCTTCGAGCTCGTGCAGAAGGCGGGCGTGGCCGGCATGGCCGGCGTCGTGGCGGTCGGCGCGCCGTCGACGCTCGCCGTCGACCTGGCCAGGGAGCGCGGCATGCTCCTGTGCGGCTTCGTCCGCGGCGACTCGTTCAACGTCTACGCGGGCGTCGAGCGGCTGGCCGGCTGACGAGCCGTCCGCGCCGCCCACGCGACCGCCCTGTCGTCGGTCGCCGATCTGCGTCCGGCGCCGACCCAGGCGAAGCGGAACGCGAGCCCCGAGAGGATGTAGAGGACGCTAGCCAGGTGGTGCGCCCATGGGCCGCCGCGCCCCCGCGCCAGGCGCAGGGCGAGCCCCGCGCGAACTCCCCACTTGGCCAGCTTGAAGAGCGAGCCGGGCCGCCCCTCCTCGAGCGCGTGGGCGAGCCGTCCGAGGCGACGCTCGTTCACGCTCGACAGCGCGAGCTCCATCCCCATCGCGGCCGTCTCGACCGTGCCGAGGGCGACGCGCGTGGGGTGGCCGGGCGGCAGCCCGGTGGCGGCGAGCGCGAGCCTGGTGGCCGCCGCGCCCGTCGCCGTGGCGGTACAGACGAAGATCGGCGGCAGGAACAGGCGGCTGCGGGCCCACACCGGCACCGCCGTCGACGCGAGCAGCATCCCGGTGTACGACCCGAGGTAGGTGCCAAAGAGCGCGGTGACGGCACCGAGCGCGCGAGCGGTCCGCGTGCGCCCGAGCACGTCGGCCGTGACCGCGGCGCCCGCCGCGTTCGTGAAGGCGGTAAGGCACCAGGCGCCCATCGACATCGCCGAGCGCGGCTTGAAGATCCGCAGCATGTTGAGGAAGCGCAGCGGGCGGCCGAGGTCGAGGACCAGCAGAGGGGCCGAGGGCATGATGGCGCCGAGCGCGACCTTGCGCGCGGTGGCCGCCGACCGGGGGTACCCGGCCAGGTCGGCCGCCAGCGCGACGAACGACGACCCCGTGGCGATCCCGCCGAACCAGAAGTAGAGCGGCACCTCCCACGTCCACACCGCGGGGTGGATGAACGGCCCCTGGATCACCTCGGGGGGCTCCGCACCACCGCGCATCCGCCGCGCCGCCTCGGGGACCTGGCCGTCCGCGGCCGCCCGCTTCGCGTAGTCAGTGTCGTCCTTGTAGAGGTACGACCAGCGGGCGTCCTCCCAGGCGCGCCGCGCCAGCGCCACGGCGGCTCCCTCCACCGCGCGCCGCCAGCTGGCGGGCTGGCCGCGGGTGCCCACCGCCGGCGGCATGTCGCGCCCCGGGGGCTTGTCTCCCTCCTCGGAGAAGCGACGCAGGATTCGCTTCTCGGGCGGCGGACCGTGCGCGTGGGTCATCCGCGCCCCCGCCGGCGCGCGACCGCGAAGCTCGCGATCGTGCCGAGCGCCGCGAGCGCCGCGGCGGCCAGGCCAGCCGCCGTGGCGTACGGGCCGTTCTCCTGCGCCGGCGAATCCGCCCGCGCCGGCAGCCCAAAGCGCTCGGGCGCCTCCGTCAGCAGGAAGAAGGCGCCGAGGCCGCCCGCGAGCTGCTCGCCCGGCTCGTCGCCGGCGCCGTAGAGGTAGGCCGACTCGACGCCGCGCTCGTGCAGCGCGACGACCCGCCCCTTGGCCGTCTCGACCAGCTCGTCGTACGGGCCGAACTGGATCGAGTCGGTGGGGCATGCCTTGGCGCACGCCGGCTCGAGCCCGTCCTGCAGGCGGTCGTAGCAGAGCGTGCACTTGGCGGCGCGGCCGTCGTAGGGGTCGCGATTCGGCACGCCGAACGGGCAGGACGGGATGCAGTAGCCGCAGCCGTTGCACACGTCCGGTTGGATCACGACGGTCTGGAACTCGGTCCGGATGATCGCCCCGGTGGGACAGGCGTCGAGGCAGCCGGCGTTCGTGCAGTGCTTGCAGACGTCGGACATGAAGAGCCAGCGGTCCATGGCGGCCACCGCGGCCCCGACGTCCACGTCGCCCTCGCCCACCACCGGCGTGTCGCCGTTCTGCTCAGCCCACTGGACGAGGTCCGGCACCTCCTCCGGCCGCGCGCCGCCGCCCGCGCCGCCGAGCTCCTCCGGGGTGGGAAGCCCGCCGCCGCCCGCGCCGCCGAGCTCCTCCGGCCTCGGGAGCCCGCCACCGGTGGCGGGGATGTTCGGCACGTGCCCGCCGCCGCCCGCAGCGAGCGCGGCCTCCGCGTCCGCCCGCGCCGCCGGCGAAGGCTCGAGCCGCTCCACGAACCGGACGTGCCGCCACGTCGACGCGCCGAGCGCGCCCGTGTGGTCGTACGAGCCGCCCTTGCGGAACTGATAGCCGTCGGCGGGCAGGTCGTTCCACTGCTTGCAGGCCACCTCGCATGACTTGCAGCCGATGCACACCGTCGTGTCCGTGAAGAAGCCCATGCGCACGGCTCCGTCCCGGCGGACGGCGATCTCGGTGGGCGCCGCGCTCGTCATCCGGTCCTCCCCGGGTCGCGTGCGAGCTCGCGGGCCGCTTCCCAGCCCTCGGGCGGCTCGCGGGCCTCCCTGTCGCCCGGAACGGGCAGCTCGTAGAGGCTCGACAGCGTGTGCACCGCCTTATGCGGCAGCTCGGCCTCGTGGTCACCCTCGCGAGTCATCTGGTCCACGTGCTCGTGCTCGTGCGCCAGCCGGCACGTGGACTCGCCACGGCGCCGCCCGGCGCGCACGTCACACGAGAAGGTCTTGTCCTCGATCGTGGTATTGGGGTCGCCGCTCAGCGGGATGATGTCGTTGACGCTGTCGCCGGTCACGCCCTGCTCCGAGCTCCGGTAGGTGCCCCAGTGCCAGGGCATTGAGATCTGGTGCACGACCTCGTCGCCCATCCGCAGCGGCTGCAGGCGGCTCGTGACCTTCGCCCGCGCCTCGATCTCCCCGCGCTCGGTCATGACGGTCATCCAGCCGCCGTCCTCGATCCCCCGCTCGCGCGCGAGCTGGGGGTTGATCTCCACGAACATCTCCGGCTGGAGCTCCGCCAGCCACGGCAGGTTGCGGCTCATCGCGCCCGCCGTGTGCTGCTCCGTGAGCCGGAACGTGGACGCGACCACCGGGTACTCCCGGCTGCGGGACACGTTCAGCGGGTTGTCCGGCCGGCTCCAGTAGACGCCGCACGGGTTGCCGCCGATCTTGGGGTAGAGCGCGTTCGTGAACGGCGACTCGAACGGCTCGTAATAGGTCGGCAACGGCCCGTCGAGTGGGCCGGTCGGCGCGAACAGCTGGGCGCGGCCGTCGGGCATCATGATGAACGGGTCGTCGCCGCCTATGCCCTCGACGCCGGCCGCGTCGTCGGTCGGCCGGTAGTCCGGGCGCTTGTTGGGCGGGAAGTCGGGGACGTCGTAGCCCGTCCAGCGGGCCTGCTCCTCGTCCCACCAGATGTACTTCTTGCGCTCGGACCAGGGCCTGCCCTCCGGGTCTGCCGAGGCGCGGTTGTAGAAGATGCGGCGGTTCGCGGGCCAGGCCCAGCCCCACTCGGGGGAGACCCAGCCGCCCGGCGAGTCGATGTCGCCGGGGTTGCGGCGGCGGGTTTGGTTCACGTTGTCGGCGAAGCAGCCCGAGTAGATCCAGCACCCGCACGAGGTCGTGCCGTCGTTCCGCAGCTCCGTGAACGAGTTCACGAGCTTGCCGGTGGTGAGCTCGTAGCCGTTGATCTCGCGCAGCACGTCCTCGGCGCTCGGCTCCGCGTGCGGGCCGTGCTCGGGGTAGTCCCACGTCAGGTTGCGGATCGGCCAGTCGCGCTCGCGGTCGGAGTTCGCGTAGTGGGCCTTGATCCTCTTGCCGAGGTGGTAGGTGAAGTGGAGCTCGGAGCGGGCGTCGCCCGGGGGCTCGAGGGCCTTGTCCCGCCACTGCAGGAGCCGCTGGGTATTCGTGAAGTGGCCCGCCTTCTCGACGTGCGTGGCGGCTGGCATCAGGAAGACCTCCGTCCCGATGTCCTCCGGCCGAAGCTCCCCCGAGCGCACCTCCGGCGACTCCCTCCAGAAGCTCGCGGTCTCGAGGTCGGCGAGGTCGCGTACGACCAGCCACTTGAGCTGGGCCAGCGCGCGCCGCTGCAGGCCCGAGTGCTGCGAGCCGACCGCCGGGTTCTGGCCCATGACGAACAGGCCGTCGAGACCGCCGTCGACAGCGCGCAGCATCGTAGGGAAGTGGGAGTGGTTGCCGGAGATCTTCGGCAGGTAGGGGAAGCCGTAGTCGTTCTCGGCGGTGGCGGCGTCGCCGAACCAGGCCTTCAAGAGGGAGACGATGTACTTGTCGAAGTTGGCCCACCAGCCGCGCTTCGTGCTGCCCGCCTCGATGTAGTCCGCGAGCGTCAGGTGCTGCTCGCGCGCCCGCGGCATGCGCAGGTAGCCGGGCAGGATGTCGTAGAGCGTGGGGATGTCGCTCGAGCCCTGGATCGAGGCGTGGCCGCGCATGGCCATGATCCCGCCGCCGGGCCGCCCCACGTTGCCGAGGAGGAGCTGGATGATCGCACCGGCGCGAATCGTCTGGACGCCGGTGCTGTGCTGCGTCCAGCCGACGGCGTAGGCGAGCATGCTGGTGCGCTCGCGACCGGAGTTCTCGATCAGCGTCTCGGCCACGTGCAGGAGGTCCTCCTTCGAGCAGCCGCAGATCCGCTCCACCATCTCGGGCGTGTAGCGGGCGTAGTGGCGCTTCAGGATCTGGAAGACGCAGCGCGGGTGCTGGAGCGTGGGGTCCTCCGGGACCTCGCTCACGCCCATGCCGGCGCCGGTCTTCTCGTCGAACGCCTGCGTCGCGTGCTCGGGCTGCCCGGAGGCGGACGGGGCCTCGGCGTTCTCGGGCAGCCAGGTGGTGGTGTCGTAGGTCCCGCTGCCGGGGTCGAACCCGGAGAAGAGGCCGTCGAGCTCCTCCGGCCCCTGGTAGCGCTCGTTGATGATGACCGGCGCGTTCGTGTAGTTGACGACGTAGTCCTTGAAGTAGGACTCCGTCTCGATGATGTGGCGGATCAACCCGCCGAGGAACGCGATGTCACTTCCGGCGCGGATCTGTACGTAGACGTCCGCGACGGCGCTCGTGCGCGAGTAATGCGGGTCGACGTGGATGATCTTCGCGCCCCGCTCCCGCGCCTTCATCATCCAGCGGGAGCCGACCGGGTGTGCCTCCACCAGCGACGAGCCCTGGATCCAGACGCAGTCCGACTGCTGGAAGTCCTGCTGGAAGTTGGTGGCCCCTCCGCGACCGAACGAGGTGCCCAGACCGGGCACCGTGGAGGAGTGTCATATGCGGGCCTGGTTCTCGATCTGCACGGCGCCGAGCGCCGTGAACAGCTTCTTGATGAAGTAGTTCTCCTCGTTGTCGAGCGTCGCGCCGCCGAGGTGCGCGAAGCCGAGCGTGCGGTCGACCCGCCAGCCGTTCTCGTGCGTCTCCTGCCAGTGGTTCTCGCGGGCGGCGATCACCCGCTCGGCGATCATGTCCATCGCCCGCTCGAGGTCGAGCTCCTCCCACTCGGTGCCGTGCGGGCGGCGGTAGAGGACCTTGGTCAGCCGGCCGGGCTGCTGGATCAGCTGCCGCGAGGCCTGGCCCTTCGGGCAGAGCGTCCCCTGGTTGATCGGCGAGCGAGGGTTGCCCTCAATGTCGACCAGCTCGCCGTCGCGCGTGTACACGAGCTGCCCGCAGCCGACGGCGCAGTAGGGGCAGACCGACTCGGTCACCTCAAGACCGGCAATGCGGGCTCCCGCCCGTTTCGTGTTCTTCGACACCGCCGCCGGGCCGAGCCCCCAGTCCGCGGCGCGCCCCACGACCGGGAGCTCGCGAAGCCGCTGGAACAGCCGCGGGCGATCCCCGCCGCGGTCGCCTCGCTGCTCGCCGTCGCTCTCCATGCCCTTCGCCTCGGCTACCCGGAGAACCGGGCGGCAGTCGCGGATGTTATTCCTCCTCGGCGTCGAGGAAGGCCGGGCTCGCGATCAGGAAGATCCCGGAGACGATGAAGGTGAACATGGCCACCACCCCGCCGATGCGCGTGAGTGTGGTCTCGAAAAGGAGCATCAGCACGAGCGCGACGACGAGCGCGGCGAGCGTGAAGGCCCCGAGCCGCTCCCTCACCGCGGGGGCTCCTGCGTCTCGTCACCGGCTGTGAGCGGGCGGAAGCGCTGGTCGAGCGGCTCGAACTGCTGGTCGAGCCGGCCCTGGAGGACCAGCTTGTAGAGGTACCAGAGCGACGGGCCGAGGACGATGAAGCCCGCCGCCACGCTGATGACGAGGGCGGTCAGCGTGGCGTCGCTCGCCGCCGCCTGGTCGAGCGTGAGCTCGTCCGGCAGAAGATACGGGTCCTGCGCTAGGACCCAGCCGACCGTGATCGCGGCCACCGCCGCGGCCGCCGTTACCCGGGCCAGCCCGTAGCGCTCCCTCCACACGAGGGCCAGCGTGCCCCCTCCGGCGATCGCGGAGAGGATCACCATCGCAAGGCCGCCGCCGGAGGTCAACCCGTCGTACAGCGGGCGGGCGTCCTCGCGCACCACGAACAGCCCGCCCAGGGCGACCGCTCCGGCGACCACACCCGAGCCGAGCGCGCGCGCCCGGAATGCGCGCACCAGGTCTGGCAGCCCGGCCCGCCGGGCGTCGCCGGCCAGGTAGACCGCGGCCAGGTAGGCCCCCGCGATGACGGCGATCACCCCGATCAGCGCCGACGTCGGGTTGAGCCACGAGCTGACGGCGTCGCCGGCTGCGTTGCCGACCTCCACCCTGCCGGAGGCGACTCCGCCGAGCGTCGCGCCCAGGAAGAACGGCACGAGCACGGACGAGAGCGCAAACATGGCGCCGAGCGTACGCGCCTCGTTGATCGTGGCCGCCTGTCCCCGCAGCGCGAATGCCGTGCCCCGGAAGATGATCCCGATCGCGGCGAAGAACAGCGGAATGGCGAGCGTCGAGGTGACCGAGCCGAACGCCACGGGGAACGCCGTCCAGACGATGACGAGCACGAAGATGAGCCAGACGTGGTTGGCCTCCCACACCGGGCTCATCGAGCGCTGCACCATGCCGCGCAGGCGGCCGCCGCGCTCGGCTCCGCCGGCTGTGAGGTCCCAGAAGCCCGCGCCGAAGTCGGCTCCTCCGAGCACCGCGTAGGCGGTGAGGCCGAGCACGACGAATCCCAGGCAGATCTCCGCCATCGTCAGTAGCCGCCCGCCGGCCCCGCGCCCGGCGCCCCACCGACCTCGACCTCCGGCGGTCGGCGGCTGAGACGGCGGAGCAGCCAGTACACCGCGGCGGCGAGGCCGACGTACACGAGGATCAGGAAGACGAAGCCGAGCTCGAGCCCGTCGGCGGCGGTGACGGCCTGCGATGTGCGCATCACCTCGTAGACGACCCAGGGCTGGCGGCCCACCTCCGTCGTGATCCAGCCGCAGATCAGCGCCACGAGCGACAGCGGGCCCGCCGCCATCACCGCGCGGTAGAACCAGCGCGAGCGCGGCAGGCGGCGCCTGCGCACCCAGGTGAACAGATAGACCGTCGCGAGCAGGGCAAGCCCCGTGCCGATCCCGATCATCGTCTGAAAGGCGAAGCGGACGACGTTGATGGGTGGGCGGTCGTCGGCGGGGACGATGTTGAGGCCCTCCACGCGCGCGTTCGGGTCGTGGTGCGCGAGGAGTGAGAGGAGCTTGGGGATCTCGATCCCGTACTTGACCTCGCCTTCCTCCTCGTCGTAGTAGCCGCCGATCGTGAATGGCGCGCCCTCGATGGTGCGCGGCAGTCCCTCGAAGGCGGCGAGCTTGACCGGCTGGTTCTCGGCGACCGTGCGCCCGGCCCAGTCGCCGACCACAACCTGCATCGGGGCGGCCAGTGCGGCGAACGTGAGGGGCACCACGAGCCCCGCCCGGTGATAGCGATCGCGCCGGCCCCGCAGCCGGGCCGAGGCGTACACCCCCGCCACGATGAAGCCCGACACGATGTAGCCGGCCAGGTACATGTGCATGAGCTCGTGCCAGAGGTGGTTGTTGAGGAGGGCGTCCCACGGGGCCGGGTCGACGACGCGCCCGTTCACGACGTCGAAGCCCTGGGGGTTGTTCATCCAGCCGTTGACGGCGATGACCATGAACGACCCCGAGAAGCCCGTGATCACGATCGGGATGCCCGTGAGGAAGTGGGCGCGCCGGCTGAGGCGGTCCCAGCCGTAGACGTAGATCGCGATGAAGATCGCCTCGATGAAGAACGAGACGCCCTCGAGCCCGAAGGCGAGGCCGAAGACCTCACCGAAGCTCGCCATGAACTCGGGCCAGAGGAGCCCGAACTCGAACGAGAGGATGGTCCCGGTCACCACCCCCACGGCGAACAGGATGAGCGCGACCTTGGACCAGCGCTTCGCGAGCGCCTTGTAGGTGACGTCGCCCGTCCGCAGGTAAAGGCCCTCCATGAAGAGGATCATCGCCGGGAAGGCGATCCCGAAGCACACGATCGGGATGTGGACGGCAAGGGAGAGCGCCTGCATCCAGCGCGCCTCGAGGAGGTCGGGTTGCGACTCGCCGCCGAGTACGCCGGAGACGCGCTGCGCGAAGATGACGAAGTCGGGATCGAGCATCGAGGCGACCGGGTGAACCGCTTCCGCGTGTACCCAAGTTCTCCTTGATTATCGCCACGGTCGTCGGGTACGCGCCGCGCACAAGCACCGCACGCACGAAGGGGGCCGCATGTCGTTCAGCGATCCCAAGGAGATGACGGCGGCGGGGCTCGAGAAGGGCGTCGCCAAGGCCAAGCTGTCGTGGGACAAGGCGCTTGTGGCCGGCTTCCTGGCCGGCGCCTACATCGCGTTCGGGGCGCTCCTCGCGACGGTTACGACCGCCGGCATGCGGGTGGAGCTGTGGGGGACGCTTCCGACCTTCTTTGCGGGGACGGTCTTCAGCCTCGGTCTGATCCTCGTGGTGATCGGTGGGGCCGAGCTGCTCACGGGGAACATGGCGCTGCTGCCGCTCGCGGCCTTCAGGGGGCGCGTCTCGGCGCGCAACCTGTTCCCGAACCTCGGCTTCGTTCTGATCGGCAACCTACTCGGAGCGCTGTTCGTCGCCTACTTCCTCGCCGACCAGACGGGTATCGCGACCAGCGAGCTGCCGCTCGAGCGGCTCGAGCAGATCGCGCTGGCGAAGGGCGTCGAGGAGACCGAATGGCAGATCTTCCTGCGCGCGATGGGGTGCAACTGGCTCGTGTGCCTGGCGGTCATGCTCGCGCTCCGGCGCAGGACGTGGCCGGGAAGGTCATCTCGATCTTCTTCCCGATCATGGCCTTCGTCGCGATGGGCTTCGACCACGTGGTAGCGAACATGTTCTTCCTCCCGGCGGCGATCTTCGCCGGCGCGGATCTCACCTGGTGGGACGCCCTGCACAACTGGATCTTCGCCTTCCTCGGGAACTTCGTCGGCGCGGCGATCTTCGTCGCCGGCGCGTACTGGTACCTGTACGCTCGCCCTGCGCCCGGCGAGCCTACGGGCGGGGGCGTCACCGTCACCACAGAGGAGCCCGAGGCCGAGCCGGCGACGCCCACGCAGGCGCCGGCGTAGCGTCCGAAGGCCGGCTGCATCCCGCAGCCGGCTCTAGCCGCGGCGGGCCGGGATGATGTGGCGGTGCGAACCGCCGCCACGGACGGCCGGGCGCGACCCGGCGCGGTCCGCGTCGACGTCGTCGGCGCACTGAACCTGATCGGCTGGATCGTCAAGCCCATCTCGCTGGCATTCCTGTTCCCGACGGCGCTCGCGCTCGGCTACGGCGAGCCGGTGTGGCCGTTCGTCGTCTCGGGCCTGGTCACCTGGGCGTTCGGCGCGGGGCTCGAGCGCACCACTTCCGGCAGGGAGCGCGTCGGGGCACGCGAGGGCTACCTCGTGGTCGTGCTGATCTGGATGCTCGTACCCGCGTCCGGCGCGCTGCCCTATCTGCTCTCGGAGCCGCAGCTGTCGAATCCGATCGACGCCTACTTCGAGTCGATGTCGGGGTTCTCCGGGTGCGCCGCCACCGTCGTGGCGGACGTGGAGGGGCTGTCGCGATCGGTGGCGATGTGGCGCCAGTTCACGGCGTGGATGGGGGGCCTCGGCATCATCGTCCTGTTCCTGGCGGTGCTCCCGCGTATGAACATCGCCGGCCGCCAGGCGCTCTTCAGGACCGAGGCGCCCGGACCGGAGCTGGGCCTGGAGGCGACGATCCGCGAGACCGCGAGGCGCTACGTCGTTCTCTATGTCGGCATCACGGCCACGGAGATCCTTGTGCTGGCCGTGCTGGGATGGACGGGGGTCGACCCGCGCATGACCCTCTACCAGGCCGTTGCCCACACATTCGGCACGATCTCCACGGCCGGGTTCTCGCCCGAGGCGCGCTCGGTCGAGCCGTTCGCGCCCGCGTCGCAGTGGGCGATCGCCTTCTTCATGGTCGCTGCCGGCACGAACTTCGCCCTGCTGTTCACGGGCATCGTCCGGCACCGACTGTCGGCCCTGGGGCGCGACGAGGAGTTCCGCGCCTACCTGCTGCTGCTGGCGGTCGCCACCCTGGTCGTCCTCGTCGGGCTCTTGAGCGCGGACGTCGCCGCGGGCGGGTCCGCCATTCGCCACGCCGTCTTCAACACCGTGTCGATGATGACAACGACGGGCTTCGCGAGCACCGACTTCAACCTCTGGCCGCCGCTCGCGACGATGGTGCTGTTCGGCGCGGTGCTGGTGAGCGCCTCCGCCGGCTCCACGGCGGGGTCCATCAAGTTGGTGCGGCACCTCGTGATCGTCAAGATGCTGCGCCGCGAGATCCATCAGACGCTGCACCCCGACCTGGTCGCGCCGCTGCGGCTGAACGGCGCCGTCATCGACGAGCGCGTGCTCCGGGCGATCATCGTGTTCCTCTTCCTCTTCGTCGGCGTCTGCGTCTTTGGAGCCGTAGCGATCCTGATCGACTCGGCGCTGCAAGACGTGCACCTCACGGCCTTCCAGTCGCTGGCCGACTCGGTGACTCTGCTGGGAGGGGCGGGCCCCGGGCTCGGCTTCGCCGGCCCGATGGGCTCGTACGCGCCCTTTGGCGAGTTCTCCAAGCTCGTGCTGACGGCCGAGATGTACCTCGGCCGATTGGAGATCATCCCCGCTCTCGTGCTCTTCTCAAGTCGCTACTGGCGCGCGTAGTGGCCGGACCGAGGCGCCGGCGGAGGACGTGCCGGTCGCCGCGCCGGACGGTCACCTTCGTGGCGTCGAGGTGCTCCAGCAGCGCCTGCGCGTAGCGCCTGCTCGTGGCGAGCGCGTCCCTGACCTCGGCGATCGTGGTGCCTCCGTCGCGGCGGCAGAGCTCCACCACGGCGGCGAGCAGGCGATCCAGCGCGGTCGGGTCGAAGTGCAGGTTGCGCGCCACCCGGACGGCCAGCCCCACGCCCTCGAGCTCGCGCCACGCCCGCCGCGCCGCCGGCCCGTCGAGCCCGGCGGCCTGCTCGAGGTCGGCGTCGGCGCGCGGTCGCTCGCCGTCGCCCCTGAGCAGCTCGGCGAGCCGCAGGGCGGCGTGGTTCGCGGGCCGCGCGGACGGTCGCTCCGGCTGCCGCTCGGGCGGAGGCGGAGCCGGTGGCGCGGCGAGCCGGCGGCGCGGTCCATGCCTTGCGGGGCTCGGATCGAGCACCTCCCCGCCGCCGATCGTGTCCGGCGGTGCAATTTGACGCAGCACGACGGCGTCCCCACGGTCCGCGATCAGCGGCGCCTCGAGGCGCAGCTGGCAGGGCGTGCGCCGGCCGGACAGGAGCCGCGCTCCTTCGAGCGGAACCACGCGCGCCGGAGCCTCCCGCGTGCCGTGGTGAACCTGGACCCGGGTGCCGGTCGCCACGGGGCGGGAACCCGGCTCTAGCGACACCGCCGCGTCCAGCCGGTAGCTCGCGTGGAGGCCGCAGTCACGATCGCACACCACGTCCCCGCGCTCGAGCTGGCGCCAGCCGACGCCCGCCAGCGCGAGCGCCACCCGCTGCCCCGCGTCTGCGGTCTCGACGGACTGGTCGTGGACCTGGACGGACCGAACCCGCGCCGCTATGCCCTGCGGCAGGACCATCACCTCCTCCCCGCGGGAGACGCATCCCGACCACAGCGTGCCCGTCACGACCGTGCCGATCCCGCGCAGCGTGAACACGCGATCGACGTGCAGGCGGGCGACGCCGCCCCGAGCCGCGCGGCCGGGCGCGTCCGCCACGGCCCGGTCGAGCGCACCGAGCAGCTCGTCCAGGCCCGCGCCGGCCGGCGCGGCTACCGGGATCGCCTCGATTCCGGGCAGCCGCTCGGCGACCTGCGCGGCCACCCGGTCCGGCGGCGCGAGGTCCGCCTTCGTCATCGCCACTACCCCCCGCTCGACGCCGAGCGCGCGGAGTACCGCGAGGTGCTCGCGCGTCTGCGGCATGAAGCCGTCGTCCGCCGCGACGCAGAGAAGGAACGCGTCGATCCCCGTGGCGCCGGCGACCATCGTGCGGACGAAGCGCTCGTGCCCCGGGACGTCGACCACGGACAGGCGGCGGCCCGACGGGAGGTGCAGCGGGGCGTATCCGAGCTCGATCGAGAGCCCGCGCTCCTTCTCCTCGGAGAGGCGGTCCGTGTCCTTGCCGGTCAGCGCGCCGACGAGCGTCGTCTTGCCGTGATCGACGTGTCCCGCCGTCCCCAAGGTGAGCGGCGGGTCGGCGCTCACCGGAACGCCGCCACGACGGCGTCTGCGGCTCGCCGTGCCTCCTCATCCGTCAGCGTCCGGGGGTCGAGCAGCAGCCGGCCCTCGCGCACGCGGCCGATCACCGGCGGGTCCCCGGACCGGAGCCTGCGGGCGAGCTCGTCGACCCCATCGCCCCCGGACTCGACGGCGCACACGGGCCCTGAGAGCTCGAGGAGCGGCAGGGCGCCGCCGCCCACCTTCGCCGCGGCCTCGACGACGCCGGCCTTGCCGCCGGCCCGGGCGACGCGCTCGCGCATGAGCTGCGCCCGCGCCTCGAGCTCGGCGCGCGGCGCCGACAGCATGCGCAACACCGGGATCTCGTCCTTTGCCAGCTCCGGGTCGCGGTACAGGCAGAGCGTGGCCGCGAGCGCCGCGAGCGAGAGCTTGTCGATCCGCACGGCGCGCGCAAGCGGGTGCGAGCGGCAGGCGTCGACGACCTCGGCCCTGCCGACCATGATCCCGGCCTGCGACCCGCCGAGAAGCTTGTCGCCCGAGAAGCAGACGACCGCGCAGCCCGCCCGCACGGAGCGCGGAACGGCCGGCTCGTCGGCGAGCTCGGGGAGGCCCTCCGCGATGGCGCCCGAGCCGAGGTCGTCGATCACCGGCATGCCGAGCCGGCAGAGGTCCTCGACCGGCACGTCCTCCGTGAAGCCGACGACTCGGAAGTTCGACGGGTGCGCGCGCAGGATGGCCGCGGTGTCCGGGCCGAGCGCGCGCTCGTAGTCGGCGAGCCGCGTTCGGTTCGTGGTGCCGACCTCGACCAGCTCGGCGCCGGACTGGGCCACGACGTCGGGGAGGCGGAACGAGCCGCCGATCTCGATCAGCTGGCCCCGCGAGACGACGACCTGGCGGCCCGCGGCAAGCGCCGTGGCCGCGAGCAGCACCGCGGCGGCGTTGTTGTTGACGGCGAGCGCCGCCTCGGCGCCGGTGAGCTCGAGCAACAGTCCCTCGACGTGCTCCTGACGAGAGCCGCGCCCGCCCCGCTCGAGGTCGAGCTCGAGGTTCGAGTAGTGGCGCCCCGCCCGCGCCGCGGCCTCCACCGCCAGCTCGGCGAGCGGCGCACGCCCCAGACCCGTGTGGACGATAACGCCTGTGGCGTTCAGGGCGCGAACCGGCCCGGACCCGAGCGCAGCGGCCAGGCGGCGGCGGGCGTCGCCTTCGAGGTCACCGACCGGTTCCCCGCGCCGCGCCCGCTCGCGCGCTGCCTCCACCGCCTCGCGCGCCGCGGTCACGGCAAGGCCGCGGTAGCGGCCGTCGAGCGCGTCGGCGAGCCGGTGCACGGACGGCAGCGACCGGAACCCTTCCACGACTCTGGCGGATAATACGCCCGTGAAATCGCCTGCCCTCACCGCCCTCTCCCACGGGGCCGGATGTGGGTGCAAGCTGCCGCCGGCGGCGCTCCACGGCCTGCTCGCAGAGCTTGGCACCGCCGCCGACAGCCGGATACTCGTCGGCAACGAGACGGCCGACGATGCGGCCGTCGTTCAGCTCTCGGACGAGCTCGCGATCGTCACCACCGCCGACTTCTTCACGCCGATCGTGGACGATCCCTACGACTTCGGCCGCGTTGCCGCCGCGAACGCCTTCTCCGACGTGTACGCGATGGGCGGCACGCCGATCGCCGCGCTGAACCTGGTGTCCTGGCCGCTCGGAGACCTCGGTCGGGATGCGCTTCGCGAGGTGCTCCGGGGCGGCGCGGCCGTGGCCCGCGAGGCCGGGGTGGCGGTGGTCGGCGGCCACTCGATCGACGACCCCGAGCCGAAGTACGGGCTGGCGGTGACGGGGGTCGTCGACCCGCAGGGGATCCTGCGCAACTCGACCGCCCGAGCCGGCGACCGGCTCTACTTGACCAAGCCGGTCGGCGCGGGCGTGGCCGCGACGGCCACGAAGCGCGGCCTCGCCTCGCCCCGGCTTAGGGCAGCTGCGCTCGAAGTGATGACCGGGCTCAACCGCGACGCCGCCGCCGCGGCGCGCCGCGCCGGGGCCAGCGCCGTCACCGACGTCTCCGGCTTCGGCCTGCTCGGCCACCTCCACGAGCTGGCGTGCGCCAGCGGCGTCTCGGCCGACGTCACGGCGGCGGACGTTCCCGTCCTCCCCGAGGTGCTCGAACTGCTCTCGGCCGACGAGCCGCCGATCGCGGGCGGCACCCGGCGCAACCGGGAGTGGGTGGAGCCCGCCGTGGAGTGGGCGGAGGGCGTGTCCGAGCCGTACCGATGGCTGCTTTGCGACGCCATGACCTCGGGCGGCCTGCTCCTCTCCGCGGCCGAGGGCTCGAGCGCTCTCGCGGCGCCGATCGGGAGCGTCGTCGAGGGCGAGCCCGGGACGATCCGGGTGCGCTGAATCCCGCACGGACGCCCGGCCGTTTGCGTGCTTAGCTCTCAGCGGAGCGGCACGGGTCTGGTGGCCCATCCGGCCTTCAAAGCCGGCAGGGCGTGGCAGCCCCACGCTTGGATGGTTCGATTCCATCGCCGCTCCGCTCGCAAGCCGTCTCTAGGACGACGCAGCGCGGAGGGGACGCGCTCGCCGGCGCGTTCACGACAATGAGGGCGCCTTGGTCTTCGCCGCCCTCTCGAGCGACCGGCGCGCTCGGCCTTGGCCCCGGGCATAGGGAAGCCATGTCCCGCGCGCCCGAAACCGTGACCGAAAGCCCCGCGGGCTTGATCTACCGGCCCGAGCTCATCGATCCCGCCGAGGAGGCGAAGTTGCTCGGGATGTTTGAGGGCCTCGACTTCCGCGCGATCACGATGCGCGGCCAGACGGCTCTGCGAACGGTGCGGCTCTACGGCTACGACTACGACTACGAGTCCGGGCAGGTTCGGCCGGGGGATCCCCTGCCGGCGGAGCTCACGTGGTTGCGCGACCGGTGCGCGGACCTCGCCGGGATCGCCTCGGCCGACCTCGTCCAGGCGCTCGTGTCGCGGTATCCGGCGGGAGCGGGGATCGGGTGGCACCGCGATGCGCCCATGTTCGGCTCGAACGTGATCGGCGTCTCGCTGCTCTCGCCGTGCCGGATGCGGTTCCAGCGTCGGTCGAGGGACAGACGCCTGGTATACGCCCTCGAGCTCGAGCCCCGGTCCGGCTACGTCCTGTCGGGCAGCGCACGCTGGGCGTGGCAGCACTCGATCCCCGCAACGAAGGCGTTGCGCTATTCCGTCACCTTCCGCAGCCTCCGGCGCGACGCCGCCCCCGGTTGACGCGGCCCTGGGGCGCTCTCGCCGCCACGGGTTCGACCTCCGCGGCCATATCCAGCAGAAGCTCGAGGCGCCGACGTCCGGGGCGTTGCTCCCCCAGAGCGAGTGTGTCATGGTCCTCCGTATGGGCCTGCCCCGGCATATGCCACGTGGGCGCCCCGCTCGGGGGCATGGGCCTTTCGGGGACAGGGCGTTCAAGGGCGCCCTGATGGGCTGCGTCGTGCTGGTCACGATTGGGCTCCTGATGATTCTCGTTGGAGGCCACTCCACGGAGGCGGTCGGGACCGCCTTCGTCGTCCTGGGCGTCCTCGGGCTTGCCGTTGGAGGCGCGGGCCTGCTAGCGGAACGCCTGCTTCAGCGCCGCCCGCCTCCCCCGCCCCGCGTTCGCGGCTCAAACGGCCGGCACCCGTACCCGCATGACCGCTCGGGCATGAAGCGGCACGTGAGCGGTCAGCACCGAAAGCACGGCCGATAACTGGCCAACACGGCGCACGCGCGCGCCCCCGCGCCATGTAGCTTGAAGGCGCCATGACCGACCACCGCCCGGCACCCGCGTCGGAAGTCCGCCGCCTCCGACCGCTCGAGCGCCGCGTCGCGCTCGTCACCGGCGCGGCCAGCGGGATCGGCCGCGCGGTGGCGGCGCGGCTCGAGGACGACGGGGCCGAAGTGCTCTCCGTCGACGTCGAGCCCGATCCCGACGGGCGGGGAGAGCCCTTTCAGGCGGACCTCACGACGCGAGACGGCAACCGCGCCGCCGTCGACGCCGTGCTCGAGCGCTTCGGGCGGCTCGACGTCGTCGTTGCAAACGCCGGCTTCCAGCACGTCAGCCCGGTCCGCGAGTTCCCGGAGGATCAGTGGGATCGCCTGCTGGCGCTGATGCTGACGAGCCCCTTCCTCCTCGCGAGAAACGCCTGGGACGCGCTCGCAGAGTCGGGCGACGGGCGCTTCATCGCGATCGCCTCCGCGCACGGCCTCGTGGCGTCTCCGTACAAGGCGGGCTACGTGGCCGCAAAACATGGCCTGCTCGGCCTCGTCAAGACGCTTGCGCTCGAGGGCGCGGAGGACGGGATCCTCGCCACCGCGGTGTGTCCGGCATTCGTCCGCACGCCGCTCGTGGAGCGGCAGATCGCGGCTCAGGCACGCGCGCACGGCCTGCCCGAGGAGCGCGTGCTCGAGGACGTGGTGCTGGCACCGCACGCGATCAAGCGCCTGATCGAGCCGGAGGAGGTGGCGGAAGTGGTCGCCTTCGTCGCCGGGCCGGGCGGGCGCGGCTTCACCGGCGCAGCCGTCCCGATGGACCTCGGCTGGACTGCCCGCTGAATCTGGCGGCGGCCGCCTGAACGCCCCTCAGGCGTGTGGGGCTCCGAGACGCCGACGTTGAGTCGTGCGGCAGACCGCAGGCGGGCGAGCCAGCCGACGTGACCGCAGCGGCCACAGCACACCCAAGATCCGAAGCAGCGCCATGACGACGCTACGGCTCTCGAGAAACGGGCCGGCCGCCCCTAAGCCGGCCGGCCCGTCTCAATCAGGTGGTCGTGCCGGCCTGATCCCGGGTCTCTTGCGCCTTCTGCTGCGCGCTCTCCTTCACGGCCTCGGCATGTTCGCGGCCTGACTGCTGCGCGGTGTCCTTGGCGCTCTCGGCGGCCTGCTGCGCAACGGCCTTGCCGCGCTCGACCGCCTCGTGCCCGGTCTCCTTGGCCTTCTCCTTGACCTGGTCGGCCATCGGCCCGAGCTTCTCGTCCTCCACGCGGGTGGAGGGGATGAGCAGGCCGGCGACGAAGCCGACGGCGACCGAGCCGAGCGCCAGACCCAGCGGGTTCTCCTGCGCGATCCCCACGGCCTTGCGGGCGCCCTGCTTCAGATCGCCGGTGTCCGGAGTGGACTCGGAGACCGTCGAGCCGACGCCCGAAACCCGCTCCTTCACCGAGTCCACGCGGTCGGAGATCGCGTCCTTCGCCCGGCCGGTCACGTCGGTCTTGTGGCCAAGGGCTTCGATCGTGTCACCCATGCGGTCCCGGGTCTCCTCTATGTCCTGCCTGATCTCGCGCGGGTCTTGGCCCATTGCACGTCCTCCTTCACGCTTTCGGTTGCTTGCTCTGGGACCGGCGGGCCGGCCTCCCGTACCTTCTCGCGGCCGCGGAGCGCGAGCACACCGGCGACCGCCGCGTAGATGACCCCAGGGATCAGCGCGGCAAGCCACAGCGGCATGGCCTCGTCGAGTGCGGCGATCAGGCATGCCGTGAGCGCGGCGAACGCACCCAGGCCAAACAGCCCGGCACCGCCGAACAGGCCCGCCCCGAGCCCGGCGGTCTTCCCCTTCTCGCTGAGCTCCGCCTTGGCCAGCTCGATCTCCTGGCGCACCAGCGTCGTCGTCTGATCCGAGAGCTCCTTGAGCAGATCGCCGGTCGGGCGATCGCGCAGCTCGTTGTTCTCCGGTGCGGTCATCGTGACTCCCGCGACTCGGGCTCAATGCGCCCGGTCCCGACGCTGGCGCCCGACGTCCCGGTGAGGGCGTCACTCGCCCCACCCGTCCCCGAGACGAGGCCCGGAGATGTCGGCTCGCCGGCGATGCCAGGGGACGCCACATCGCCAGTCGCTGCGGACTCGCGCGTGAAGCGTCCGGCGGCGCCCGGGCTCTGGGACGAGGACGGCGTCAGCTCCCCTCCATCGGAGCCGCGGATCCTGCGGTAGCGGTCGGCACTCGACGCCTTCAGCAGCCGCGAGGCCGCGAAGCCGAGCGCCAGGCCACCGACGACGACGGCCCAGGTGTTGCGCCGAGCGAAGTCCTCGACGTCGTTTAGGAGCCGCTCGCCGTCGCTCTCGTGCAGGTATCCCCCAAGGCGCTCCGCGCGTTCCGCTGCCTGCTCGACGTAGCGCGCCGGCGTCTGCTTGCCCTGGTTGCGCAGCTCCTCCGCCACCGAGCGTGCGTCGCTCGCCGTCGAGCTCACCTGCTCGCCCAGCTGCGTGGAGCGCCGGTCGACCTGTTCGCGGACCCGGCCGCGCGCCTGTCCGGCCGCTTCGCGCGCCCTGTCCTGAGCCTGCGCGGCCACCTCCGTCGCCTTGTCCTGCGCCTGCGAGGTGACCTCTCTGGCCTTGTCCTGCGCCTGCTCGGCGGCCCCACCGCCGCCTTCCGTGCTCATGGATCGCGTGCTGTCAGTCACGCTTCACCTCCTTTTGAACGGCCACCGCATGGGGGGCAGTCCCGCCCGTGGATCGAACGTCCGCGGCGGGAGCTGCTCCTCATGAGGCGCCTTCGTCAACCGACGCCGCCGGGCAGCGCGCCCGAAGCCAGGCCGCGAAGCGGCGAGATCGCCACCGGCGGCACCGGTGTTTGATGAAGAACCTCCCTGGTCCTCGCGTTACATTCCGAAGTACCGGGGCGGACGGTGTTGCACAGCGATCCACGGCGGCGCTCCGTTGCCTGACCTAGTCTGGGGATGCGTCACGAGCCGCGCCGCATCCACCCGATCGGCCACTATTGCCCGCGACCACGGGGCGCAAACAGACGAATCTGTTGTCGGCGGCGGAGGTCGGGGTGAGGGAGCGGGTCCACGCGGAGGGCTGCCTCGCCCGGTGAATTAGGCGCGCTCCGGGTATCTAGGGCGTGCCCCGACACGGACGACCTCGTTCCGGCTGAGGAAGGAGACAGATGGCAGGGTTGGCAGGCCGCATGTCGACGGTGATCAAGGCCAAGATCTCGAGGATGCTCGACGGGGCGGAGGACCCGGGCGAGACGCTCGACTATGGCTACCAGCGGCAGGTCGAGCTGCTCCAGAACGTGAAGAAGGGCATCGCCGACGTCGTCACCTCGAAGAAGCGGCTGCAGATGCAGTCTTCGAAGCTCGAGCAGCAGGTGGTCAAGCTCGACACGCAGGCCCGTCAGGCGCTGTCGCAGGGCCGCGAGGACCTTGCCCGGATGGCGCTCGAGCGCAAGGCGCTTGCCCAGACCGAGCTGCAGTAGCTCGACCAGCAGGTCGCTGAGTTGGAGCGCCAGCAGCAGCAGCTGACCGAGAACGAGCAGAAGCTGCGCACCAAGATCGAGGCCTTCCGCACCAAGAAGGAGGTGATAAAGGCCCAGTACTCGGCCGCCGAGGCGCAGGTGAGGATCGGCGAGGCCGCCCACGGGGTCGGCGAGGAGATGGCCGACGTGGGCCTGGCGATCCAGCGCGCGGAGGACAAGACCGAGCAGATGCGGGCGCGCGCGGCGGCCGTGGAGGAGCTCGAGGCGGTGGGTACCTTCGAGGACCTCACCCAGCTCGGCCCCGCGGAGGACGACATCGACCGCCAGCTGGCGCAGCTCGGAGCCGGGACGCAGGTGGACGACGAGCTCCAAAAGATGAAGGCGGAGCTGGGCCCGGGCTCGGGCGGGGGCGGCCCGGCGCTAGGTCCCGGCAAGGAGGCCTCGACCCGATGATCGTGCGCGTCTCCGGGTCAGTACGAGGTTCCGGACGAAGACGCGGCGCGGTTGAACGAGCTCGACAACCGCGCTGTGGCCGCCGTCGACCGGAACGACGAGGACGGCTTTCGCGAGCTCTCGTCGCAGATGCTCGAGCTGGTCGGCTCGGACGGCAACCGGCTGCCGGACGACGAGCTGGTCGCATCAGACGTGATCCTGCCGCCGGGCGACATCACTTTCGAGGAGGCGAAGAGTGAGTTCGCGGGCGAGGGGCTCATTTCCGCTTAGCGCACTCGCGTCGAGGACGCTGCTGTTGATCGCGCTCGCCGTCGCGACGCTCGCGCCCGCCGCGCCGGCGCACGCACAGCTCACCGCAAGCCGGCTCGACGAGGCGGCCCGGGCGCTCGAGTCGGCGCCGGTGTATGTCGATCCGAATGCCGAGCGCGCGCTATCCGCGCGCGAGGTCGACCGCCTGCTTGCGGCGATTCGCCGCCACGACGCCGGCCCGTTTTACCTTGCAGTCCTTCCGGCGTCGGCCGCGGACGAGGCGGGCGGCGACCCGGAGGCCGCGCTGCGCAAGATCGCCCTATCGGTGGGCGAGCCGGGGACCTACGCGGCGGTGGTCGGCGACAGCTTCCGCGCCGGCGCCACCGGTGGCGTGCTGCCGCCGGGGGAGGCCGGCATGCTGGCCGGCCAGGCGCTCCAGGCCGAGGGTCGCAACGGCACGGAGGCGGTGCTCGAGGACTTCGTGCGCCGCCTCGGCGAGGCCAGGGCCGGCGGCGGTGAAGGCGGGGGCGGCGCTTCCGATGGAGGGGGTGGCTTCCCGGTCTTCCTGCTCCTGCTGCTGGGCCTCCCGCTCGCGCTGTTCGCCTTCGCTCGTCGGCGGCAGCGAAAGCGCGAGCAAGCGGCGTTGGAGGCCGAGTTCGAGCAGGTCCGCCAGGTCGCCCGCGACGACGTGGTCGCGCTCGGCGACGACATCCGCGCGCTCGACCTCGACATGGAGATGCCAAACGCCGACCCCGAGGCCAGGCAGCACTACGCGCTCGCGGTCGATCGCTACACCCAGGCCAGCGAGGCGCTCGACCGGGCCCGCCGCCCGGAGGACGTGCAGCCCGTGACCGAGCTGCTTGAGGAGGGGCGCTGGGCGATGGAGGCCGTCCGCGCCGAGATGGAGGGCCGTCCGGCCCCGGAGCGGCGACCGCCGTGCTTCTTCGATCCCCGGCACGGGCCGTCCGTGACGGATGTCGAGTGGGCACCGCCCGGCGGACAGCCGCGTGCGGTGCCGGTCTGCGCCGCCGACGCCGTACGGATCCGGGACGGCGAGGAGCCAAACGTGCGCCAGGTGCCCGTTAACGGCGAGCTTGTGCCCTACTGGCAGGCCGGTCCGGCCTTCGGACCGTGGGCGGGAGGGTTCTTCGGCGGGGGCCTTCTGCCCGGCCTACTGGTCGGCTCTGTGCTCGGCGGCGCGCTCGGCGGCTTCGGCCTGCCGGAAGACGCCCACGCGGCACACTTCGGCGACCTCGGAGACTTCGGCGACGGCGGCGACTTCGGCGGCGGCGACTTCGGCGGCGGCGACTTCGGCGGCGGCGACTTCGGCGGCGGCGACTTCGGCGGCGGCGGCGATTTCTAGATCGGAGCTGCTTTGTCCGCCCGGCGAGTCGAGTAAACCTCCGGGACGCCGCCGAGCCGCTCCAGCTCTACGGCGTGCTCGTCATGTTGCTCGGCGCGGCGGCCCTGGCGGTGCTGTTCGCTCTCGCGGCCGACCTCGTGGTCAGCGCCCGCCTCGCACGCGCCCTCGGCAGGATACCGGAGGCGATCGAGGACCACATCGTCGTGTGCGGCCTCGGGAACATCGGCTACCGGGTCGTGGAGGAGCTCGCCCGGCTCGAGGTGCCCGTGGTCGCAGTCGAGCTCGACCCGGGCAACCGCTTCGTGTCGGCGGTGCGCCGCTTGGGTGTCCCAGTGGCGATCGGGGACGCCCGCCTGCGAGAGACACTCCAGACGTTGAAGCTCGACCGGGCACGGTGCCTCGTGGTCGTGACGAGCGAGGACGTGGCAAACCTCGAGACCGCGCTGCGCGCCCACATCCTCAACCCCCAACTGCGGGTGGTGCTGCGCCTCTTCGACGCGGACCTGGCAGCACGCGTCGAGCGGGCCTTCGAGATCCCGATCTCACGCAGTCCCGCGGCCCTCGTCGCGCCGGCGTCGCGGCCTCCGCCGAGGACGAGCGAACCATCGCCCCGATCTCCATCGGCCTGCCGGCGCTCATCCTCGTGCGGGTGACCGTGGAGCCCGGCAGCGACCTAGACGGGGAGACGGTTGCGGGGCTCGAAGAAAGCGGTGAGCGCCGCGTGCTGCTGCTGGACGGCGCACGGGGGCAGCGGTGGCGCCCGCCGGTCGAGACCACACTCACGGCGGGCGACGAGGTCACCGTGGTGGCGATTCGCCAGGGGCTGCCGCAGCTCCTCGCCGCCCGCGAGGGCGAAGCGGCCCGGGAGCCTGCGAAGCCTCAGGCCGGGCCGTAGACGCCGCGCCTCACCCGGCGGAAGCGCCCCTGCTGGACGCCGGCCTTGAGCGCCCTGGCGAAGCGGCGTGGCCCCCAGTACTTGCAGCCCAGGGTGTCGCCGATGTCGCCCCGCTTCATCTCCCCTTTGTCCCGCAGCAGGTTCTCGATCAGCGACAGCTCGCGCTCGAGCCACCAGTCGTTCTCGTCCTGGTCGTATCTCGACGATGTGCCGAACGGCGTGTAGCTGTAGTCGTGCCGCTCGACCCGCGGGCGGCGGGTGGGTGCTTGTCTTTCAGGGCTCATCGATTACCTCCCTGGGGGCGGCTGCTGGGGCCCTTCCGGGTTCGTGACGCTCGGGCCTCCCGGTGCGGTCGGCCGCGCACCGGGCTCGCCTACCTGCCGCGCCTCCTCCTCGCGGCCGACGGTCAGGCGATCGGCTTCCTCCCCGGGCTCCTCGATCTCCTCGCCCGTCACGGACAGCGGCGGGGCGATGTCCTCGAGGTCGCGCTGGGCGGCCTCCACGCCCAGGAGAGCCTGGATGATGCCGCCCAAGATCATCACCGCGGCGCCGACGAGGTACCCGATGAAGATCTGGCTCGGCTCGCCGCTCTCGATCAGGGCGCCGAAGAGGAGCGGGCCGCCGAAGCCACCGACGATCGTGCCCGCGGCGTAGAAGAACGCGATCGCCATCGCCCGCGTCTCCATCGGGAAGATCTCGCTCACCGTGAGGTAGGCGGCGCTGGCGCCGGCGGACGCGAAGAAGAAGATCACGCACCAGGCGATCGTCTGCGTCGTCGCGGTGAGGTCCCCGTTGTTGAAGAGGATGCCGGTGATGATCAGGAGGACGCCGGAGAGGATGTAGGTGCCGGCGATCATCGGCTTCCGGCCGATCGTGTCGAAGAAGCGCCCGAGCAGCAGAGGCCCGGCGAAGTTGCCCGCCGCGAACGGGAGCAGGTAGAGACCGACGTTGGCCGCGTTGACGCCGTAGATCTCCGTGAGCACCAGGGCGTAGGTGAAGAAGATCGCGTTGTAGAGGAACGCCTGGCCGGTGAACAGCGACATCCCCACGAACGTGCGCTTCGGGTAGAGCTGGAAGACGGTGCTGGCGATCTCGCCGATGCCGATCGGCTTTCGCTGCTTGATGCGGATGCTGCGGCGCGGCGGGATCAGCTCCTGTCCCGTGGACTCGACGACCTGGCGCTCGATGTCCCGGGTGACCCGCTCGGCCTCGTCGTTGTAACCGTGGAGGAACAGCCAGCGCGGGCTCTCGGGGACGTTGCGGCGGACGAGCAGGATCCCGAAGCCCATGACCGCGGCAAGTCCGAAGGCCACGCGCCAGCCGATGTCGATCGCGAAGATGCTCGTGTCCAGCAGCAGGAGCGAGGCCAGCGAGCCGAGCGCCGTCCCGATCCAGAACGAGCCGCCGATGATGAGGTCGACGACGCCGCGGACGCGGGCTGGGATCAGCTCGTCGACGGCGGAGTGGATGGCCGAGTACTCGCCGCCGACGCCCGCGCCGGTGATGAACCGGCAGGCGAGGAACCAGACGAAGTTCATCGAGAACGCCGTGAGCACGCTGCCGCCGAGGAACACCGCCAGCGTGATCATGAACAGCTTCTTGCGGCCGAGCCTGTCGGCGAGGCGGCCGAAGTACAGCGCGCCGAGGCAGGCCCCGACGATGTAGGCGGAGCCGGCCGAGCCGATCTGTGCGGCATCCAGCTCGAGGCCACTGCCCTCCTCGGTCAGGCGCCCGCCGATGGCGCCGACGATCGTCACCGACAGGCCGTCGAGGATCCAAACTGTCCCCAGGCCGATGACCACCAGCCAGTGCCACCGCGACCACGGCAGCCGATCCATGCGGGCCGGGATCTCGGTGGTGATGGTCCGCAGTGTCGTTGGCTCCGCCATGCGCACTCTCCTCTTCCCGCTCGCTCTCCCGTACCGCGGACGTTCGTAAAGCGTCCTACCCGAGTTAACGGCGATAAACCTGTGGTACCAATCCTGCGACTGCAACCGGCGTTGCACCGGGTCGGGGGGGCAGGAATCCGCCGTAGGATGGCGACGCCCGGCGCGACGTCCCGGGCCCGACCTCATGGATACGGCCCGACGCGGCAACTACGAGTCCGGCTCCGACTACGTCCTGGAGTACGGAGAGCTTCGCTTCACCTTCAACGAGCGGGACTTCGGCGAGCGCGTGGAGCAGGCCGCGGCGAAGCTCGGCTTCGTGGCGGGCCCGCTCGGCGACGATGAGCGCGAGGACCTCGTGAACCTCGCCGTCAATGGGGAGGTGACGGAGCCGCACTCAGAGCTCGGCCGTCACATCAACGATTGCTGGAGCGATCTCCACGGCCCGTCGGAGCGCTCGCTCGTGCACTGGATCCGGCGGCTCGTCTTCCGGGGCGCCTGGCTCGACCAGCGAGTGCTCGAAGGGGAGCTCCAGCTCGTCTTCGACGAAAAGAGCCACTCCTTTGGCTACGCCCAGCCCGACCGGGACTTCGAGCTGATCGAGCTCTCGCCCGAGCCGTCCTGGCGACGCGTCGCATACCGGCCCTGAGACCGGTATCGTTTCTCGCAGCCCGCCTGCAACTTCCGGGAGGTAGGAGTGACCACGAGGAAAAGGCTCGCGCTGGCCGCGGCCATAGCAACCGTCGGCGTGCCGGCCGGTGCCGCGCCGGCGAGCGCCGAGGAGAAGCTGCTGACCCTCTACTCCCCGCGGATCGACTCTCTGCCGTACGTCCACGACACCCACAACGTCACGTTGCGGGCGAACGACCAAGAAGCGCCCGGTAAGCCAGGCTATGTCCTCGGCTTCAAGGAGATGTCGCTGGTCGACTCGAAGCGGCCGAACGCCAAGCCCCTCCCGGTCTCGAAGATGATGGTCCACCACCTCCTCTACTTCGCGCCGGGGCGGGTCGATCAGCTGCCCGGAAGCTGCTGGTATGGAGCCGGCTTCATAAGCGGTCGCGGTGAGGAGCACCCGCGCGGCACCGTGCTCCGGAACTCGAGCCGGGCGTTCCGCGACCGCTACGGCATCAACAACCGCCTGGCCGACGGCTCCGCCCCGGACTGGCGGCTGACCGCGATGGTCATGAACCACTACAAGCGGCCGAAGAGCTTCTACATCCGGGCGCGGGTCTGGTACACGACCGACGAGACCCGAACCTCGGTCTCCCCGGTCGTGATCGGCGACTGCTCCCAGCTCGTGAACGGCATGGCCTACGACGTGCCGGGCGGGGGCAAGAGAGGCTCGAACCACGTCAACTCGAGCGATTGGGTGGCGCCGTTCAATGGGCGGCTGCTGATGGCTTCCTCCCATCAGCACGGCGGGGGCAAGTACCAGACGCTCGAGAGCCGAACCTGCGGGCGGCGCCTGTTCAAGGCGCCCGTCTACCACGGAATGCCCGACCACCCCTACAACACGATCCGTCCGATCCTCCACGAGCCCGGGCCGATCGGGACCGGCGCGTACGCGACGCTCACGGGAATCCCGATCTCCCAGGGTGAGGTGCTGCGCCGCACGGCCGTGCACGACAACCACAACCTGCACATCGCCGCGATGGGCTTCTGGGCCACGTGGTTCGTGAAGGACGACTCGATCAGGCGATGCGGCCGCCTTCCGAACGACATCACCGAGATCAACCGGCCGCGGCGCTTCGACCGCACCCCGAACTACGACCTGAAGGTCCCGCAGCTCGCCCGGCCACGCGGTGCGTTCACCGCCTTCGACGGCAACCCGCTCGAGGTGGGCGACGACTTCTTCCGTCCGGGAAAGGTCACCGCGAGGGTGGGCGAGACGGTCACCTGGCGGTTCGGCGGCCTCAGGCCCCACAGCGTGTCGGTCGCGAACGGCCCGCGCGGGTTCTCCTCGGTCTACTGGGGGAGGACGAGCGGCACCTACAGCTATACGCCCCGGGTGAAGGGCACCTACAGGCTGGTGTGCCTGGTGCACCCGACGACAATGGCTCAGACGCTCGAGGTCAAGTAGGCCCGGCTCTACGCCAGCCGGTCGGCGTGCAGCGTGCCCGACTCCGCGCGGGCGACCTTCCCGTTCTGCTCCAGGACGATCCGGGTCGTCGCCCAGCGAAGCGCGTCGGAGCGCTGGCCGGTGGTCGCGAAGACCGTGAGCGTCCCGCCCTCCTCGGTCGCGCGGGCCGCCCCGAACACGCGGCGCTGGACGGCCGCGGGGAGCGCATCCAGGGAGTCGATCACGACGGCGGCGTGGCCGCCCCGCTCGACCATGCGCTTGGAGCGCTCGATCGCCAGCCCGGCGGCCTGGGCCTGCGCTTCCGGTGAGCGGTCGAAGCTCCCGCCCGTGACCTGGAGGCCCTCGACGCGGCGCCACTCGGTCACCTCCTCCGGCCTCACCCCGACCAATACGACTCGAACTGCCATGTCGTCGAGCCTCTCGAGGTCGGCCGCGATCTCGTGCAGTAACGCGGTCGCGCCCGCGCCGGGCGGCCCGGCGATCGCCACGCGGGAGCCGCGCCCGAAGGGAGCCGCCTTCAGCGCCGAGGGCGCCGCCAGCCGCGCCGTCGCAAACACGGGCGTCAGGTCGTCGAACCAGGGGCGCTCCTCCGGCGGTTCCGCGTCGCCGCCGTTCACGGTCGCGACGCGGATGAGCGAGGGATGGCGCTCGTTGCGCCGCGGCGCCCGGACCGGACCGCGCACCTCGTCGCCGGGCCGCAGCTCGCAGCGCCGGATCTGGGCGGGCGCGATGTACACGTCGTCGCGCGACTGCCCCGAGGGGTCTACGCGGAGAAAGCCGCTGCCGTTCGCGAGGACCTCGAGCACGCCCGAGACGATCGTCTCGGGCGGGGCGACGGGCGCCTCCTCGGGCGGGGCGACGGGCGCCTCCTCGGGCGGGGCGGCGGGCGCCGCCTCGGGCTGTGCCTCCGCCGGCGCGGCGGCGGCCGGCTCCGGGGCCGGTGCCTCCGCCGGCGGGGCGGCGGGCGTCTCCGCGCCCGCTTCGGCGGGCGGCGCGGCGGCCGCCTCCTCGCCCGGCGCCGGGGCGGCTTCCCCGGGCGCCGGGGCGGCTTCCGCGGCCCCCGGCTCAGAGCCGAGCGCCTCCTCCGCGGGCGGCGCCTCCGCGGCCGACTCCGCTTCGGCTGCCGCCTCTTCCGCCCCTTCCTCTGGTGCCTCCGTGGCCGCTTCCTCCGGCTCCTCCCCGACCCGCTCGCGGTCAGCGGCCCGCGCGGCGCCGGCGCGCGACGGCCCCTCGAGCGCCTCCTCCGACGGCACCTCGTCCGGCTCGAGGTCGTCGGCGGCCGCGACGCGCGCGGGCTCCTCCTCGGCGCCCTGAGCGCGGAGGATCGCGCCGATCAGGTCATTCCTCCGCAGCGTGCGAAAGCCCTCGATCCCGAGCTCCGACGCGATCGCGTGGAGGTCGGCGAGGGGACTCTCCTCGAGCTGTTTGCGCTGGAGCACCGACACGGCGGCGCCAGACCCTAACGTGCGGGCGCCGCTCGCCTTACCCCGCCCGGCGCGGAGCGTCACGTAGCGTCCTCAACGGCGTCCAGCACCAGCTCCATAAGCCGCCCGAGCGCCGCGTCGACGTTCTCGTTGTCGATCAGCTCGACGCCCGCGACCCGGGCGCGCTCGACCAGGTGTCCCTGCAGGCCGCGAATCTCGTCGAACGACGCGAGGTAGCGCTCGGCCGGACGCGTGCCGGGCCGGTGCGAGAAGTGGCCGCGGTGAAGCTCCTCGTCGCCCACGACCACAAGCGCCTCAGCGAGCACGCAGCGGGCGCGCAGCTCGCTGGAGAGCGTCCCGGGTACCAGGTGCACCCCCTCCACCACGATCGGCTCACCCTCGTTCGCGGCGCGCTCGACGATCGCCGCTATCCCGGTGGACACGTGCCCGGCCTGGTCACTGAAGCCCTCGAGGCCGCCCGCGTCGAACGCCGAGTGGTGAACGCTCGGCATGGCGTCACGGGTGAAGAACGCCCGCAGCACCTGCCGGACCACGTCGGTGGCGATAACCCGCCTGATCCCAAGGCGCGCGGCGAGCATGGTGGCGAGCGTCGACTTCCCCACGCCCGTCGTGCCTCCGATCAGCACCACCAGCGGGCGGTCGAGGCGGTCCAGCCGGCGCCAGCCCTTGTAGCGGCGAACGGCGCTCTCGCCCTCCTCCGCGCGGAGGACCTGGAGGCAGAGCTCGTCCAGCCCCTCGACCCCGACCTCGCGGTCTCCCCGCAGCGCCAGCCGGCGCTCGATCTCGCGGGCCAGCTCGAACGACCGCTCCGGCGCGAGGCCACTCGCCTGCAGCGACTGTGCCATGAGGCCCTTCGAGTACGGCAGACCGTGGCCCTTGTGAACGACGATGGTCTCAGCCGGCATCGCGATACAGGTTGAGGAGCGCCTCGTCGACGCCGTCCGGCCGGTTGCGTACGAAGATCACCCGGGCGTCCTCGGCTCGCGCGCGCACCGCCACGGTGTCGATCGCGGCGGCCTTGAGCTCGGTGAGGTAGACGTCGCAGCGCTCGGCGGCCGCACGGTCGAGGTCCGCGGCCAGGGCCGAGCGCCGGGCGAGGTTCGTGGACGCCACGACGGGGTCCACCCCGTCGACCGCGCCGGCGCCCGTGGTGAAGAGCGCCACGCGCGCGCCGTCAGGTAGCGGCTCGACCGGCTCGGGCCGCAGCGAGAACGGCACGGCGTGCGGCGGGGCGTCCGCCCCGGGAGCGGCGAGGGCCAGGTCGGCCCGCAGGATCCGGAAGTCGGCGAACGGCTCGTGCGGCCCCGCGCCCACTATGCAGACCGTCCGGTCGACCTCCACAGGCGGTATGCACGCGCCGGAGCCCTCGAAGATGATGACCCCGGGGTGGAGAGAGGCCGCCAGCCGGGCGCCGGCGGGGACGTTCGACTCGACGGGCTCGCCCGCCGGCCCGCCACCGACCCGCCGACAGCCCACGGTCGGAACGCCGGCGATCGCCGCGTCCTCGAGGTAGTCTGAGGCGGCGTGGCCCCCATCCTCGGAGATCGCGAGCAGCTCGTCGAGCCCGGTCTCCGCCGGGGCGAGCCGAGGCTCGGGCGGGCCTCCCCGCCCCATACACACGATCACGGGATCCGCGCCTCGCTCCTGCAGTAGCGTCGCCCAGTGCCCCGCCACCGCGGTCTTACCGGTGCGCTTGCCCGTGGCGATCACCGCCAGCTTCGGACCGTCGAACGGCACGGGTTCGTAGCGCGGCGGGTCGAGCCGCATGCCCGGCGCCTCGTAGCCGAGGCCGAGCTCGAGCGCCAGCGCCGCGAGCCGCAACTTCGCGCTCGCCGGCAGGACCGGCTCGTCGGCGAGGTCCACAATCGCCTCGGCGCCGGACGCCAGCCGCCGCAGTGCCGCCTCCGGCTCCGTCTCGACGGCACGGCCGTAGTGGTGCTCGAGCGGCCCGTCCGGGAGCTTCTCCTCGCCGCCGCAGAAGACCACGCCGGCGAGCGAGCGCTCGCGCTCTACCCGCTCGAGGGCGTCGCGCACCGTCGCCGGATGGTGCTCGCCGTCGATCAGCGCGATGACCGCCACGCGCTCGTTCCCCGGCCGAGGTGGCTCCAGCTCGATCGCGAAGGCTCAGCCGTGCGCGGTCTCGCCCAACAGCGACTGGTCCTTCTCGTACTCATACGTCCGCGGGTCGAAAGAGATGATCGCGTCCTGTGAGTGGAAGGGGTACTTGCGGAAGACCGTGACCCGCTCGGGGCTCGCCTCGATCAGGTTGTAACAGGGCTTCGTCTTCCCGCGCAGGCGCGTCGTGGAGACCGTCCCGGCGTTCACCACGAACAGGTTCTCGAGCCGCCAGGCGTACGGCACATGCTTGTGGCCGGACAGCACGAGGTGCACGCCCGCCCGCTGGAGGCACTCGAGGGTGTCGCCGGCGTCGTGGACGACGTTGCGCTCGCGGCCCGTCCCCGGCACCGGCAGCAGGTGGTGGTGGAGTACGAAGATCCGCAGGAAGGCTTCGCGCTCCAGGAACTGCTCCTCGATCCAGGCATAGCGGCCTCGCCCGATCACTCCATGGTCGAGGTCGGGCTCCGTGGAGTCGACCGCGACGATCGACACGCCGTCCAGGTGGACCTCGGAGCGCCGCTCCCCAAACAGCTCCTCGAAGTGCACGTAGCCGACGTTGCGCGAGTCGTGGTTTCCGGGGATCACGATCATCCGGTCGCAGGCGATCTGCGAGAGGTACTCGGCCGCCTGCTGGAACTCGCCCCGCAGGCCCTCGCCGGTGAGGTCGCCGGACACGATCACCACGTCCGGGTCCAGCTCGTTCACCTCCACGAGGGCGCGGTCGAGCAGGCTCGGCACGAAGTACGGCGAGCCGCAGTGCAGGTCGGAGAGGTGAGCGATCGTGAAGGGCGTCACGCCGGCTCCCGCCTGAGCGTGGCGTCGAGCCGCAGCGCCTCCGGCACGTCCACGTCGCCGTTGAGCGCCGCGCGCACCGTCAGGAACTCGCGGGCGTCGGACACGTCGTGCACCCGCAGGATCGCGGCACCGCCGTCCACGGCGGCGCCGAGCGCCGCGAGCGTGCCGGCCCCGCGCGCAGCGGGCGACCGCTCGGTGAGCGCGCCCACGAAGTCCTTGCGCGAGACGGAGAGCAGGAGCGGGCGCCCCAGCGCGCGCACCTCGGGCAGGCGGCGCAGCACCTCCACCGACTCGGCGGGCGTCTTGGCCAGGTCGATCCCGGGGTCCAGGACGAGCTGCTCGGCGGCGACGCGCTGCGATCGAGCCTCCTCGACGCGTTCGCGGAGCAGCTCGACCACATCCGCCACCACGTCCGCGTAGGCGGGAAAGCCCTTCCTCTTCGGGGGCAGGCGCGTGTGGGTGACGACGAGGGCGGCACGGGAGCGGGCGCAGGCCTCGGCGACGCCTGGATCGGACAGGCCGCTCACGTCGTTGATCATGGCCGCGCCCGCCTCGAGCGCGGCGCGGGCGACCGGCGCACGCCAGGTGTCCACCGAAACCGTCACCCCGTCCGCGGCGAGCCGCTCGACGAGCGGGACCACCCTCGCGATCTCCTCGTCGACCGGCACGGCGTCGGTGTCCGTCCGGCCGGACTCTCCGCCGACGTCGATGAAGGCCGCCCCTGCGGCGACCTGGGCGAGCGCCCGCCGAGCCAGCTCGGCGGACGACTTGTGGCCCTGTCGGTCCGAGAAGGAGTCCGGGGTCGCATTGACGATCCCCATGAGCACCGGCCGGCGCAGCTCGAGCGTGCGGTCACGAAGTCGGAGGATCACGCGGCCTCCCCGGGGGCGGCGACCGGCGTCCGCTCGTCCCGCTCCGCGGCCGTGCCGCCCGGAACGAGGCCCTCGGCGTGCACGCATTCCCGCCACTCCGCAAGCTCCCGCTCGACCCGCGGCTCGTCCCACCGGAGCTCCCCCGCCATCGCCCGGGCGGCCCGGTGCGGGCCCTCCCCGTCCTCGGTGGTCAAGTTGCGGGCGTCGAGGAGTCCGACGCGGGTGCGGCGCAGGAGCACGTCGGACAGGCAGCGCGCCTGCTCGCGCCGGACGGCGTAGGCGGCCTCGGCGGCGACGTCGGGCAGGCCGGGGCTGATGCGTTCGCCAAGCTCCGGGGAGGCGGCCACCATGCGCATCACGTGCTGCGCGGCGTGGCCGTACCGGCGCGCCAGGTGCCGCCGGCTGTCGCCGTCCACCGCCGCCTCCGGCAGAGCGTCCGGCTCGACCGGCTCGCCGAGCGGGATCTCGTGCGTGCGGCAGGGCGCCTCCCGCCCCTCGCGCTCAACGATACGGTCGACCGCCAGCTTCGCCATCCGCCGCCAGGTGGTCAGCTTGCCGCCGGTGATCGTCACGAGGCCCGAGCTCGTCTCGTACAGCTCCGCCTTACGCGAGATGTCGACGGACTTCTTCGGGTCGCCCGACGAGATCAGCGGGCGTACACCGGCGTAGGCGCCGGCCAGGTCGCCCGCGCTGAGCGAGGTGCCGAAGAACGCGTTCAGCGCGCTCAGGAGGTAGTCCACGTCCTCCTCGCCCGGCGGCACGTGCTCGAGGGACCCCGCGTAGTCGTTGTCGGTGGTACCGACGAGCGTGCGCCCGAGCCACGGGAGGGCGAAGATCGATCGGCCGGCGCCCGCCGGGACGATTACGCCGGCCTCGACGGGGAGCGCGTCGCGCGGGAGGACGATGTGGGTACCGCGGCTCGGTCGAATCCGCGGGACCTCCTCCTCCCCGTAGAGCTCATCCGGGCGGAGCCGGTCGGCCCACACCCCCGTGGCGTTGATCACGTTGCTGGCCGTCAGCTCGAAGTCGCCGCCGCCGAGGGTGTCGCGCACCAGTAGGCCCGCGGCCCGCCCGGCGCGATCCACCAGGCCGATGGCCTCGCAGGCGTTGGCGCACACCGCGCCGAAGCGCTCGGCCTCGCCGAGCACCGTCAGCACGAGCCGCGCATCGTCCGTCTGGCAGTCGTAGAAGAGGTACGCCGCATTCGGCTCACGCGCCGCGAGCGCCGGCACCATCTCGACCGTCTCGGTTCCGCCGATGATCCGGTGGCGCGTGGGGCTCCAGTCCTCGTCCTCGTCGCGGCCGCGCCGCCACGACATGGCGTCGTACATGTTGAGCCCCATGCCCATGAGGCGGTCGGGCCGCCGCCCGTCGAAGGCGGGCACGAGGAAGGGCAGCGGTGAGACGAGGTGCGGCGCGAGCTTCACGAGCAGCGAGCGCTCGAGCAGGGCCTCGCGCACGAGGCCGAGGTCGAAGCTCTGGAGGTACCGCAGCCCGCCGTGGATCAGCTTCGACGAGCGGCTGGACGTCCCGACGGCGAAGTCGGCCCTCTCGACCAGAGCCACGCTGTAGCCGCGGGCGGCGGCGTCGAGCGCGACCCCGGCGCCCGTGATGCCCCCGCCCACCACGGCCAGGTCGAATGAGTCGCGTTCGAGTGCGTCGACTGCGTCGGCGCGGGAGATCACGGAAGGAACGTTACGAAGTCGGCGGGCGGCAGCCGCTCGGGTGGTTCCTTCTCCTGGCGCGGAGGCCCCAGGTGGAGCAGTCCGAGCACACGCTCGTCCTCACCCACGCCGACGGCGGCGCGACCGTCTGGCGTGTGGAGCACGGCCGGTGTTCGCCAGTAGCCGGCGAGCCCGCGCGCGTGCGCGGCGAGCAGCACGATGTAGCTGGCCACCGCCGCGGAGCAGATGTCCTCCTCGTCCTGGACCGGATCGCCGGACTGGACCACGCTGGTCACGATGAGCGTCGGGGCCCGGTCGAGCTTCGCGGCGCCCTCCGGGCCGGCGGCCTCCTTCAGGGCAGCGAGCGACCGCGGGCCGAGCACGCGGAATCGCCAAGGATTCGTGAGGTTGTGGTTCGGCGCCCAGCGGGCGAGCTCGAACAACTCCTCGAGCGTCTCGCGCGGCACGGGCTCCCTCCCGTACGCCTTGTGCGTCCGCCGCGTCCTGATCGCTTCCGCTACTTCCACCGCGCCGACGCTAGCGGATAGGGTCGGGCCGGAATGCCCTCCGGAACCGTGCTCGTGACCGGCGCCTCGACCGGTATCGGCGAGGCGACGACTGTCTTCAGGAACCGTCGCGAGTCCTGCGGAACGCACTGCGCCGGCGCCGAGCGGGATCACCGCCGGTGACGCCGCCCGGCGTCCGCCGCGGAGCTCGCCGTGCAACGACGCTACGGCGTGGCGCGGGGCCGGCGCAGCATGCGCCACGGCGCCGCTCGCCGGAGCAGCAGAGCGATCACAGCGAGCGTGAGTGCACCCGCGCCCGCGAGGGCACCGACCGGTAGACCGCGCTCCGCCGGGGCGTCGCGATCCTCGGCGGCCTTGCGCCGCGGCGCCGCCGTCGCATTGGCGGGACCTGCCGGGCTCGGCTCGACGGCCGGACCGTCATTCGCGTCGCCGTCTCGCTTGCGCGTGCCCGCACCGCTGGTGCGAGGGCGGGGGTCTTGATGGTTACCGGCGCGGCTCCCCTCGCCCGTAGCGGGCCCTCCGGGGGCCGCCACCTCTCGACGAGCGCGACCCCCAGTACCTCGCGAGCCGCCGCGGCGCTTGCTCGGGCCCGCCCCCGCGGCGGCCGCCGGAGCCGCCCGGGACCGGGCGCGCTCTCGGGGCACCGTCGCGAGCGGCAGCGGCTTGCGCCGCATCGCGGCCAGCGCCTGCGCAGTCACCCAGACCGGCGTCTGCCTGCTCGTGCTCGAGTAGGCGATGCTCCCGTCCGGCCGCTGCAGGCGGGCCAGATACGACACCGCCCGCCGGACGGCGCCAGCCGCGGCGCCGACGGCGACCGTGCCCTGGATCGCGTAGGCCGTCGACTGCGCGTTGGAGCTGCGCCCCCGCATCTGGGCGAAGCCGCCGTCGGCGCCCTGGTTTGCGCGGAGATACTCAAGGGCCCGCCTGGCGGCGCCGCTCCGGGCGCGACCGGTCACCGCGAGCGCCTGCAGCACCGCCCCGGTCATGTCGCTGTCGCTCGCCGCGGACGGCGCGACCCCGAACCCGCCGTCACCGTTCTGCGCTCGCATGAGCCAGGCGAGGGTCGCACGGCCCGCGGGCTCGCCGGCCGCCCGCAACGCCAGGATGCCGAACGCCGTGTAGCTCACGTAACCGGCGATCGAGCCGTCCGCCCGCCGCCGGCGCTTGACCTCCGCCACGAGGTCACGGCCCCCGAGGCTCCGGGGCGACAGCCCGGCCGCCTTGAGGAGCAGGATCGTGCGCTCGATCTCGCCGATCTCGCGCAGCGAACGGCTGCCGCGCTCGACATAGGAGGTGATCGAGCGGCCGCCGCGGCGGCGGACGTCGCGCGGGTTCCGGCCGGCGGCCGCGAGGCCGAGTCCCGCCCAGCCCGTGAAGAGCGGGCTGGAGCGCTGGCCGGGCGCCGCGCCAAATCCGCCGTCGCGATTCTGGGCGCGCAGGAGGTAGCGGACGGCCCGCGCCGTCGTGGCTGCGGCGGCCGCGTTGGCGCTCGGGCGGGACCGGAGGGCGTCGGCCTGCCCCCCACCTTCGGCGTTCACCGCCGCGCCCGCCCCATCCCCCATTCCGGACGCCACGGCCAGCGCGATGAGCGCGGCCGCGACGCCCGCCCCAGCCGGCGTGGTGTCCCAGCGCACCTCGAGCCGCCGCCGGTAGCGCCGAAGCGCCCGGATGAACGCGGGCCCGATCAGGAGGCAGAAGAGGAAGTTCCCGATCGCGTGCGCGAGGTTGTACGGCAGCGACGTGCCCGAGACCGCGACGTAGGTCGCGACGTCCTGGCGCACGGCCAGCGTCCACTGGTAGACGTCCATCCAGGCGCCGAACGCGAGGCCCGCCAGGGCGCATACGGCAGCGAGCACGAAGCGGTTCGGATCGCGCTCGCCCACGACGCGCGCGAGAACGGCGCCCGCCACCCCGACCGCCCCCCAGCCGGCCATCTGCCAGGCGGTCCAGGGGCCCTGGGAGAGGAAGACGTTCGACACGACCGCGGTCAACGCGCCGACCGCGAAGCCCGGCGCCGCGCCGAGCGCGTAGCCGGCAAAGAGAACGATGTCGGTGGTGGGCTTCACGTTGGGAATCGCCGCAAAGGCGAGCCGCCCCACCACCGCCAGCGCCGCGAGCGCGGCGACCAGCGCAAGCACGCGCGCCGGCGGCTTCTCGCGCTCGTACCAGGCGAAGCCGCCGACGAGCGCGACCGAGAGCAGGACGAAGGACGCCGCCTGCCAGCTCACTGGACCGGCTCGCCCGAGAGATCGGCGAACGCGAGTGCCGCGGCGCCCTGCTCGGGCGTCAGCGCGGCGCCGTCCGTGGCGCGAGCCACCTCCGTGGAGAAGTGACGGCCGCCGCCTAGGACCTCGGCCGGCGGCCCATCCGCGATCACCACTCCCTGCCCGAGCAACACGACCCGGTCGGCGAACTCGGCAACGAACTCGCTGTCGTGCGTGGCCACCACCACGCCGGCGCCCCCGCCGGCCAGTTCGCGGATGCGGGCGGCGAGCGCTTCTCGGTGGAGGCGGTCCATCCCTCGGGTGGGCTCGTCGAGCAGCACCGCCGCGGAGGCCGGGGCGGCAAGGACCACCTCGAGCGCGAGTCGCTGCCTCTCGCCGCCGGACAGGTCGCGGGGGTTCGCCCGTTCCCGGCCGGCGACGCCGGCCCGTGCGACGCCGGCCGGCCCGGCGTCGTCGACCACGTGGTCGTGTATGAGATAGCCGCCCGGGTCCTGGAGCAGCAGCGCGACCTGACCCGCGCGCTCCACGCTCCCGCGGGTGGGCTCCGCAAGCCCCTTGAACAGCCGCAGCAGCGTGCTCTTGCCGGCGCCGTTGCGCCCCATCAGTCCCACACGCACGCCGGGTAGGAGCTCGAGCGTGATCCCCCGCAGGACGGCCGGGCCGTCCTCGATCTCGTACCAGAGGTCGCGGCAGGCTAGTGCGGGCGCCGGGCCGCGGCGCCGACGCCACGGGCGGCGGCCCGCGGGTCGGCGCGGCTCGCCCACCGGCGCCGAGTCGCGGGCCGCGGCCAGCCCGGCGCGCCTCAGGCCGGCGCGCGCTTCCTTGACCGATGTCGGCAGCGGGCGGAGCCCCGCCAGCGAAAACAACCGTGACGCGGGCGTGGTCAGCGCAGGGGCGCTCTCCGCCGCCCACTCGAGGAACCGGGGCGGCGCGGCGTCACAGGCGATCTGCCCGTCCACCAGCGCGATTACGCGGTCGGCGACCGGGAGGCAGCGCTCGACGCGATGCTCGGCGATGACGACCGCCGTCCCCCAGTCCTCGTTCAGGCGACGCAGCAGCCAGACGAGCTCGTCGCCGGCGACGGGATCGAGCTGCGAGGTGGGCTCGTCGAGGAGCAGCAGCCGGGGGCCATGGACCATGGCCGCCGCGATCGCGACGCGCTGGAGCTCACCGCCCGAGAGCGTGTCGGTGCGGCGGTCGAGCAGGTGGCCGACGCCGAGCGCGAGCGCAGTCTCCTCGACAGCCCGGGCCACCGCGCCGGGCGGTTCGCCGCGGTGCTCGAGCGGCAGCTCGAGCTCCGCGCGCACACCCCCCAGCACGACTTGCGTCTCGGGCTCCTGGAAGACGGTGCCGCAGACCGCGGCGAGCTCCCCCGGCCCGTGCTCGCGCACGTCCATTTCCCCCACCTCGAGCTCCCCGCTCGCCTCGCCGCCGTGGAAGTGCGGCACGAGCCCGCAGAGCGCGCGCAGGAGCGTGGACTTGCCCGAACCGGACGCGCCGGCGAGGAGCGTGAACGTCCCTGGCTCCACGATGAGTGACACGTCCGTCAGAGATGGGCGGGCCGCCTCCGGATAGCGGTAGCTGAAGCGCCGGGCGCGCACCAGGCAGCCGGGCTCAGCCACGGGCCACTCCACGACGCGCGCCGCGACCCACGAACGGGGCGGCGGCCGGCGCGAGCAGGGCGGCGCTCAGCGCCAGCGCCCCGGGACCGACTTCCATTTCGAGCGTGGGATAGGTCGTCACCGGCGCGACGTCCGCCGCGGCACCGGCGAGCGCGACGGCGGCGATCGCGGTGGCCGCCACGGCCACGCGGACGTCGTGACGCGACCATGGCTTTCGCCGTCGCGCCGGCCTGCCGGCCAGCGCGTATCCGCGCACCTCGAGCGCGGCGGCCACGTCGACGGCACGG
>JACVRW010000034.1 GCA_014534235.1 Thermoleophilaceae bacterium | reverse complement strand
GAGTACATGGCAGCGCTGATCAGCTCCGTCATGTCGACGAAGGACAAGGTGCCGTTCTTCGTCGCCCAGTGCGAGGACATGGGGATCGAGGTGCTGCCGCCGGACGTAAACGAGTCGGGGCACGACTTCAAGGTCGTCGAGCGCAACATCCGGTTCGGGCTCGACGCCGTCAAGGGCCTCGGCCACCAGGCGGTGGAGGCGATCATCCGCGCCCGAGAGGAGGGCGGTCCGTTCAGCTCAGTGTGGGACTTCTGCCGGCGGGTGGACTGCCAGGCGGTGAACAAGCGCGCCGTCGAGTCGCTAGTGAAGTGCGGCGCCCTCGACTCCCTGCCCGGGACCCGGCGCGGGCAGCTCTCGGCCCTCCCGCAGGCGCTGGCCGCGGGCCAGCAAGCCCAGCAGGATGCCCAGCTCGGCCAGGGCTCGTTCTTCGACTTCGGCGGCATGGGATCCGACGCGGTCGCTCACCACGACCCGCCGGTCGCCTCGCTCCCCGACGATCGGCCGCAGCTGAACGAATGGGAGAAGGAGACGCTCGGCCTGTTCCTCTCGAGCCACCCGCTGAAGGAGGTGCGGCCGGCGCTGCGGGCGCGGGTCGAGTGCTCGCTCGCCGAGCTCGCCGACCGCAAGGACGGCGACTGGGTCACGGTCGGCGGCCTGATCGTCGAGTGCAAGCGGATCCGGACGAAGAACGGCGACCCGATGATGTTCGCCACGCTCGACGACCTCGAGGGCCAGCTCGAGCTTCTCGTGTTCAACTCGGCCTATGCGGCCAACGCGGAGAAGGTCGCGGTCGACCGGATCGTCCTCGTCCGCGGGCGCGTGGACCACAAGGAGGCCGGGGAGACGAAGCTGGTGGCCCAGGAGATCCGACCGTTCGAGCCGACGCCCGAGGAGGTGCTGCGCGCGGCCGAGCAGGCAGCGGCGGAGCCGCCGGCGCCGAATGGCGGGGGGCGGCTGACCCTGCACGTCTCGTCGGGCGTGCCGGCGAGCTTCCTGGACGAGCTGAAGGAGGTCGTCGGGCACCACCCGGGCAGGTACGAGCTGCTGCTCGCGGTCGGCGAGCGGCGGCTCCTGCTCGGGGCGGAGTTCCACGTTTCCGCGGACAGCGCCTGCCGAGCAGAGCTCGCCGGCCTCCAGGGCGCCTCGCGCGTGGTGGCGTAGGACAGCCCGGCCTCTTTACACTGGGCGGGTGCCACCGCCATCCGCACGGGTCGCCACGGACCTCCACGAGTGCCGCCAGTGCTGCTCCTTCTGCGATCGGGTGGTGCATCCCTCCGGCTGCATCGCGTCCGACTGCAAGTTCCTCTACCTCTATGACGACGAGGACACCGGCCGGCGATTCATGGGCTGCATGAACAAGGTGTTCCGCGGCGAGATCGACGTGGAGCTGTTCGAGCAGGCGGAGCGCAGCCGGCACGGCTTCGGCGGGGTGAAGATGACCGGCATGCCGCTGCCGCAGTGCCGCTCCACCGTGGAGCGCGCCTACGACGGGTTCAGCGAGGCGTTCGAGTGCGTGAACCCACGCTTCTTCGCCAAGCCGACGCCTGAGGACCTCGACGCCGCGTTCGACCTGCGCGACGAGATATAGGCCCACGCTGATCGGCCTAGGCCTCGCTATGCGCGGCAAAGTCCGATCAGCGCAGCGCTGAGAGCGGCGCGGCTAGAGCGAGGCGACCAGCGCCGCGCACCCGGCGAGCAGCAGTGCGCTGAGCGCCGTCCCCACCATGCCGATGACCTCGCCCGCGCGTGCGATGCTCGGGCGGCCTCCGGAGCGGCGCGCCGCGCGCCCGAGCGCCCAGGCCGTCGCGGCGAGCGGCAGCGTCACGACAAAGAGCAGCCCGAACGAGCCCATCAGTAGAAGCAGCGCGAACAGCCCCACGACAAGCGACGCGGCCGCCAACCCGCCGCCCGCCGGACGCGGCGGACCGGGCGGAGCGTCGACGGGCAGGAACCGCAGGGCGTGCCAGAGGTCGCCCACGAACCGAGCGCGCACCGCCTCTGTGACGCGCTGCTCGAACTCCTCCGCGGTCAGACGCCCGGCAAGCCAGTGCCGCCGGAGGAGGCCGACCGTGTACTCCCGTTCCCGGTCCGAGGCTAGGAGCGCTTCCACGTCGGAGGAGATGGTACCCGGCGCCGGGAGACCCCCGGCTACTTGCGCGCCCGCCGCCGGCGTGCACGCAGACCGTTCCGGCGGAGCTGCTTCATGCGGTCGACGTCCGCCTTCGCCGGGGCCTTCCCCTCGACGCCCGGTCCCTCGAACACGACCGGTAGGTCCTCGAAGCGCGGCTCGGAGAGGAACGCGGCGCAGCCGCGCGGGCCGAGTTCCCCGTCGCCCGGGGGCGCGTGGCGATCGCGGTTCGACCCAAGCGCGGTCTGGGAGTCGTTCAAGTGGAGGCAGCTGACGCGGCGGTCGCCGACGAGCTCGAGAAGGCGGTCGACCACCGCGGCGAGCTTGTCGGCCGTCCGGATGTCGAACCCGGAGGCGAGCAAATGGCAGGAGTCGAGGCAGACCCTAACCCGCTTTCGGCGGCCGCATAGCTTGATCAGCTGCGCGAGCTCCTCGAACGAGCGGCCAATGGTGTCCCCGGCGCCGGCCGTGTTCTCGAGCAGCAGCGGGCAGCGATCCGACTCGTCGAGGGCGTGTTTCAGCAACTCTGCCACACGGGGCAGCGCCTCGTCGTTCGGTTCGCCCTTCGCCGATCCGGGGTGCACCACCACCCCGTCAGCACCTATCGCCTCGCCGGTTCGCAGCGCGTGGACGAGCGAACCCGCCGACTTGCGCCGGATGTCACGGTCCGTGGAGGCGCAGTTGATGAGGTAGATCGCGTGGATCACGACCGACTTGATCGGGCCGTCCGCCATCCGGTCGCGGAAGGCGGCGATGTCGTCCGGCCGCCAGCGCCCCGGGCGCCACTGGCGCGGCGACTGCCCCCAGATCTGGATCGCCTCGCAGCCCCGCTCTACGCCCCGCCGGTGGGCCTCCACGAGGCCGCCGGCCGTGGACACGTGGGCTCCGATTAGCATCGATGGTGGTTACCTCCGCGGGGCATCCCGCCCCGCGTGCTGATGATGAACGTCGACCTCCCGTCTCCGAGACTGCGCTTCGCGCCATCCCCGACCGGCGTGCTGCACATCGGCGGCGCGAGGACGGCACTGTACAACTGGCTCCTGGCGCGCGGCTCGGGCGGCACCTTCGTGCTCCGGATCGAGGACACCGACCGGGAGCGCTCGACGCCCGAGAACGTCGAGCAGATCCTCGATGCGCTGCGCTGGCTCGAGCTCGACTGGGACGAGGGCCCGTACTCGCAGTGGGAGCGCCGCGACCGCCACGGCGAGGTGGTCGAGCGGCTCGTCGACGGCGGGCACGCCTACGAGGACGAGGGGGCCGTGCGGCTGCGGGTGCCGGACGCGGGCGAGACCGTGATCCACGACGCCATCCGCGGCGACATCGCCTTCCCGCACTCCGCGATCAAGGACTTCGTGATCCGCCGCTCCGATGGCAGCCCGCTGTACAACCTTGCCGTCGCCGTGGACGACCTCGACATGGGCATCACGCACGTCGTTCGGGGCGACGACCACATCTCGAACACCCCACGCCAGGTCATGATCCTGCGCGCCCTCAGCGAGGAGCCGCCCGCCTACGCTCACCTCCCGCTCCTCCACGGACCGGACGGCAAGAAGCTGTCGAAGCGCCACGGCGCGGCGTCGGTGCAGGACCTGCGCGAGGCCGGCTACCTGCCGGAGGCGGTGCGCAACTACATTGCGCTGCTCGGCTGGGGCTACGACGAGTCCACGACCTTCTTCACCACAGAGGAGCTGATCGAGCGGTTCGACCTCTCGCGTGTGTCGAAGAACCCGGCGGTGTTCGACGAGCAGAAGCTGCGCTGGATGAACGGGCGATACCTGCGTGAGCTCGATCCCGACGACCTGCGCCGCCGCCTCGAGGAGCTCACGGGCCGGGAGGTGCCGCCCGAGGCGGTGGCGATCACCCAGGAGAAGATGCAGACGCTGACCGACTTCTGGCCGCTCGCGGGATTCCTCGTGCAGAGGGGGCCGTTCGACGACAGGGCGTGGGCGAGGGTCATGCGCGACAGCGGTCCTGAGCGGCTGCGCGCCGCGCGCGACGCGCTTGAGCACGCAGGCGAGCCGTTCGACGTGGAGCGGGTGGAGGCGGCGCTCCGCGGGGTGGTCGAGCGGCTGGGCGTGAAGCCGAAGGACGTCTTCCAGCCCGTGCGCGTGGCCATCACCGGGACGACCGTCTCACCGGGAATCTTCGAGTCCGTTGCGGCGCTCGGTAGGGAGGAGACGCTCGCGCGCATCGACGAGGCGCTGCGCAGAGCCTCCGGGACCGGTCACTAAGGCTACGGCGACCGCAGCGGCGCCATCACGAGCACCCTCGTGCCGCGCTCCGAGGTCTCGATCTCGAGCGTGCCGTCCAGCATCTCGGCGCGTTCACGCATGCTGGCAAGCCCCACGTGCCCGGGCTCCGGGCGCGACAGCGAGTCCGGATGCTCGAAGCCGTGGCCGTTGTCGCTGACCCGCAGCTCGACCTTCGAGTCGACGGTGCGAAGGGAGATGGAGACCGCCTCGGCGTTCGCGTGGCGGCCGGCGTTCACCACCGCCTCCTGCGCAATCCGGAACAGGCCACCCACCACGTCCGGGGGGAGGTCGACGCGCTCGATCGCCGCCATCACCTCGAACCCGTAGCGCCGCTTCCAGACGGGGATGCACCCCTGGATCGCCTTCTCGAAGCTCACCTCCTCCTCGGCGTACGGGCCGAGGTTCGTGATCACGTCGCGAAGTGTCTGCACGTTGCGCGTGGCGATCTCACGTGCCTCGTGGATCAGCGCGCCGGCCTGCTCCGGGCGCCCCTCCTTGGCCTCGCCATGCGCGGCTGCGAGAACGAAGTCGAGCCCGATCAGCTCCTGCACGGGGCCGTCGTGGATCGCCTCTGCGACTCGCCGCCGAACCTCGTTCTCGGCCCGGATGGTCCGGCGGGAGAGGCCGCGGGCGCGCATCCGAGAGGCCGACTCGGCGGTGCGCAGCGTCCCCACGACCAGCGCCGTGGCAAGCGCGCAGACGACGAAGACGGCCTCATACAGCCCGAGCACGCCGGCGGAGACCGGCTCATCGCCGCGCACCTGCGTCGTGATCACGAGCAGCGCAGAACCAAGCGCAGCCACGGCAACGCCCCGGCGCTCCCCCTGAAAGTGCGCGTGCGACGCGATGAGGAAGAGCGCCGCGACCCTGACGGCGCCGAGCGTCTCGGGGGCCGCAGCCTCGACGACGGCGAGGAGCACGAAGTCGACGGCCGGGATGGAGGCGCTAAGCGCAGCATCGGGGTTCCGGCGCGCGAGCAGCAGCACCCCCAGCGACCAGGGGAGAAGCAGACCGCCCACCACCGCGGCTGCGCGCCCGTCGTACGGGAAGCCGAGCACCACGATCGCGACGAAGGCGAGCAGCGCGACGGCCAGGCGGGTCAGCGCAAACACCATGACCGGCCGGCCCGACTCGACCGGCAACCGCGGCAGCATCATCCCCTCGCTCGCGCGCGTGTTGGCGACCGGCGCGGCGACGGCCTGCCGGACCGCATCCGCACGGCGACGAGCGCCGCGCCGGCGCTGTCGATCGCCCAGTCGACCGGCGTCCCGGCGCGGCCCTCGACGAAGGTCTGGTGCACCTCGTCCGTCACGGCGTAGCCACTCGCGATCGCGAACGCGGCGATTGCCGCGCGCCCCGGGCTCGTCACGGTCGCGAACGCCCTCCACCAGAGCAAGCAGAGCAGCGCGTATTCGGCGAAGTGGATGAGCTTGCGGCCGACCAGGTCGATCACCCCCAGCCCCGAGTCGAGGCTCGGCTGAGCGGAGAAGAAGAAGATCACCCCCATCAATAGGACGGGTGGTAGCCAGGGGTCAAGCCGCCGGATCGCCGACATTCCGTACCGTAGAGTGACTTTCGTGCTCGTGATCACGACCAAGTCGCCCTACGCGGTGCGCGCGCTCGCCGAGCTGGCCCGCCGCGGGAACGCGACTCCGGTCCCGATCGGCGAGCTCGCCAGGGCCCGCGACATCCCGGTCCAGTTCCTGGAGGGCCTCTTCGCAACCCTCCGCCGCGCCGGAATCCTCCAATCTCAGCGCGGCGTGAAGGGCGGCTACTTCTTCGCCCGCCCACCCGGCGACGTAACCGTCCTCGAGGTGGTCGAGCTCCTGGAGGGCGAGCTGGGCGTGGACGCCGCGAGCGGGAGCCCCGTGTGGATGGAAGCGGTCGAGGCCGTGAAGTCTGTCCTCGCGGGCACGACGATCGCGGACGTCGCGGAACGGGAGGCGCAGGCGACGGGCGCGCCGATGTACTACATCTGAAACGCCCGGCCTAGCGGGATCGACCGCACTCCGTCGGTCACCCGCGGCTCACGTCACCTCGCTGAGCCTGCCGGTCTTCACGTCGTAGATGAATCCGCGGATCGAGTGCTTGTGCGGGATGAACGGGCTCGACTTGATCCGCTCGAGCGATTGGCGGACGTCCCCCTCGAGGTCGTCGAACGCCTCGGCCGACCACGCCGGCTTTATCCCGGTCTCGTCCTGGATCTGCCGTCTGAAGTCGTCGTCGTTGAAGGTGAGCATGCCGCAGTCGGTGTGATGCATGAGGATGATCTCCTCGGTGCCGAGGAGCCGCTGAGAGATCGCCAGCGAGCGGATCTCGTCGTCGGTCACGACGCCGCCGGCGTTGCGGATCACATGGGCGTCGCCCAGCTCGAGGCCGAAGATCGGATACGGGTTGACGCGCGCGTCCATGCACGCCACGATCGCCACCTTCTTCGCCGGCGGTATCGGGAGGTCGCCCTTGTCGAAGCCCTCGGCGTGCTTCTCGGCGTTCTTCACCAGGTCGTCGGTCGCGCTCATGGCCTGTCTCCTCGGGGCGAAATGATGAAAAGCCGTCCGGAATTGTGACATTAGCTGAGGGGCTCGATTGCATACGTGTGCGTCTACACTGCGCGCGTGGATCCCATCGCGGGCCTCCTCGACGGCCCGCGGGCAAGGGGGGCGTTCCTCCTCCACTCGCTGCTCAAGCCGCCCTGGTCGATGCGCATCGAGGGCGAGGCGCCACTGGCGCTCATCACGATTCTGCGCGGCCACGCATGGGTGGTGCCCAACGAGGGCGAGGCGCTCCGGCTGCGGCCGGGGGACGTCGCGATCGCCCGCGGGCCGGATCACTACACGGTCGCGGACGACCCGGCCACGCCGCCGCAGGTCGTCGTCCTCCCCGGGCAGCGCTGCGTGACGCCGGAGGGCGCCGACGTGGCGCTGATGAAGGACCTCGGCGTCCGCACCTGGGGAAACAGCGCCGAGGGTTCGACTGCGATGCTGGTCGGCGCGTACGGGTTGGCCGGCGAGGTCGGCGGGCGGCTGCTCAAGGCGCTGCCCCACATGCTGATCGTCGCCGAGGAGGCCCTCCACTCTCCGCTCATCCCGCTGCTGGCGAAGGAGATCGTGAAGGACGACCCGGGTCGTCCGCGGTCCTCGACCGGCTACTGGACCTGCTCCTCATCGCCGTCCTGCGCGCGTGGCCCGAGCGCGCGGGCACGCAGGCTCCCGGCTGGTACCGCGCCCGAGGCGACCCTGTCGTCGGCCCCGCGCTGCGGATGATCGAGGACGATCCCGCCCACCCGTCTACCGTGGCCGAGCTGGCCGCCCGCATCAACGTCTCGCGGGCGGCGTTCGCCCGCCGGTTCACCGACCTGGTGGGCCAGCCGCCGATGGCGTTCCTCACCGAGCTGCGGCTCGCCGCTGCGGCGGACCTGCTGCTCGAGCCCGGCGTGACGATCGGCTCCGTCGCCCGCCGGGTGGGCTACGGGACCCCGTTCCCCCTGAGCGCGGCCTTCAAGCGCGTGCGCGGCGTGAGTCCGCACGAGCATCGGATCGCCACGGCCGCGAGCTGACGCCTCGAAGCGCGGGCCGCGCCGGCCCTGCGGGCGCCGGCGGCTACAGTCGGGCGAATGAGCGTCCCCATCGCCGCAATGCTCCCTGACAACGTCGCCGACATCATCGGCAACACGCCGATGGTGAGGCTGACGCGCGTGGCGCCGGACTCCGGCGCCGAGCTGATCGGCAAGCTCGAGTCCCACAACCCCGCGGGCAGCGTCAAGGACCGGATCGGGGTGTCGATGATCGACGCGGCCGAGGCCGAGGGGCGGATCGAGCCCGGGCGGAACACGATCGTCGAGGCGACTTCCGGCAACACCGGCATCGCGCTCGCCTTCGTCTGCGCGGCGAAGGGCTACGACGTCGTCCTTACGATGCCGCAGGGCGTGAGCCGCGAGCGCGAGCGGCTGATGTCGTTGTTCGGCGCCGAGGTCGTCTGGGTCGAATCGATGGGCGGGATGAACGAGGCGGTCGAGGAGGCGAGGCGGATCTGCCGGGAGCGCGGCAACTGCTTCGTGCCGAACCAGTTCGCGAACCCCGCGAACCCCGAGATCCACCGGCGCACGACCGCCGAGGAGATCTGGCGGGACACCGATGGCAAGGTGGACGTGCTCGTGGCCGGGGTAGGGACCGGCGGGACGATCACGGGCTGCGGTGAGCGGCTCAAGGAGCGCACCGGCGACCTGCACGTGGTCGCCGTCGAGCCGGCGAGCTCGCTCGTCCTCTCCGGCGGCAGGCCCGGCCCGCACAAGATCGACGGGATCGGCGCGGGGTTCGTCCCGGAGGTCCTGAACCGAGAGGTGATCGACGAGGTGGTGCCGGTGGCGGACGAGGACGCCATCGCGACCGCCCGCCTGTGCGCGACAAGGGAGGGGCTCCTTGCCGGGATCTCGGCCGGGGCCGCCGTCTGGGCGGCCGTGCAGGTCGGCTCGCGCCCGGAGATGCGCGGCAAGCGGATCGTCGCGATCCTGCCCGACTCCGGCGAGCGCTACATCAGCACGCCGTTCTTTGCGCCGTGATGGGTCTGGCGACATTCGCGAGGGTCGCCCGCGAGCTGCGGGAGGACCTGACCGCGGCGCAGGAGCGCGACCCGGCCGCACGCAGCGTGGGTCGAGTCGAGATGCTGCTGACCTACGGCGGCGTGCAGGCGCTGCTCTCGCACCGGATCTCCCACGCCCTGTACGAGGCGGGCGTGCCGCTGGCGCCCCGGTTCCTGGCGAACGTGACGAAGATCCTGACGGGCATCGAGATCCACCCGGCGGCGAAGATCGGCCGCGGGCTGTTCATGGACCACGGCGCGGGCATCGTCATCGGCGAGACCGCGGAGCTCGGCGACGACGTGACGATGTACCAGGGAGTCACCCTCGGCGGCACCGGCTTCGCGCGAGGCAAGCGCCACCCCACCGTGGGGGACCAGGTGATGATTGGCGCGGGTGCAAAGCTGCTCGGCCCGATTCGCATCGGCGACCGGTCGAAGGTCGGCGCCAATTCGGTCGTGATCCATGACGTGCCGCCGAACTCGACCGTGGTCGGCAATCCCGGCCACCCCGTGCGCGTGGACGGCCGGCGGCCGGACGGGCCGGACGCGGACTGGGCCCACCTTCCCGACCCCGTCGCCGACGCGATCCGCGGGCTCGCGGACCGCCTGACCGAGGTCGAGGAGCTGCTGGCGGAGCTGACGGGGCGACGTCCCGAGCACGCCGAGGTGCGGCCGCTGAAGCGCCGCGGCGGGCCGGACTCGACCGGCGGATAGACGACCGCCGGCCAGGGCCGAGCGTCCGCTAGCGTCGTCCCCGTTGAGCGACGCTGACGGAGAACCACGCGCACGGCTAGTGAAGCGGATCATCCGCCTGTTCCGGCCGTACCGGGGCAGCACGGCACTGATCCTGGTCTCGATCCTGGTCACCTCCGGGCTCGGGATCGTCAACCCCCTGCTCATCCAGGTTGTATTCGACGACGCCCTGTTCGTTCAGGGCGGCCCGAACCTCGGTCTCCTCTACGCCCTCGTCGCCGTGATGGTTGCGATTCCGATCGTCTCCGGGGTGCTCGGGGTCGGCCAGACGTACCTCACGAACTTCGTCGGCAACCGCGTGATGCAGGACCTGCGCGACCGGCTCTACGCGCACCTCCAGGCGATGCCGCTCGCGTTCTTCACCGGCACGCGGACGGGCGAGATCCAGTCCCGGCTGGCGAACGACGTCGGCGGCGTGCAGACCGTGGTCACGAGCACGGCGTCCTCGATCCTCTCGAACGTAGTCACCGTGGCGAGCAGCCTGGTGGCGATGGTCATCCTGTCGTGGCAGCTGACCGCGGTCTCGCTGGTCCTCGTGCCGTTCTTCGTCTACCTGACGTGGCGGGTGGGGCGCGTCCGGCGCGCGGTCACCGCCGAGACGCAGGAGTCGATGGCGGAGATGAGCGCGATCACGCAGGAGACGCTCTCCGTGTCGGGCATGCTGCTGTCCAAGGTCTTCGAGCGCCGGGCCGACGAGATCGAGCGCTACCGGCGGGCCAACGAGCGCCTGGCCGGGCTGCAGGTCCGCCAGCAGATGACCGGGCAGGGGTTCTTCGCGCTGGTCCAGGCCTTCTTCGGCATTACGCCGGCGATCATCTACCTGGTTGCGGGCCTCGCGCTGGCGGGCGGGGGCGGGCCGCAGATAAGCGCGGGCACGATCGTAGCGTTCACGACGCTCCAGACCCGCCTGTTCTTCCCGATCATGCAGCTGCTGCGGGTTTCCGTGGAGATCCAGTCGTCGCTGGCCCTGTTCGAGCGCGTCTTCGAGTACCTGGACCTCGAGCCGGAGATCGTCGACGCCCCCGACGCCGTGGCGCTCGACCGCGGCACGGTCCGAGGCGAGATCAGCCTTCGCGCCGTGTCGTTCTCCTACCCCGAGCGCTCGCCGCTAGCCCCGGCCGGCTCCGCGGACGGGTCGGATGGGCGGCCGAGTCGCCGCGCGCTCGACCGGGTGTCGCTCACGATCGAGCCCGGCCAGCTCGCGGCTCTCGTCGGTCCGAGCGGCGCGGGCAAGACCACGGTCTCGTACCTGATCCCGCGTCTGTACGACGCGAGCGAGGGGACCGTGGCGATCGACGGCGTGGACGTCCGCAAGATCCGGCTCCGGTCGCTCGCCGAGATCGTGGGCGTGGTCACCCAGGAGACGTACCTGTTCCACGCGAGCGTCCGCGACAACCTCCTGTACGCGAAGCGCGACGCCTCCCAGGCGGAGCTCGAGGCGGCCGCCCGGGCGGCGTTGATCCACGACCGGATCATGGAGCTCGACGACGGCTACGACACGCTCGTCGGGGAGCGGGGATACCGCCTGTCCGGAGGGGAGAAGCAGCGCGTCGCGATCGCGCGCGTGATCCTCAAGGACCCACGCGTCCTGATTCTCGACGAGGCCACTCGGCCCTCGACACGACGAGCGAGCGCCTGGTGCAGGCGGCCCTCGAGCCACTGATGGAGGGGCGAACGACCGTCGCCATCGCGCACCGGCTGTCCACGATCTTCGCCGCCGACGTCATCTTCGTCCTCGACCGGGGACGCCTGGTCGAGCAGGGCACGCACGCCGAGCTCCTCGCGCGCGGCGGCCTGTACGCCCGGCTCTACCACGAGCAGTTCCAGGACGGCCTGGTGGAGGCGTCGTGCGCGGACGGGGTCGTGCTCGCGAACGGCGACGTCGTCCGCACCGGCCAGGCCGCGTAGCTCTCAGTAGAAGACCGTTCGCGTGCGGTGCCGGGGGATCGCCTTGTAGTGCGGGTCCTGTCCGCGGTTCCAGAACCACATGTCGAGCACCCGCGGCGGTGTTCCGGTGCGCGCCGCGATCAGCTCGCAGGCGTGGACAGCGCAGGCGCGGATCTCCCGCTCCTCCTCGCCGGGCGGGAGCAGCTTGCCCGCCTCGATGTGCGCGGCGAGTCGCTCGTCGTAGCGGAGGATCCCGTCGACGCGCAGCACGTGGGGCACCAGGTTGTCGGCGAAGATCGTGAGCCGGTCGAGGTCGTGGAACTCGGCCGCGCCGGCGAGGGCGAGGTCGTTCGGCGTGATCTGGGCCCGCTTCCAGAGGCCGCGGTCGTCGAAGAAGGGCATCCCGGCGGCGAGCATCTCGGCGAGCCGCTCGGCCGAGCCGCGGGCCTCTCCAATCGCCTCGAGCGCCGTGCGGTGAGAGAGGAAGCGTCCCAGGTCGCGCAAAGCCTGCGCGTAGAGCTCCATCAGCTCGTGGCCGGGGTCCTGGCCCAGCACCGAGGCCACCGTGGCCGCGTCGAGCCGGCGGAGCTCGGCCGGCGACCACGGTCCGTGCTCGCGCCAGCGGTCGGCCAGCGACCACGCGACGGTGAAGTAGCCGGAGCAGCCGGGCCGCTTCCGGAGCGTGGGGAACCAGCCAGAGCCGAAGTTGATGGCGTCGAGGGCGAGCATGTACGACGCGACGTCGTCGGCACCGCCCTCGAGGTAGTGCCGCTCGGGGTCGAGGTCCGGCGGCGGCGCCTCCCCGACCGCGCCGAGGCGGTCGAGGTCGATCTCCACCCAGCGCGCGTTCGCCGCAACCTCGGCGCAGTGCGCTCTGACCTCGTCGAGGAGCCCCATGTGCGGGCAGGCTACGCGCGGGCCCGCCGCGCGCGGATCTATCCTCGCTTGGGTGAGCACGCCTGCCCAGCGAGTGAAGCCGCCGGTCGGCGCCGACCGGCGCCGGGCGCTGCTCGAGGGCCTCAACGAGCCGCAGCGCGAGGCCGTCGTACACGGCGAGGGCCCGCTCCTCATCCTGGCCGGCGCCGGCTCGGGCAAGACGCGCGTCCTCACCCACCGGATCGCCTACCTGGTGGAGAGCGGCGCCGCTCGCCCGGGGGAGATCCTCGCGATCACCTTCACCAATAAGGCGGCGGGGGAAATGCGCGAGCGCGTGGAGGTGTTGGTCGGAGGGCGGGTCCGCGCGATGTGGGTGATGACCTTCCACTCGGCGTGCGCGCGAATGCTCCGCTCGGACGCCCAGCGCCTCGGCTACACGCGCGGCTTCACGATCTACGACGAGCAGGACTCGCTGCGGCTGGTCAAGGCGTGCGTCGAGGAGCTCGACGTCGACCCCAAGCGCTTCGCGCCGCGTGGGATCCGGCGCCAGATCTCGGACTCCAAGAACGCACTGCTCGACGCCGAGGCCTACCGGCTGAAGGTCTCGAGCTTCTTCGAGCAGACCGCCGCCGACGTCTACGAGCTCTACGAGCGGCGGCTCCACGCGGCGAACGCGATGGACTTCGACGACCTCCTGTTTCGCTGCGTGAACCTGTTCGAGCTCTTCGCCGAGGTCCGCGACCGCTACCGGCGCGCGTTCCGGCACGTGCTGGTCGACGAGTACCAGGACACGAACCGCGCCCAGTACCGCTGGCTGCAGCTCCTGTGCGAGGAGCACCGGAACCTCGCGGTGGTCGGCGACGACGACCAGTCGATCTACCGCTTCCGCGGCGCTGACATCAGAAACATCCTCGAGTTCGAGCGTGACTTCCCGGACGCCCACGTCGTCAAGCTCGAGCAGAACTACCGCTCGACCCAGACGATCCTGAACGCCGCCAACGCGGTGATCGCAAACAACCGCTCGCGAAAGGCGAAGTCCTTGTGGAGCGACCTCGGCACCGGCGATCCGGTGCACGTGCGGGAGCTCGAGGACGAGCACGCCGAGGCGCGCTTCGTGGTCTCGGAGATCGAGCGGCTCGTGGACGAGGGCGGCTCGCGCGACGAGATGGCGGTCTTCTACCGGACAAACGCCCAGAGCCGGGTGCTCGAGGACATGCTCGTGCGCTACGGCGTCTCGTACCAGGTGATCGGGGGTACGCGCTTCTACGAGCGCGCGGAGATCAAGGACGCCCTGGCCTACCTGACGCTGCTCGTGAACCCGGCCGACACGGTGGCGTTCGGCCGGATCGTCAACTCACCGCGCAGGGGGATCGGCGCCACCACCCAGGGCCGCCTGATCGGCTACGCCAACACGGTCGGCGAGCCCGTGTGGGACGTGGCCGCGTCGCCGGGGTCGGTGCCGGGTCTGGCCCCGGCCGGGGTCAAGGCGGTGGGGCGCTTCATGTCGGTCATGCAGCGGCTGCGGGAGCGGTCGGAGGGCGGGGCCGGCGTCGGCGACCTGCTGCAGGAGACGCTCGAGGAGACCGGCTACACGGAGGCGCTGCGCTCCGAGCGCACGATCGAGGCGCAGGGGCGGCTCGAGAACCTCGAGGAGCTTATCGGGGTGGGGAGGGAGTACGACGCCGCCTCGGACGAGGGCTCGGTGGAGGAGTTCCTGCAGCAAGTCGCGCTCTTCTCGGAGCAGGACAGCCTGCGTGACGAGCAGGGCCTCCTCACGCTTATGACCCTCCACAACGCGAAGGGGCTCGAGTTCGGCACGGTCTTCATCATTGGGCTCGAGGACGGGGTGTTCCCGCACATCCGCGCGGTCGAGGCCGGCGACCTCGAGGAAGAGCGGCGGCTGTGCTACGTCGGGATCACCCGGGCGAAGCGCGAGCTCTACCTGACCTACGCTCGCTCGCGCAGCCTGTTCGGGGCGCGCGACTGGAATCTGCGGAGCCGCTTCATCGACGAGCTCCCGGTGGAGCTGACCGACCTCGACGAAGAGGCCCGGACCGGTCCCGCTGCGGCGGCGACTTGGGAGGGCGGGGCCGCGGTCCCCGAGCCGGCCGGGGCCGGCGCGTCCTTTGCCCTCGGCGAGGACGTCGTACACGCGAACTTCGGCGAGGGCGTCGTTACCGGGGTCGAGCCCGGCGGTCTCGTGGTCGTGCGGTTCGGCGCCGACGGGAGCGAGCGCAAGCTGATGGCGGACTACGCGCCGCTCAAGAGGCGCTGAGGCCGGCGCCGCTTAGGCTGAGCTCCGGTGGGCGCGCGGATCATCGACGGGAACGCGGTAGCGGCCCGCGTCCGGGAGCGAGTGGCGCTCGAGGTCGCGGAGATGGGCCCGAAGCCGGGGCTCGCCACGATCCTCGTAGGCGACGACCCGGCCTCCGCCGTCTACGTGCGCATGAAGCGTGAGGACTCCGCCCGGGTCGGGATCGAGTCGTTCCACCACGAGCCCGGCGGCGACGTCTCCGCGAACGAGCTCGCGGAGCTGATCCGCTCCCTCGACGCCGACGACCGAGTGCACGGCATCCTCCTCCAGCTCCCTCTGCCGGGGCACCTCGACCAGGACGAGTTCGTCTCGCTGATCGACCCGGCGAAGGACGTCGATGGTCTCACCCCGACGAACGCCGGGCTTCTCGTGCAGGGGCGCGAGGAGGCGATGGTGCCGTGCACGCCCGCGGGGGTGATGGAGCTGCTCGCGGAGGCAGGCGCGGAGCTCGAGGGCGCGCGCGCAGTTGTCGTCGGGCGCTCCATCCTGGTGGGCAAGCCGCTCGCGCAGCTGCTCTTGGCGGCGAACGCCACCGTGACCCACTGCCACTCGCGCACGCGCGACCTGGCGTCGGTCTGCCGCGAGGCCGCAGTGCTGATCGCGGCGGTCGGCGCGCCGCGACTCGTGACCGCGGACATGGTCCGCGAGGGGGCGGTGGTGATCGACGTCGGCACGAACCGCACGGACGACGGGCTCGTGGGCGACGTCGACTTCGACGCGGTCCGCGAGCGGGCCGGGGCGATCACGCCGGTGCCGGGCGGGGTGGGACCGATGACGCGCGCGATGCTGCTTGCCAACACGCTGCGGGCGGCGAAGCGGTACAGCGTCGTGCGCGGGGCGAAGAGGTAGCCGCGTCAGCCGGGCAGCAGCAGCTCGCCGAGGTCGAGGACGGACCTGGGATCCACGCCATAGCGCTCCTCGTACTCGTCGGCCGCCTCCTCATCCACGATCGCCAGCACGAGCTCCTCTCGCGACGAGCCCGCCCGGCACGCGGCGCGGTCGGCCGCGACCAGGATGGTGTCCTGAAGCGCGCCCGTGATGCCTCCCGTCTCCGGAAGCTCGCGGTCCTTGCAGGGGTCCTCGATGCGCACGGGCTCGGGGCGTTCTTGCTCCGCCGCGAGGGCGTAGCCGGCCGGCGCCAGAAGGGCCGCCGCTGTGAGGCCGGCCGCCAGCGCGGGCCGTCGGCGCGCCGCCGTCCACGGCGCGAGCGCGGGCGCGCCCAGGAGGGCGAGCCCGGCGGCGACGAGGTAGGCGGTGGCGAAGCCGTCGTTCACGCCCGCGACGAGGACGTCATCGGATCTCGCCCGGAGCTCATCGAAGGCCGCGTGCTGGTCCTCGCTCACGTCACCGCGAGCGTCGGCGAAGACCCGCTCGAGGGCGGCCCGCGGGTCCTCCGTCTCGACGGCCTCCGCTAGCCGGGGAGCGATCGCGAGCTTGACCTGCGGGTCGATCGGGGCATCGAGGAGCAGCGCGGCCCCGCGCTCCAGGGTGTGCTCGAGGGTCGTGTCGATCTCATGCTGGGCGATCGGAGCGAGGATGAGCAGCGCGAGCGCGATGCCAACGTGGCGGATCGACAGTAACCGGGCCGCGTCGTAGCCGCTTCGCTCCGGAAGGAGCTCGCCCGCCAGCGCCGGCAGCGACAGGCCCATCCCCACGCCGACGGCGACCTGCGGCAACACCGTCCAGGCGACCGAGGCGGTGGGGAGGAACGCGAGCGAGGCGCTCCCCGCGGCGACGAGCAGGCAGCCGGCACCGGCCCTTAGCAGCGGCGGCCCATGCACCCGCACGGCGGCGAGCGCCGCCATCGGCATGATGCTGACCGCGGCCGCCGCGGCCAGGGGCTCGATGCCCCATCCGACGATCAGCATGAGCACCGTGAGGAACAGCGCGGCGGCGATCGCGCCGGAGACCAGTGCCAGTGAGACGAACCGGCCGATCGTCGGACCGCTCAGGGCCGTGCGCGTCGGCTGCTCGGCGGGCGCGGGCCGAGCGGCCGGCAGCGCGGGCGCCGCCAGGCAGGCCGGCAGCGCCGCCAGCGCCGCCGGCGCCTGCAGGAGGAAGATCGAGCGCCAGCCGAGCCCCTGAGTGAGGGCCCCGCCCAGCGCCGGGCCGGCGGCGAACCCGAGCAGGGCCGACAGGCGCCACGCGCGGGCGCCCACGGTGTCCCCGGTGAGCAACGCGTGAGCCGCCACCAGGACCCCGGCGCCGCCGGCGGCCTGCACCGCCCGCGCCGCCAGTAGCAGCTCGAGCGACTCGGCGACGCCGCATACGAGCGAGCCGACGGTGAACAGGGACACCCCGCCCAAGCCGGCGAGCCGGGTGCCGAGCACGGTGCGGGCCCGCTCGGCGACCGGCAGGGCGGCTGCCAGGACGATGGCGTAGACGCCGAGCACGGCGGCCACGCCGGAGACGTCGGTGTCGAGCTCCCGCAGGATCGGGGGCAGCGCGAGCGCGACGATCGCCGTGTCGGCGAGCGCGATGAACGCGGCGCCGGCGAGCGGCAGGCGGACGGCGGCGCGGTTCATGCGTCGAATTGTGGCTGGCGGCCGATCTCGAGCCAGACGGTCGCCGTGCCCGGCGAACGCACGCCGCCCCGATGGATCCTCCGGTCCCCATGCGCAGCCCAGGGAGGGAGGCCCGCCGCCCGGCGATACGCTGCGTCGGGATGGATCTGCGAAGGCTCGGCGCCGGCGAGTGGATCGCGGCCGCCTCGGGATGCGGCCTGCTCGTTTCGCTGTCACTGCCCTGGTACGAGGTCGCCGGGAGCGCGTGGGAGTCCTTTGCCGTGCTCGACATCGCGCTCGCGCTCGTCGCCGCCGCGGCCGTCGCGCTCCTCGTGGTCACGGCCACGCAGGCCGTCCCGGCGGTGCCGGTGGCGATGGACTCGCTCGTGACGCTCGCCGGCATCGCCGCGACCGTTGTCGTCATCGTCAAGGCGCTCGCCCCGCCCGACGGGGCCGGGGGCCGCGAGTGGGTCCTCGGGCTGGGGCTGGCGGGTGCCCTCGGCGTCGCCACCGGCGGCATGGTCGCGATGCGAGACGAGCGGCCGCCACCGCCGGGCCGGCACACGGATGACACCGGCCCGCCCGCGCCGCCGCGTGCGGAGATCGACACGCTTCCGCCGCCGCGTGGAGAGCGAGCGACGTGAGCCTCGAGCCCGGCCTCGAGCGCACCGACGAGTTCACGGTGGAGGACCGCCTTGTGACGGACGTGGGCGGCACCCTCGACACCAACGTGCTCTCCACGCCGGGCATGGTGGCGATGATGGAGCGCTGCGCCTCCGTCCTCAGCCATGAGCAGTTGCCGGACGGCAAGGCGACGGTCGGCTTCGAGATCTGTGTCAAGCACGTGGCGGCGGCCGCGGAGGGAGCACGCCTCACCGTGCGGGCTCGACTGCGCGAGGTGGTGGACGATCGCAAGCTCCGGTTCGACGTGGAGGTGCGCGACGGCGGGCGGACGATCGGCGTCGGCACCCACGAGCGGCGGGTCATCGACCGCGCCGGGTTCGCCGGTTGAGCGTGCCTTCCTACAATCGCGGCCGATGATCGAACGCGATCAGGTGCTTCACGTGGCGCGGCTCGCGCGGCTTCGGCTGACCGATGACGAGGTCGACCGCATGGCCGGCGAGATGTCGAAGATCCTCGAGCATGTGGAGAAGATGTCCGAGCTCGACCTCGACGGGGTGGAGCCCACCTCTCACGTGGTCGAGCTGCAGAACGTGCTGCGCGAGGACGCGCCGCGCGGAAGCCTGCCGCGGGCGCAGGCGCTCGACCCGGCCCCCGACGTGGCCCAGGGCGGCTTCCGCGTGCCCAGCCCGGGGCAGGGATGACCGACCTGCTCTCCCTCAACGCCGCCGCCCAGGCCGGGCTCATGCGAAACGGCGAGCTCTCGCCGCGCGAGGCGTTCGACTTCTGGCGCGCGCGAGCCGAGGAGGACGAGCTCGGCGCGTACCTGTGGGTCGCCGAAGCGGCGCCGGAGGACGTGGGGGACCTCCCGCCCGTGGCGGTCAAGGACCTGTTCTGCGTCGAGGGCGTGCCGAGCACGGCCGGGTCGCGGATCCTCGAGGGCTACCGGCCGCCGTACACCGCGACGAGCGTCCGGAACCTCCAGAGCGCGGGCGCCGCGGTGCTCGGCAAGACGAACCAGGACGAGTTCGCCATGGGGTCGTCGAACGAGAACTCGGGCTACGGGCCGGTGCAGAACCCATGGGACCGTAGCCGCGTGCCCGGCGGCTCCTCCGGCGGCTCGGCGGCGGCGGTGGCGGCCGGGGCGGCACCCTGGGCGATCGGCACCGACACCGGCGGCTCCATCCGCCAGCCCGCCGCCCTCTGCGGGATCGTCGGGCTGAAGCCAACCTACGGCGCGGTCTCCCGGTACGGGATGATCGCCTTCGCCTCCTCCCTCGATCAGTGCGGCCCGCTGACGCGCGACGTAACGGACGCCGCCCTGCTGTTCCGGCATCTCGTGGGTCGCGATCGTTGCGACTCGACCTCGGTCGAGTACCCCGAACCCGTGCGGCTTCCGAGCGCCGAGCGCCTCGACGGGCTGAGCTTCGGCGTCTGGGGCCTCGAGGAGGAGGGGCTCGACCGTGCAGTGGCCGACGTGATCCGCGGGACACTCGGCACGATCGAGGAGCTGGGCGGCGCCGTCGAGGAGATCGAGCTGCCGAGCGCCCGGCAGGGAATCGCGGCCTACTACGTGATCGCGCCCGCCGAGGCGAGCGCGAACCTGGCCCGGTACGACGGGGTCCGCTACGGGCCCCGCAGCGGAGATGGCGACCTCGACGCCATGTATGAGCAGACCCGCCACGACGGCTTCGGCGACGAGGTCAAGCGCCGAATCATGATCGGGACCTACGCGCTCTCGTCCGGCTACTACGAGGCCTACTACGGCACCGCGCAGAAGGTCAGGACGAGGATCGCGGAGGACTTCCGCGCCGCATTCAAGGCGGTCGACTTCGTGGTCACGCCGACATCCCCGACGGTGGCGTTCGAGCTCGGCGAGCGCACCGCGGACCCGCTCGCCATGTACCTGTCCGACTACTTCACGGTCCCGATGTCGCTGGCGGGGATAGCGGCCGTCTCGATCCCGGCCGGCCTCTGCGACGGTCTGCCCGTGGGCCTCCAGATCGCCGGCCCGGCGTTCAGCGAGAGCCGCGTGCTCGACGCCGCGCACGCGCTCGAGAAGGCCATCGGCTTCGAGGGGGTGCCGCGCGCGTGAGCATCACCGAACCGGAAGCCCGGGCCTACGAGCCGGTCATCGGGCTGGAGATCCACGTCCAGCTGAAGACGCGCACGAAGATGTTCTGCGGCTGCGCGCTCTCGTTCGGCGAGGAGCCGAACACGCGGACGTGCCCGATCTGCCTCGGACACCCCGGCACGCTGCCGGTCGCGAACGCAGAGGCGGTGCACTTCGCGCTGATGATCGCGATGGCGTTCGAGTGCGACATCGCCCCGAGGTCGATCTTCCACCGCAAGAACTACTTCTATCCCGATCTGCCGAAGGGCTACCAGATCAGCCAGTACGACATGCCGCTGGCCCGAAACGGCCGGCTCGGCGACGTGCGCATCCACCGCGTGCACCTGGAGGAGGACGCGGCGAAGCTGGTTCACGCGGGCGCGTCAGGCCGCATCCATGGGGCGCAGACGAGCGTCGTGGACTTCAACCGCGGCGGCACGCCCCTGGTCGAGATCGTGACGGAGCCCGACCTGCGCTCGCCGGCGGCGGCCGCCGAGTTCGGGCGGCTGCTCCAGGCCACGCTGCGCCGCATGGGCGTGTCCGACGTGAACATGGAGGAGGGGTCGCTGCGGCTGGACGCCAACGTGTCGATCCGCCCGGCCGGCGAGGCCACGCTCGGCACCAAGACCGAGCTCAAGAACATGAACTCGTTCCGCTTCCTCGAGCGCGGCCTCTCCGCGGAGATCGCGCGCCAGGAGGAGCTCGTGCGGGGCGGCGGCGAGGTGGAGCAGGAGACGCTCCACTACGACCCGCAGTCGGGAGGACTGACCGCGCTGCGGACGAAGGAGGAGGCCCACGACTACCGGTACTTCCCCGAGCCGGACCTCGTGCCGATCGCGCCGACCGAGGCAATGCTCGAGCGCGCGCGGGCCGCGCTCCCCGAGCTTCCGGCCGCCCGCGCCGAGCGGTTCGAGCGGGAGCTCGAGCTGCCGGGGGACACGGCCAGGCTGCTGTCCTTCCGCTCGGAGCTGGGCGATTTCTTCGAGGAGGCGATCGAGGCGGGGGACGGGGATGCCCGCTCGGTCGCGAACTGGGTCACCAACGAGCTGCCCGCCCGGATCGGCGGCGCCGATCCCGCCGACACGGGCGTCGAGCCCGCGGCGCTGGCGCGACTCGTGGCGATGGTGGAGGCGAAGGAGGTCTCGCGGTCGGCCGCCCAGGAGGTGCTCGACGTGCTCGTGGCCGACGGTGGGGACCCGCGGGCGGTCGTGGACGCCAAGGGGCTCAGCCGCGCCGACACCGGCGAGCTCGCGGAGATCGTCGAGCGCGCCATCGCGTCGAACCAGGACGCCGTGGACAAGGTCAGGGCGGGCAAAGCGCAGGCGATCGGAGCGATCGTCGGCGCGGTGATGCGCGAGACGAAGGGCCGCGCCGACGGCGGCGAGGTCCAGCGCATGATCCGCGAGCGGATCGGGAGCTAGCCGGTAGGCGAGCGGGTGCCGGCGAACGCCCCCGTGTGCGGCCGCGCACGGTCCCGGGGCGTACCATGGCGGTGCAGGCTTCTCGAGAGGAGGACGGCATGGCGCGACTGATCCGCATGGACGGCACTGGACACACCACACTCGCCACGTGGACCGCCGAGGACGACGCCGCCTTCGCCGCGGCGGTGCGCGAGTTCCGGGAGCAGCAGCAGCTCGGGCTCATAGGCACGGTGCCGGACGGGCCCGGCAAGGCGACCCACGTTCGCGATCTCCCGCGCGAGGCCGACCTGGTCATCATGCGCCGCCCGATCGCCGGCGGCTAACGCCTCCGTGGAGCAGGCGCTTCCCGAGCTCGCGTCGGTTCCCTGGCGCCAGCGGACCGACGCCCAGTGGCTGCGCCGGTGGGGGCGGATCTGGCACGGCTGGACCGTGCTCTACTCCGTGCCGTTCGTGATCGCCGGGGTGGGCATGCTCTGGCTCGAGCCGCTCGCCGCGCCGGTCGCCCTCGTCGCGTTCGCCCACGCCTGGATCATCCCCGAGCTGTACGCCTTCCGCGGGGCGAGCGTCGTGCGTCCGAAGGGTGGGCGGAACCCGCTTGCGGAGCCGGTCGCGCAGGGGCTCCTCGCCGACCTCCTCCGTCACGACGAGCGAGAGCTCCGGCGCCGCACCGGCCTCGTGCTGGAGCGCGGCCGGCTCGGCGTCTGGCTCGTGGGCGAGGCGGGTGCGCTCCTGGTCACGCGCGGTGCGCGCCGGGTGCATTGCTTCTGCGTAAGGACCACCGACCCGGAGCTCCCACCGTCCGACCGCGTGGCGCACCTGCTCCTCGCGCTCCGCGAGGACGAGGAGGGCTTTGCCACCGTGGCCAACCACGCCTTCGCCGGAGCGCCCTGGCGGATCCGGCGGCGCCTCCCGGCCCGGATGCGCCCTGCCCTGGACGCGGCCCGGGCGGCCGCGCGTTAGCCTCGCGTCGGTGTCGTTCGACGTCGTGATCGCCGGCGGCGGGTTCGGCGGCCTCTACGCGGCGCGCCGGCTCGAGCGCCGGCTCCCCCGCCACAGCGCCCGCATCATCCTCGTCAGCGACGTCAACTTTCTGCTCTACACGCCGCTCCTGCCGGGCGCCGCCGCGGGTTCGCTCGAGCCGCGGCACGTGGTCGTCCCTCTGCGCGAGGAACTCGAATGGACCGAGCTTCGGCTCGGGCGGGTCACCGGGGCGGACCCCGCCCGCAACGAGATCCGTGTTCACACCGTCGACGGCCGCGACGAGACGCTGCACTACGACCAGCTGCTCGTGACGGTGGGTTCTGTCTCGCGCGTGCTGCCGATCCCCGGTCTCGCCGAGAACGCCCTCGGCTTCAAGACGCTGGCCGACGCGATCGCGCTGCGCAACCGCGCTCTCCTCAACCTCGAGATCGCCGAGTCGCTGCCGGACGACGAGGCCCGGCGGGAGTACCTGACCTTCATATTCGTGGGGGCCGGCTATGCCGGCGTCGAGGGCATCGCCGAGCTCCAGGACTACGTGGCCGACGTCATCGACCGCTATCCCCGCAGCCGGATGGCGGGCACCCGGTGGATTCTCGTCGAGGCCCAGGACCGCGTGATGCCGGAGGTCCCGCCGAGCCTTGCCGCGTTTGCCACGCGCGAGCTCCGGGGGCGGGGGATGGAGATCCGCACCGGAACGAGCCTCGCATCGATGGACGAGCAGTTAGCGACGCTGACGACCGGAGAGGTCATACCGACCCGGCTGCTCTGCTGGACGGCGGGGGTCAGGCCGTCGTCGGCGGTGCGCGAGCTCGGGCTGCCCGCCGACGGGCCGGGCGCGCGGATCGCCGTGGACGACGCGATGCGAGTGAAGGGGCTGGACAACGTGTGGGCGATCGGCGATGCCGCCGCGGTGCCCGACCCGGCCCAAGGCCGCAAGCGTCCGTGCCCGCCCACCTGCCAGCACGCGATTCGCCAGGGTCGGGTGGTCGGCGACAACGTGGCCGCCGCGCTCCAGGGCCGCCGCCCCCGGCGGTTCCGCTACCGCACGCTCGGCGTGTTCGTCGACATGGGACAGCACAAGGCCGTCGCCACCGTGCTGGGCGTGCGGCTGCGCGGCTTTCCCGCGTGGTTCGCGGCCCGCAGCTATCACCTGATGATGATGCCCGGCCTCGCGCGCCGGGTTCGCCTCGCGGCGGACTGGACGGTCGGCCTCGTCTTCGGCCGTGCCTCGGCCGAGCTTGGACAGCTCGGCCACCCGCCGGCCCTCGGGGAGTACCTCGACCCCGGGCATCCGAGCGGCTAGGGAGCCCCGCGGCGTTGAGCGGGCTGTCGTTTCGGGAGGGCCGGCCCGGCGACCTGCGTGCCACCTTTGAGCTCGGCGAGGCGGCCTGGGACGAGTCCCGGAAGGCCCGCGGGCTGCTCCCCCCGGACCACCGCCGAGACCCGGCCGAGATCCGCGAGCAGTGGGACCGCGCGCGGCCGTTCATCGAGTTCGTGGCGGCGCAGCCCGACGGCGCATACTGGATCTGCGAGGACGGCGGCGAACTGGTCGGCTACTCGCGGGTCGCGCGCTTCGGGGCGATGGACGAGCTCACCGAGCTGTGGGTGACCCCGCCCTATGCGGGCCGCGGCGTCGGCCGGGCGCTCCTCGAGCACTGCTGGCCCGAGTCGCCCACGCCGGAGCTCGGGCGGGTCGTGCTCACGCTCGGGACGCCGGTCGATCTCACGCTCTACACCGAGTTCGGCGTGATGCCGGTGAGCGGCCACTGGCACATGCGCCACCGCGCGGAGGAGTACCTCGAGCGCCGCTCGCAGGAGTCCGTCGACTCGACCGAGCCCGGGGTGCACGCCCTGACCCCCGAACGCGCCGTCGAGGAGTGGAAGCGGCTCGAGCCGCTGGCGGTCGGCCACGAGCGGCCGCTCCTGCACGAGTTCTTCGGCCGAACGCGGACCTGCCTGGCGGTCATGAACGAGGACCTACGGCGGGCGTCCGCGGTCTGCTGGGTGAGCCCCGACGGCGAGATCGGACCCGCGGTGGGGAAGAGCCCGGAGTCCGTCGTGCCGGTGGTGCTCGCCGCGCTCGACCGCGTGGCGAAGGCGCAGGAGCCGGACACATTCGGCGTCTTCTGCACCACCGACTCGTGGTGGCTGCTCGACCGGTTGCGCCGCCTAGGGTTCCACGTCCACTGGCCGGCGTGGGTCATGTCGTCCGTGCCGCTGCCCGGCCTCGACCGGTACCTCGCAACCCGGCCGCCCCGGCTCCTATGAGCCGGCGGGTCGATCAGCGTCCGGGGACTGCGGTCCCGCCGCACGCGCGCGGTGTGGTGACGCGCGGATCGGGGACCGGCTCGGGGCGACCGGAGACCTTGCAGTACGCGTAGCGGCCTGTCTCGAAGTCGACCAGGACGCGGTACTGGTGGCCGATCACCCCGCCGACGCTCGCCTCGCCCCGCGGGATCTCGGCCGTCACGGCAACGCAGGAAAAGCGACCGCGGCGGCGGGACAGATCCCGCTCGGCCCCGACACCCTCGACCGTGCGGGGGAACGGCTCGCATCGCGCGCGAAGGATCGGGCCCTTGAGCGCGCCCAGACGGACGCGGCGGCGCGCGTCTCTCAGTATCGCCGCGACTAGCCCGTCCATCACGTCGGCGCGGGCCGCCAGCAGCTGCTCGGGTCCGGCGCCCGCGGGCGCG
>JACVRW010000142.1 GCA_014534235.1 Thermoleophilaceae bacterium | reverse complement strand
CTCGTGGAGCGCGACCTCCTGGGCGGCGAGTGCGACTACTGGGCCTGCATCCCGTCGAAGACGCTGCTCCGGCCCGGGGAGGCCCTCCAGGCCGCCCGCGACGCGCCCGGCGCGCGCGAGGCGGTGAACGGCGGCATCGACGCGGCCGCCGCCTTCGGGTGGCGCGACTTCATGACCTCGGGTTGGGACGACTCCGCCAAGGAGGCCTGGCCGGCGAGCAAGGGCATCGACGTCCTGCGGGGGACCGGCTCGATCGCGGCGCCGGGTCGTGTCGCCGTGGACGGGAGCGAGCACTCCTGCGAGCACATCGTGCTGGCCACCGGCTCGGAGGCGATCGTGCCGCCCGTGCCCGGCCTAAGCGAGCTCGAGGGCGTGTGGACGAACCGCGAGGTCACCGCGCTCACGGAGGTCCCGCGGCGAATGCTCGTGCTCGGCGCCGGGCCGGTCGGGGTCGAGATGGCGCAGGCGGTCTCCCGCATGGGCGCGTCGGTGGCCTTGGTCGAGGGCATGGAGCACGTGCTACCGCGCGAGCCGAAGCCGCTCGGCGTCGCGCTCGGCGAGGCGCTCGCCGCCGAGGGGATCGAGCTCCACTTCGGCCAGCATGCCTCCGCGGCACGCCGCGACGGCGACGACTACGTCCTCGAGTTCCCGGACGGCAACGAACTGCGCGGCGACAAGCTGCTGGTGGCCACCGGTCGGCGGCCGCGGGTGGACGGCATCGGACTCGAGAACGTCGGGATCGAGCCGGGTAGGCGGGGCATCGAGGTCGACCAGCGCATGAACGTCGCGCCCGGTGTGTGGGCGATCGGAGACGTAACGGGCATCTGGCCGCTCACCTACGTCGGGAAGTACCAGGGACGAATCGCCGCCGCGAACATCCTCGGCCGCGCACGAGAGGCGAGCTACGAGGCCGTGCCCCGCGTGGTCTTCACCGATCCCCAGGCGGCGTCCGTGGGGGAGGCGGACGGCGAAGTGACCGTCACCGTGCCGATCTCGCAGGTGCCGCGCACGGCCACCTATACGCGCGCGTACGCCGAGAAGAACGGCTTCCTCGCCCTCGTCTCGGACGGCGGGCGGCTGACAGGCGCCTATGCGCTCGGGCCAGAGGCCGGCGAGTGGCTGCAGCAGGCCACGGTCGCCATCCGGGCGAAGGTTCCGCTCAAGGTCATGGACGACGTGATCCAGCCGTTCCCGACGTTCTCGGAGATCTTCCTGCACGCCCTGACGGAGCTGGGCGCCAGGGTGCCCGCCGCCGCATAGCTCGCCGCCGTGGAGAACCTGGCCGAATCGGTCGGCTGGGGGTTGGTCGTCGCGGCGAGCCTCGTCGCGGGCGCGGCGGCGGCCGCCAGGCTGGAGCTTCCGTCCCGGGTCTCGGCTGCGGTGACCGCCTTCGGCGGCGGCGTCCTGTTCGCGGCGGTCGCGCTCGAGCTCGTGCCCGAGGCGGACGCGGAGGCGGGCGTCTGGCTGACCGCGGCGGGGCTCCTGGTGGGGACGCTCGTCTACGTCCTCGTCGATCGCCGGCTGAATCAAGACGAAGATATGAAGACGATGCGCCGCGCCATGCACGCGGCCGCCGCAGGTCGGGAGATGCAGATGCCCGCCGGCGACGTGCGCGAGGTCCGGCGCGGCGAGTCGATCGCGGCCGGGATCTTCGTGGACGGCGCGCCCGAGTCGATCGCGCTCGGGCTGACGATCGCGGAGGGCGCGGTCGGGGTGGCGCTGCTCGCGGGCATCCTGCTCGGGAACCTCGTCGAGTCATACGGAGCCGCCCAGCCGATCATTGCCGGCGGCCAGACGAAGCGCTTCGCCATCCTGCTACTCGCGGCGATCGGGCTGGCGCTCGCGCTCGCCACCGTGCTCGGCGGGACTGTCCTCGCCGACGCCAGCCCCGGGTTCGTCGGCAGCGCTCAGGCCGTCGCCGCGGGTGCCGTGCTCGCCGTGATCTCGATCGCCGTCATCCCGCATGCGTTCGAGGAGGTGTCGAGCGAGGTCGCCACCGCCACAGTGGCCGGCTTCATCGTCGGCTACCTGTTGAGCGTGTAACGCCTCGCGAGGACAGCCGGACTGAACGGGCGTGCGCCAAGCGTCCACGACCCACCTCACCCGGATCGCCGAGATCGATGCCCACGAGGGCCCCGTCTACGTCGCCGGAGAGGACGCCCTGTACTTCACGACCCTCCCACGGCGCGACGCCCGCGGAGTGCCGCGCGTCGCGATCAAGCGCCTCTCGCTCGACGGCGAGTCGACCGTGGTCCGGGCGGACGCGAACGCCGCCAACGGCATGACCCTTGGCCGCGACGGGCGCCTGCTCGTATGCGAGCAGGGCACGCCGTCGACGCCGGCCCGGGTCACGGCCCTCGACCCGGCCTCGGGCGAGGTCGAGGTGCTCGTCGACAATTGGCGCGGCCTCCCCCTGAACTCGCCGAACGACGTCGTCCAGGCAAGCGACGGCGCGATCTGGTTCACCGACCCGAGCTACGGGTTCCTCCAGGGCTTCCGGCCGCGGCCGGCGGTCGGGGACCGCGTGTACCGGTTCGAGCCCGCCTCCGGGCGGCTGGACGTGGTCGCCGACGGCCTCGACAAGCCCAACGGGCTGGCCCTCTCCCCGGACGAGCGCACGCTGTACGTGACCGACAGCGGCGCGAATCAGGAGCCCGGGAGCTTCCACCCGGACCGGCCGCACAACGTGGTCGCGTTCCACGTTCACCCCTCGGGGCTCACCGGCGAGCGCGTCTTCGCCGACATCTCCCCGGGCTTCCCGGATGGAATCAAGTGCGACGCCGACGGGTGTGTCTACGTCTCGTCGTTCAGTGGCGTCCAGATCTTCTCGCCGAGAGGCGAGCGTCTCGGCGAGATCGCGTTGCCCGGCGTCGTGAACTTCTGCTTCGGCGGCCGGGAACGCAACGTCCTGTTCATCACCACCGACACGGCGGTCTACGCCGCCGACCTCGCAGCGAAGGGAGCCGCGACCCGCCAGGGCTACCCGCCTGGCTCGTCCAGTCCATCTCGTCGCCGGGGCCGGCGATGTTGCCATCGACGGACATGGTGATGTGCCAGACGACCTTGCTCATGTCACCTTCCTCGTAAGCAGCGTGTCCTCTCCCCTTAAGACCGGGCGCGGCGCGATGGATTCATCACCGGTGGCGGCGTTCTCCGAGCAGCAGCATCCGCGGCCGCTTGGCTCGGGCGGGACCATCCGGACCGCGTTTCGCGTCTCGACCACCCTGAGCGCCTTGACGTAATCGGCACGAGGGCAGCCTCTTCCGCTCCGCGGTCGGAACGCGTGGCGAGGCCCCAATCGAACCGGGGACGCCACGATTTCAGGGACGCGGCCTTGAGCCTTCGGAGCGCCACACCCCTGCCGTGAAGCGAACCAAGCAAGCGTCAGGCTTTCGGCCATCCTGATCCCTCCCCGCGGGCTCGCAGTCAATCGGTCTTTGACGAGACGGTTTCGTCGGACTGGTTCCCCGCGGCGGATGCTCGTCCGTGGCCGAGTCGCGCAGCGCGGAACTCATCGTTCTTCGACAGAGCCGTGGCCTACAGCCCGTTGTGCCGCGGCGCTCCGCTCGCTCGCCGCGTGCCAAGCGAGCGTGTGGGTGCTCGTCACGAATACGTCGCGCGCTGGAGCTGGACGGCGATCCAGGGCGGCCCTCGTTGCGACGAGCCTGGGTGAGCCACAACCTTCGTAGCGACGGAAGCCCGTCGAGCAGGAGTCGGCCGGCGAAAGGCGAAAGCAGCGTCCATGGCTCAGAGCAAACAGGCCTGGGATTGGGGCGTCGAGCTGCGCGAGGAAGAGCGCTCCGAGCTAGAGCTCCTGCGTGAAACCGTCGCGCAGCTGCGCAGGCAACTCGACCAAGCACACCACTCCCTAAGGATGAGTAGACGACGCGAACAGAACCTAAGCGAGGCACTCCGGCAGCTCGACGAAGCCAGGCCCTGGCAGCGGCGCCGGGTACGGACCGCGCTACGGAGGCGCGAGTTGCTCTGAGCCTGATCTGACGGGCGTGATGGCGGGGTCGACGAGTCCGCGAGCCGCCCCGCCGAATGGCTACCCCGTTGCTCTCTCGGTTGGCATGGGGCCGGGTCACGAGCCGCACAGCACGGATCCCCACCGCGGGCTCTTCAAGGAGTGGGCGCCCGGAGCGGCGACCGAGATCCGGGCTGTATCGCTCAATCGCTTCACTTAGGCATACGCGCACGCGCGCGAATACCACATTTCGCATGCCATGGCCCTCCGTCCGGACTACGCCGCCGGTCGCCGTCGCGCCGGGGTGAATGGACGTCCGGCCGGACCTACCTCGGAGAGCTCGCTCGCCGGCCAATTGTCACCAGACGACTGGAAGAAGCCGGTCGCCGACCGCGCATCGCCGAACGTACTGCTGGTCGCGATCGATGAGGCCGATCGGATTGTCGGCACGGCTGTCCATCGAGACCGGAGAGGTGCTCCTCATGTTCGTCGATCCGGATCATGCGGAGCGCGGCATCGGGCACATGCGCCTGAGCGCCCACGACGCCCTCCACGCCGCGGGCTGCAAAGACGCTTCCTATTTACCCACGAGCATCGAGCGTGCGCTGTCCGTCCGCGCGAGCGCGGAGCTATCGCCGCGACGGGTCGAGTCGCGAGTGAGACTTCCACAGCCGGAGCGACCCGGCGCTCCGCTTCGCTCGGGCGGAAGCAGGTGTCCGCGCACCGACTTCGGGCGCTTGCGCGAATCGTCCGAGGCTAGTGTCTGCTGGGCGGTCGCGGAGACGACCGCGGTCGGGGTGAAAGCGGAAGTGCGGCCGGGTCGTACGCCGCGGGCACGGACGTTCCAAGACTGATCACGGCACTCGACCGGTGGTGGGACTCTGAGCTGCACTGCGGCTGCGCCGTATCTCCATGCAGGTGCCAGTGCGAGAGCCCGGTTGCGGGTCGTCGTGCAGCAGGGGGAGGGTCGGACGCAAGGTGATGTCCGGAACGTGCCGCCTTGCGCGGCGCCCCTGGCGCCTAGATCGCAGGCGGCAGTCAGCGGGCAGACGGCGGCGATCGCGTACCTGTCTGGGTGCGACGTGAGAAGCGCTCATGGGAGCTCCGCTGATGGGACCGGGCGGGGTGGGCGACGCGTTCGAGGTCCGCGAGCACGTAGCGGACGAGGGCTTGGCCGGCGGGCGAGGCGGTCGCGATCGCGTCGAGCTCGACCTCGGTGGTGTTGAGGCGCTGGAGCTGGAGATGATCGTGGCCGCCGGGGCCGTGGAGCCACAGGCCGGCGTAGGAGAAGCCCTGGGCGCGCATGGCCTCCACCGCGCCGTCCGGATCAGCGATCGCTTCGAGGTCGAGGTCGGCGTAGATGACGTCGACGTGCTCGGCGACCAGCGTGCGGATCGCCGTGATCACTTCGGTCGCGAGCGCGTCGTCCCAGCCGCCGACGGTGAGCACGGCGGTGCCCTCCGCGCGGTCGCGTGCGACGGCGATGCGGCGCGGCGCGGGGGCGCCCGCCTGGCTCGGGGTCGGGGCGGGCAGTCCGAGGGCCGCGTAGGTGTCGAGCAGCCGCTCGCGGTAGCGCTTGGGCAGCGCCGCGCTTCGCGCGTCGCGCCGTAGCGGCAGGAAGGAGACCATCAGCGCGGTCCGTCGCTCGGCTGGGATGGTGCTCGTGATCCCGCGCATCGTCACCCGGCCCGGGTAGGCGCCAAGGCAGAGCGCCGTCTCGCGGTAGCCGAGCGCGAGCTCCGCCCGCTGGCTGTAGGGATGCATCGTCACGGCTCGGCCGTAGAGCGCGTGCACGCCAGTGGCGCGCGCCCGCGCCAGCGTGTGCTCGCCCAATCGGCCGAAGATGCCGAGCCCGCGGTACGCCGGCGCGACGACCGCCACGCCCGTCTCCGCCACGACGGCGTCCGGCGCCCGCATCAGCGCGTCATGCCCCACAATCTCGTCGCCGTGGACCGCCACGGATGACACCACGCGGCCCGCGAGCAGCTCCTCGCGCAGCCAGCGGGGACGGTAGAAGTCGGGATGGAGGTACGACAGCGCGTAGTTCTCGTACAGGAGCTGGGCGATCGGCTCAGCGTCCTCGGGCCCCGCGTCCCGGACCGCGATCTCCGTCGCATCCGCCGTCGCCGCGGACGGCGGCACCGCGTCAGTCCCACCCGCCGCGACCTCGACAGCATGCCTCGTGGGCCACACGAACGAGAGCCGCTTGCCGTCCCTGCCGAGGTTGATCAGCCGCAGGTCCTCGACCGTGGCGCCTAGCTGCGCGAGCTCGGCTGGGCCCTCGGCCGATGTCAGCGGCCGGCCCCAGTCGTGCACCGCCACGCGGATGCCGCGCTCGGCGGGCTCCAGCGTGACTTCGATCATGCCCGTGGGATCGCCCGGATACGCGCGCCCGCGCACGAACCGCACGACCTCGTCGACGGCGCCGGCCAGCCGCCGACCTTCGGCGTCCGACAGGCCCACCGCGCTGGCGACCTCGCGCCCGAACGCCCGCACCACCGACAGCAGCCGGTCGTCGGTGGAGACAGTCAGGCGCGCGAGCATCGACATATGGGCGACTTTCTCAGAAACCGGCCACGTCGAGCAACGCGGGCGTCACATCGCCACGACGCCGCGCCTTGCCGGATTGGCGGCCACCGTGCCCAGGCGCGCACGCGGGCGTGTTCGCCGTCGAACGCGACGCGCTACCCGCCGACGCCACCCACGGTCGATCAGATCGTCGCCGCGCGCCATGCCGTCGATGACCGCCACGGCGGGCGCGTGCCGGCGCCGATCGTCGCGCTATGGCGCGCCGGACTACCCATCGGGGAGGTGCTCACGATCGCCGAGCATGAGCTAGCGGCGCGGCTCGCTGCCCTGCAGCCGCGCTTGCGACCCGGCACCGTCTGCCCCGAGGAGACGAAACGAGGGCAGGAGTCCGGAAACGGGTGCCGGCCACTGTGCTTGGGACGCGGCGACCGTCGCCGCGCTCATTCCTCACTCCAGCCGGCCTGAGCAGCCACCCGCATCACCCCCCGACGACGTGGGCACGAATCTCTTACCGGATGAATCAAACTCGGCTTGCCTGTTGCAACCTCCGTTGCGACGGTGCGGGCGGGTGCGGGCGACCTACGAGCTAAAACGCAGGCCGCTT
>JACVRW010000180.1 GCA_014534235.1 Thermoleophilaceae bacterium | reverse complement strand
CCGAGCGCGCGAAGGTCGCCGCCTCACCCAGGTGCGGGTCATGCGGTCCCCAGACCATCCCGGGATACGTGATGACCACTGGCGCGCCCTGGTCCTGAAGCTGGCGCGCCATCCGCTCGGTCTCGGCCTTTGAGCGCGCGTATACGCCGCGAGGGTCACCGACCGGCGAATCGCGATCGAGCACCCCGCCCGGCGGCAGCAGCGCCACATAGCTTGAGACGTGCACGATCGGGTTGAGCCCCGCGTCGCGCGCCGCGCCAAGCACGACCTCGGTCGCCCGCGCGTTCACACGCTGCATATCGCGGGCCGCCCGCGCGTCATAGGAGAAGATCGCGGCGGCGTGAACGACGGCGTCGCATCCGTCCATCGCCCTACGCACCGACCCTGCGTCGGTGGCGTCGCCCACGACGTGTTCCACGCCGCGCACCCCGAGGGGCTCAAGCGCCGGCGCCAGTCGGGCCGGCGAGCGTACGAGCAGCCGCAAATCCTGGCCGGCATCGACGATCGCCCTCACGCTGTGGGAGCCAACGAATCCCGTTCCGCCTGTCAAAAGCACCTTCAATCGACGCGCTCCTTGCCCTTCGTTCTTCGCCTGACGCGCCACGCGACCCTATGGCCGTCGTTGCCACCGTGCAAGCTTCAAGGCGCGGCGCGCCGGCGGCGCGATCCGTCGGCGTGGCGCCATCCCACATGGCCCCCGATCCCGCACGCCCCAGAGGACTCTGCCTCACCATGCGCTCAACGGGGCCGCCGCGCCTCGCCAAGCCACGCCCAGCCAACGCGCACTCCCCTGCGTTGCTTGCCTTCGGACTCCCTACCGAGATGCTCGCTGGCGCCCGGAAACGAAAGTAGGTCCTCGCGATTTAGAGCACCGCCGCGAGTGTGGAACCCGTCGAGCCGCCGCCGGTAGGGGTCGAAGAGTGGAGACGTGCACATCGCCTATCAGGCCCTCGGGGAAGGGCCGCCGGACATCCTCCATGTCTCGGGGCTGGGCCACGCCTCTGGAGCTCGGCTGGACTTCCCGTCCTATGCGCACTTGCTCAATCGGCTCGCCTCCTTCTCGCGCCTGATCGTCTTCGACAAGCGGGGAACGGGCTCTCGGACCCGACGACCACCACGCCCACGCTGGAGGAGCGGATGGATGACCCCCGTGCGGTGATCGATGACGCGGGGTCCCGACGAGCGATCCTCTTCGGCGAATGCGAGGGCGCCCCCCAGTCCGTCCTGTCCGCCGCGGCGCATCCGGAGCGAACCGACGGCCTTGTCCTGTACGGACCGATGCCCGGGGTGCGGGAGGACCCCGAGCAACCCCGCTGGATCGATGCCAGCAGGGAGCTGGAGGACGTCGTCGCGAACTGGGGCCAGGGCAAGACGCTCGACGTGTTCGCGCCAAGCGCGGCCGGGAGTGAACGGGTCCGCCGCTCGATGGCGGCTTATGAGCGCGCCTCCGCGAGCCCGGCTATGGCCAACGCGCTGCTTGATCGCTGCGCGAAATCGACGTTACGTCCGCGGCACAGACCATCCACGTGCCCACACTGGTGCTTCACCGCCGCGACGACTTCGTCCCGATCGGGCCCGCCCGCCGGCTCGCGGCGCTGATCCCCGAGGCGCGGTTCATCGAACTCGACGGCGCCGACCACTCCCTGCCGATCGGCGATACGGAGTCGGTGGTCGCCGAGATCGAGGAGTTCGTGACAGGAGAACGCCGGCCGCCCGAGCCGAGTCGTGCGCTCCTCACCGTGTTGTTCACGGACATCGTCGACTCGACGAAGCTGGCCGCCGATCTGGGGGACGCCCGGTGGCGGATACTGCTAGACGAGCACAACCGGGTAGTGCGGCGTGAGCTCGAGAGTCACCAGGGCCGCGAGGTGAAGACGTTCGGCGACGGATTCCTGGCGACGTTCGACGGACCAGCCCGAGCGATCCCGTGTGCGAGCGCGATCACCGAGGCGGTGCGCGAGCTGAACATCGAGGTCCGTGCGGGAATCCACACCGGCGAGACCGAGCTGCTCGGGGACGACATCGGCGGCATGGCGGTCCACATCGGGGCGCGCGTGTCGTCGCTCTCCCAGCCGGGTGAGCTGCTGGTGACGCGAACGGTGCGCGATCTCGTGGCGGGCTCGGGCCTCGAATTCTCAGAGCGCGGCACCCACAGGCTCAAGGGCGTCCCCGGCGAGTGGGAGGTGCTGGCGCTCGCCGCGGACGTGGGCGCCAACGATCTCGTCCATGGTCGGGCATCCGTCGCTCGCCAGGCTGAGGCGGCACCCCGAAAGCTCCCCACCCCACACCTTCATGGAGGCCTGACGGCTCCCGGTCGGGCGTCGCTCGGACTCCTGCTTGGGTGTCGTCCCCAACCGGGGAGCCAGTCAAGGGTCGCTTCCGAGTGGGATGACTTCCGCGCCTCCTGGGGGCCGACCTCATCAGGCCACCGCCTTACCGCGGGATTGCGGGCGTCTTGAAGGCTGACGGCGAGATCTCAGCGGATGCAGTAGCGCACCCGCGCGCACGGGCAGGTCTCGCGGCTCGTCGGATGCGGGCGACTCCGGCTTGACGCGCACCACGCTCGCCCCGCGGGAACGCGACAGTGGACTGACCTGAGCCGAGCGACGGCTCCGGCGGATGTCGGCAGGCCGCCGGAGGACGTAGACCCCGGTACGGACCCGCAGCTGCGCGAGCAAAGGCTTGCGGGCGGCCATGCAGTCGGCGTTTAGATGTCGAGCGCGTAGTCGCGAGTACGCTTGCCGGGGTGCTCCACATCTGGCTCTTCGGGGAGCTTCGAATGGAGTTGGACGGGCGGCCGCTGGAGCGGATCTCGAGTCGCCGGGCGCGGTCCCTACTCGCCTGGCTGGCCCTCCATCCGGGGCTGCACCCCCGAAGCCGAGTCGCGTCCGTCTTCTGGCCGGATGTTCTCGAGGAGTCGGCGCGCATGAGCCTTCGCACGACGCTCGCGACGCTCCGTCGCGAATCGAGCCGGCGGCGGCCTTCGTGGCCGCCACCCGGGACCGGATCGGGATGGAAGACCGGGAGGAGCCGGCTGGCGCCCCGCCCGCTCCCGCTCGGACGTCCGTCGCGAGAGCGCCGCTCCATTCGTTGGAGTTGCCCCGCTTAGGAGGACACTTGAGCGCTTCCGGTCGTAAGCCGGGGGGAAGTGAGGTTCAGGTGCCGGGAACGAGGCCGCCGTATCCGGAGGAGTTCCGTCGAGAGGCGATCAGACTCGCTCAGCTGGGCGACAAGCCGCAGCGTCAGCCGGCCAAGGACCGGGGCATCTTCGACGTCACCTTGCGAGACTGAATCAAGCAGGGAAAGGCCGAGCGCGGCGAGCGCCCCGGCGGCCTGAGTCAGGATGAGCGCGAGGAGCTCAACCGGCTGCGTGACGAGAACGCGAAGCTGCGGATGAGCGGGAGATCCTGGCAACCCAGCCGCCTTTCTCGCAAAGGAGAGCGACGGGCGATACGAGGCGTTCTCGTTCATCGCCGCGGAGAAGGCAACTACCCCGTCGCCGTGATGTGCCGGGTGCTCGGCGTCAACCGCACCAGCTTTCACGACCGGGAGCGCGCCCGCCGTCCGATCGCGCCCTGACCGACGCCTGGCCGACGAGACGATCAAGCCAGCCCCGCGTGCGTCTTCGCGCGCCGACCCGTAGCCGGCCACCCGTGGAGGTCGAGCATCGCCCGGGTCGCGTTCGTCAGCTCCGCGATCCGCACCCCGCAGGCAGCGCGTCGCAGCGGGCGCGGCGGCCGTAGCGCTGGTGGGGCGGGAGATCGCGCTCCCACGTCGCGGACGAGCCGCCCGTAGCTGAGCGAGTCGTTGACCGGCCCCCAGCGCCAGTCCTTGTGATTCGGCTCGTTCCAGACGGACCAAGT
>JACVRW010000091.1 GCA_014534235.1 Thermoleophilaceae bacterium | reverse complement strand
GAAGTCGGTGAGCGCGGGGGAGTACGCGCCGCCGCCCGCCGACAGACCGCCGATCACGGAGATCTGCGGCACTCGGCCTGACAGGGCCACCGTCTCCCGGAAGATGCGGCCGTAGCCGCCGAGCGCGGCGAGCCCGTCGTCCATCCGGGCGCCGCCGCTAGCCACGAACCCGATCACGGGCGCTCCGGCGCGCCCGGCGAGGCGCATCACCCGGACGATCGTCTCGGCGTGGGCCTCGCCAAGCGAGCCGCCGACGAACTTCTGGTCCTGCGCGTAGCAGTACACGGGCCGCCCGGCGATCGTCCCCGACGCGCCCACCACGCCGTCGCCCGGGGCCACCCGGCGCGATTGACGCGGGGGCGTGACCGTCGAGCGGATCACGTGCAGCGAGCCGGCGTCGCAGAGCGCCTCTAGGCGCTCCGCGGCCGAGAGCGTCCTCGGCGCCTCGAAGCGGCGCTGAGTCCGTTCGGCGAGCGCGCTCATCCAGCTGGCCTCCTTTCCGTGAGCGCAACCTTCCTGATCGTCACGACGCCTCCAGGCAGAGCACGGCGTTGTGCCCGCCGAACCCGAACGCGTTCGATATCCCCACGGCGCGAACGTCTCCGTTCCGGAGCGGCCGCGCCTCCTGCGGTACGTAGTCGAGGTCGAGCCCCTCGTCGGGCTCCTCGTAGTTGAGCGTCGGCGGCGCGATCCGGTCGCGCAGGGCGAGCAGGGTCGCGATCGCCTCGACCGCGCCGGCGGCGCCGAGCAGGTGGCCGATCGCCGACTTCGTCGAGCTGACCGGCACCTTCGCGGCCCGCTCCTCGCCGAGCGCCGACTTGATCGCCTGTGTTTCGGAGCGGTCGTTCAGCGGCGTGGAGGTCCCGTGGGCGTTCACGTAGATGACGTCCTCCGGTGCGACGCCGGCGTCCGCGAGGGCCAGCTCGACCGCCTTCGCGGCGCCGCGGCCGCTCGGCTCCGGCGCGGTGAGGTGGTGCGCGTCGGAGGTCGACGCGTACCCGCGGAGATAGCCGAGGATGCGGGCACCCCGCTCCTTGGCCGCCTCCTCCTCCTCGAGCACGAGGATGCCCGCGCCCTCGCCCATCACGAAGCCGTCGCGCCGACGGTCGAACGGGCGCGAGACGCCGCTGTCGGAGAGCGCGTCCATCTTCGAGAAGGCGGCCGTCGCGAGTGGCGTGATCGCCGCCTCGCTACCACCGGTGACCACTCGGTCGGCGTCGCCGTAGGCGATCAGCCGCTCCGCCATCCCGATGGCGTGGGCGCCCGCTGCGCACGCGGACACCGCGCCGAACGACTGGCCGCGCAGGTTGTGCTTCATGGCCACGACCCCGGTGGCCGCGTTCGCCATCAGCATCGGAATGGACAGCGGCGAGATTCGCCCGGCGCCCTGCTCCTGGAGCACGATGTGCTGATCCTCCAGTGTGCCGATGCCGCCGATTCCGGTGGCGATGACGCAGGCCGTTCGGTCCGGATCGCCGGGGGGCGACCCGTCCTCCCAGCCCGCGTCCTCGATCGCCTCCGCGGCGGCGACGAGCGCAAACTGCGTGAACCGGTCGGAGCGGCGCACGTCCTTCGTTGACAGGTGCTCCTTGGGCTCGAAATCGCTCGCCCTCCCGAAACCGCCCTCGATCCCGGATCGCCCTGCGGTCCAGCGCTCGTGCAGGGTGCGGGCGCCGACGCCGAGGGGCGTCACGGCGCCGACGCCGGTGATGACGGCGTTCCGTGTCATGGGAGCTTCGACACCACCAGGTCGACGGCCTGCCGGACGGTGCGGACGCCCTCCATGTCCTCGCCCTTGAGCTGCACGCCGTACTCGTCCTCGACGATCTGGGCGAGCTCGACGAGGTCCAGGGAGTCCACGTCCAACGCCTCGAACTCGGCGTCGGGGCCGATCTCCTCGGGCTCGGCGCCGAACTCCTCGAGCGCCTCGAACACCCGCTGCTCTATCTGTTCCCTCGTTGCTGTGGTCGACATTGATTCCTCCTTTGCCGGCGCAAGCCCCACTTGCGGCGGCGGTCTCTCGGGGTTTACGCGGTCAGGCCTCCGTCAACGGTGAGGCAGACACCGGTGACGTATGCGGCGCCGTCCGTTGTCAGGAAGCGCACGCACTCGGCGACCTCATCCGGCGTGCCCGCCCGGCGGGCCGGCACGTGCTCCAGAAGCTTCTCTCCGACTCCGTCGGTCATCTCCGTCTCGATCAGCCCGGGGGCGACGGCGTTGACGGTCACGCCCCGCTTGGCCACCTCGGCGGCGACGGTCTTGGTGAGCGCGACCAGGCCGGCCTTCGAGGCGGCGTAGTTGGCCTGTCCTGGGTTCGCGCGCTGGCCGACGATCGAGGCGATGTTCACGACGCGCCCGTAGCGCGCGCGGATCATCGGCCGCAGCGCCCGGCGGGTCAGGCGGAACGCGGCGGAGAGGTTCGTGTCGATGACCTTCTGCCAGTCCTCGTCGGCGATCTGGGGAGATAGCGCGTCGGCGCGGACGCCGGCGTTGTTGACGAGCACGAGCACCGGTCCGAACTCGCCCTCGAGCGTCCCGAAGAGGCGCTCGGCGGTTTCCGGGTCGGCCACGTCGCCCTGCAGAGCGAGCGCGCGCCCGCCGGCGCCGGTGATCTCCGCCACGACGGCCTCGGCGCCCTCGGCATCCTTCCTGTAGTTCACGCCGACCGGCCAGCCGTCCCGCGCCAGCGCCTTGGCGATCGCGGCGCCGATGCCGCGCGACGCGCCGGTGACGAGCGCGCTGCCGTCGGGCCTACCGTTCATGGCGCCCACTCGATCACCCCCGCGCCCCAGGTGAAGCCCGCGCCGAACGCCGCCAGCAGCACGGTCGAGCCGTGCTCGAGCTTGCCGAGCTCCCTCGCCTCGGCCAGCGCAATCGGCAGCGTGGCCGACGAGGTGTTGCCGAAGCGGTCGATGCAGTCGATGACGCGGTCGCGGTCCAGGCCCAGGCGCTCGCCGACCGCGGCGAGGATCCGCGCGTTGGCCTGGTGGTAGACGAACAGGTCGATGTCCTCGAGCGTCAGATCCTCGCGCTCGATGGCCTCGAGGGTGCACTCGGACAGCCGGTGCACGGCCGCCTTGAAGGTGTCGTGACCCTGCATGCGGAACACCTGCTCCTCGTGGGTGGCATAGATCGCCGGCGCCCCAGCGCCATCGGCGTGGAGCACGATGTCGCCGATCCTGCCGCCGCTGCCGTTCGCCGGCCCGACGACGGTGGCGCCGGCGCCGTCGGCGAACAGTGCGGCGGTTCCCCGATCGGTGGGATCCGTGAACCGGCTGAGCACGTCGGCACCGACCACGAGCGCGTGCTCGCAGCGCCGGGCCTCGACGTGACCGGTGGCGAGAGCGAGCGCGGACAGGAAGCCGGTGCACGCGGCCGAGACGTCCATCGTTCCAGCCCGTCGCGCGCCGAGCTGGTGAGCCACGAGCGGGGCGGCGTTCGGCGAGAGCTCGTCTGCGGCGACGGTCGCCACGAGCACCAGGTCGAGGTCGGCCGCGTCGAGGTCGGCCTCCTCGAGGGCCTGGCGGCCGGCCGCGGCGGCGAGGTCGCTGAGGCGCTCGCCGTCGCGGACGTGGCGGCGCTCGTGCACGCCGGTGCGGTGGACGATCCACTGCTCGGTCACGCCGGCGCCCTCGGCGATCACCCCATTGCCGACGACGCGCTCCGGCACGGCCATTCCCACGGAAGCCAGAGCGGCCGTCCGCGGACGGCCCGTCCGCGGGTCGCCCTTCGTCGCCGTGCTCGTGACCGCCGCGCTACGCACTGGCCGCCTCCATGGCGAGCGGCGCCTCGGCCTCGACCCCGTCGAGCGACTTCCGGACGAGGTTCGCGAGGACGCGCCCAGGGCCGGTCTCGACGAAGCGGGTCACGCCGCGCCGCTCGAGCGCGCGCATCACGTCGAGCCACCGCACCGGCTGGGTGAGCGCCTGGACGAGTCGTTCGCGAACGTCATCGAACGGCGCGGCCGTGACGCACGAGAAGACGGGCACCCGCGGCTCGCGCACCTCCGTCTCGAGCACCACGGCGCGGAAGGGCTCCACGGCCGGCTCGATCAGCGGGGAATGAAAGGCGCCGGCGACCGGTAGGAGCTTCGTGCGCACCCGGGCCTCGCGCAGGCGCTCCTCCGCGGCGGCGATCGCGGCGCCCGGCCCGGAGAGCACCACCTGGTCGGGGGCGTTGTCGTTCGCGACCGTCAGGCCGCACTCCTCGGCGACCCGCTCCACGGGCGCGCGCTCGCGCGCCCGCACGGCGAGCATCCCGCCGTCGGGCTCCATCTCGGCGGCCTCCTGCATGAGGCGGCCGCGGGCGCTCACCAGCCGGAAACCGTCCTCGGCGGTGAGCGCCTCCGCGGCCACCAGCGCCGCGATCTCCCCGAGAGAGTGGCCGGCCATTACGTCCGGCTCAACTCGATCGCGGAGCAGATCGAAGCCTGCAAGCGCTGCGCAGTAGATCGCCGGCTGCGCCCAGCGGGTGCCCTCGTCCGCGCGGTCGAAGAAGTCGTCCGAGGCCTCAGCGCGTGCGAGCTCCAGCAGCTCGGGACGCCGGCGCTCGACGATCTCTCGCATTCCTTCGGTCTGGCTGCCCTGCCCGGGGAACAGGACAGCACTCAGCTCGCTCCCCATCTCCACACGTATTGCCGAAGGGGTTAGCGTGGTTAGCCGACCCGCCGCGTCTTCCCCCCACTCGGGGGGGTGTGCGGGGAACGCCGGGGGGTCCGCCTGGCGCGCTTATGACCCCATCACGAATCGTCGTAGCGCCGCCTGCCGGGTCCGTGGGAAAGTCTCTCGACGTGATCCGCCTCTACCGCGCGCGCTTCTCCACCAACGTCGAGCGCGTTGCGCTGGCGCTCGCCCACAAGGGCCTCGAGGTGGAATCCGTCGTGATCGACTACTCCGACCGCTCCGCGGTGATCAAGGTGAGCGGCCAGCCGCTCGTCCCGGTCATCGTGGACGACGGCCACGTGGTCGCCGACTCCACGGCGATCCTGCGCTACCTCGAGGAGACCCGTCCGGACCCGCCCCTCTTCCCGCGCGATCCCCCCCGCCGGGCGGAGCTGGATGTCTTTCTCGAGTGGTTCAACGAGGTGTGGAAGGGGCCGCCCAACGCGATCGAGGCCCAGCTGCGCGAGCCGGAGCCCGACCGCGACCGGATCGCCGCCCTCGGCGCGCGGATGCGCGGATGGCTCGCGGTGTTCGAGTCGATGCTCCACGACCGTGACTACCTCTTCGGCGATTTCTCGGCGGCCGACTGCGCGGCGTTCCCCTTCCTGAAGTACGCTCGCCAGCGCGACCCGGCCGACGACGAGCAGTTCCATCTGATCCTCGAGGAGCACCAGCGCCTCGGCGGCGGCTATCCGCGGCTGGCGGCCTGGATCGAGCGGGTGAACGAGCGGCCGCGGGCTTGAAGAGGTGGCGCGAGCGAGCCAGCGCGAGACCGCCCACTCGGTGAGAGGCCATGCGTCCGCGGACCCTCCGCCCGCAGCGCCGCCTACGCCGTCAACCCCAGCCGCTCCGCCCGCCGCACCGCCTCCGCCCGGTTGCGGACCTTGAGCTTCCGGTAGAGCGCGCTCGTGTGCTCCTTGACCGTGTGCGGCGAGAGGAAGAGGCGCTCCGCGATCTCCTTGTTCGTGGCGCCCGACGCCATCAGCGATAGGACCTCCCGCTCGCGATCCGAGAGCGGCGCGGACGGCTGCTCCGAGCGCGGCGCGAAGACGGTCATCCCTTTGCCGACCATGCGCACGGCCATCGCCACGTCGTGCGCGGACCAGTCCTTCGACACGAACCCGGAGGCTCCCGCCGCCTTCGCCGCCTGCGGTGAGATCCAGCCGGCGCCGGAGATCAGGAGCACGCGGGTGCGCGGCGACGCCCGCCGGATCGCCTCGGACAGCTCGGCGCCGGAGCGCTCGCCGAGGAACAGGTCGACGAGCGCCACGTGGGGCTCGTAGCGGCGCACCATGTCGAGCGCCTCCTCGGCGCTCGACGCGGCAAGGCAGCGCTCGACCCACGGCTGCTCCGTGAGGAGCAGGCGGAAGCCCCAGTGCACCACGTCGTGGTCGTCGACCACGAGCACCCGCAGGTTGCGGTCCGGGCTCACCTCTCGGAGTCTTCGCCCACCGGCAGGACGAGTCGCACGCGCCACGCGGAGCCGTCCTCCGGGCCGAACTCGACCACGCCCCCGCGCTGGAGCGCCTCGACGGCGGCAAGTCGCAGTCCCATCCCGGTGCCCCGTGAGCCGGGCAGCACGCCGTCGTTGCGGACCTCGAGCACGAACGTGCCGTCGGTACGCGCCACGTGCACGCGCACGCTGGTGGGGTGAGCGTGCTTGTCTGCGTTGCGCAGCGCCTCGGCCAGCACCGACTGCGCCAGCGGCTCTAGCTCCTCCGGCACCTCGACCCCGTCCTCCCAGTGGAGCTCGAGCGGGAGGTCCTTGTAGTGGCGGCCGAGGCGGGTGAGCTCCTCGCGCAGGGTGGCGCCGGTGTCGATGGTCGGCGGCGCGAGTGGCCGCTCAAGCGCGGCGCGCAGATCGCCCAGCGCCGCCTGTATCTCGTTTATGCACCGCTGCCGAGCGTCGTCGCTCAGGCCCTTGTCCGAGCCGAGCACGAGCGATACGCCGAACAGCCGCTGCACAACGCGCTCGTGGATATCCCGCGCCAGGTCGATCCGGGACTGGAGCAGCCGGGCCCGACCCTGCTGGCTGGTGGCGATCTGGACGCTCGCCGCGAGCGCCGCCGTCTTGCCGAGCGTCCACATGGCGTGGCGCTCGTCGTCGGTGAGCTCGAAGCGCCCGCCGCCGCGGTCGGCGAAGATCACGCCGAGCCACCGTCCGCCCGCCGACACCGGCGTGCAGGTCAGCGTGTCGACCCCGCTGAAGCGGGCGTAGCGCGCCGGGATCCACTCCTCGAGGTCGCCGGTTACCTCGACCACGCGATCCTCGGCCAGCGCCACCTGCGCGATCGGCGTCTCCTCGAGCGTCCCGTAGACCTCCGCAAGCAGCCCGGGGTCGATGCCGTGGCTGCCCACCGGGACCACGAGCCGCCGGGCGTCGTCGTACAGCATCAGCCCGGCCCGCTCGACCGAGGCGAGCCTGCAGAGCGCCGCGCAAAGGCGGTCGTAGAAGCCGCTGCCCGCATCGACCTGCGCCAGCAGCTCGACGATCACGTCCAGCGCGTCGGTGCCCAGCGACAGGGCCTGGCGGTGCGACATCTCCTGTCTTACACGCTACCCGGGCCCGGTGGCTACGCGCGTCCCGCGCGCGGTTACTCCCGCTGCAGCGAGAGGCGCAGCGTCTGCTCCGAGGTGAGCGAGACCGTGCGGACGTAGCCGCAGTTCCGGCAGCGGCACTCGACCTGGCCGTCGAAGTCGTCGACGTCGAGGGCCCAGTCCACGTCGCCCGAGAGGCATGTGCGGCACGCGAGCGCGGCCGCCACCAGCGAGGGGTCGTCGTCTCCGCGGAAGATGGCGAGCTCTCTGGTCTCCTCCACTGAGCTCACGGTTCCGCGGCGCCCCGTCAGGCGGAACCCGGCGGGTGGGCGAAACCCCCCGCTTGGGGGGTCAGAGCGAGCCGACGGGGTCGACCCGCTGGCCGGCCACGCCCTCGAGCGCGTCCGAGAGCGCCGTCCCGTCCGGAAGCCGAAGGCCCGGGTCGAGCTCGAGCAGCGGCTCGAGCACGAAGCGCCGGCGAAGGAGCTCCGGGTGGGGAAGCGTCAGGCGGGGCGATGACCACACGAGGTCGCCGAGCAGCAGCAGGTCCACGTCGACCGGGCGCGGGCCGTGGCGCGGACCGCCCGGCTCACGGCCGAGCTCCCGCTCCACCGCCTTGCACGCGTCGAGCAGCTCCTCGGGCCCGAGCTCCGTCTCGACCCGCAGGCACGCGTTCAGGAAGTCCGGCTGGTCGAGCACGTCACCCTGGGGCTCCGTCTCGAACACCGAGGAGGAGCCGGTCACGCGGATACCGCCGCCGACGAGCGCATCGCGGGCGGCCCGCAGGTTCCCGAGCCGGTCACCCTCGTTCGAGCCCAGCCCGAGGTAGCCCGTCAAACCTCCCGCCAGACCTCCACCGAGACCTCCTCCACCGGGAGCGGGATGGGCGGCTCGGGCTTCGTGGCCTTCACTCGCACCGACTCTGCGCCAAAGCGGTCGATCATCCGGTCGGCCACCGCCGAGCAGAGGCGCTCGAGCGTCCGGTACTGGCGCTCCTGGGCCGCGAGCGCCACCTGTTCGCACACCTCCGCGTAGTCGACCGTGTCCTCCACCCGATCGGTAATGGTCGCGTCGCACTCGTCGAGCTCGAACGCGACGTCGAACACGAGCCGCTGCCCGAGCTCCCGCTCCGCCTCTGTGACTCCATGGCGCGTGTAGAGCGAGAGACCGGCGACCTCGACGGTCACCGCCGGTGAGACGGCCGCGCGGTCGTCGTCGAGCTCGTCGTCGTCCTCGACGCCCTCGAACTCGTCGTCGGGCTCGCGCTCCCAGGTCACCGGGTGACCGTAGCAGCGGCAATCCTGAGGGCATCGAGGACCGGGGCGACGTCATGCACCCTGAACACGCTTGCGCCCCGCTCGAGCGCGAGAACGTTCGTCGCGATGGTGCCCGGCAGGCGCTTGCTCTCCGGCTTGCCGCCGGTCAGCTTCCCCAGGAAGCTCTTGCGCGAGGTCCCGATCACGACCGGCCGCCCAATGGCGACGATCTCGTCCAGCCGCCGCAGCAGCTCGAGGTTGTGCTCCACGGTCTTGCCGAAGCCGATCCCCGGGTCGAGCCAGACGCGTTCCTCGGGAATCCCCTCGTCCACCGCGAAGCGCAGGCGCTCCTCGAGGAACGACTTCACCTCGGAGACCACGTCCTCGTAGCGCGGGTTCTCCTGCATCGTGCGCGGGTCGCCGAGCATGTGCATCACGCAGCAGCGCGCCCCCCGCTCGGCCACGAGCCCGGCCATCGCGGGCTCGAACCGGAACGCGGAGACGTCGTTGACTATCGTCGCCCCGGCGTCCAGCGCGCGCCGCGCGACGGCGACCTTCGTGGTGTCGATCGAGACCACATGGTCGAGCGCGGCAAGCCGCTCGACCACGGGAAGCACGCGCCGCAGCTCCTCCTCCTCCGGCACGGGCGCGGCGCCCGGGCGGGTCGACTCGCCGCCGACGTCGAGGATCGCCGCGCCCTGGTTCGCGAGGGCGACCCCATGCTCGGCGGCGGCATCGGGCTCGAGGAAGAGCCCGGCGTCCGAGAACGAGTCGGGTGTGACGTTGACGATGCCCATGACGACGGGCGGATCCACACCCCCAGTATCGCCGCGCAACCCGCCGCGTCAGACGGCGGGCGCGCGGCGCGTCACAACTGATCGGCTAGTCGCGGTCGCCCCAGTAGAACCCCTCGGACACGGCCGGGAAGCTCCGCTCGGGGTGCGCCCGGAACAGCGGGTCGATCCCGAACAGAGTGATCCGGGCCGTGTTCTCGGCATTCGGCCCGTGGACGATGACGGCCGAGCCACCCGCGGACGGATCGGGGTTCGGCCAGTGGCCCGACGCGAGGAAGTCGGACGCCGGGAGCCGGCCGTCCACCGTCATGTCGGCCGGCACGTCCGGGAACCAGACCGGGTCCTCCACGAGGGCGGTGTCGCGGGCCGGGTAGGCGCCCACGATCGGGCTGCGCTCGCGCCCCACGTTGTCCCAGTAGACGATCCCGCTAACGTCCTCCTGGAACGCCGGCGGTACACGCCCGAAGGACTCGAGCAGCTCGCCCACCTGCTCGGTCGCCTTGCCGGCCTCGGAGCGCCTGCCCTGCCCCTCGACGGCGAGCCCGACGACCTGCTGCGCCCCGCTCCCAACGAGGAACTGGGCGCCGTTTATCCGAGCGCCGACGTAGCCGCCGCCGCGCTCGAAGAACGCCTGGTAGCGGGCCCGCGCCGTCGCGTTCTCCGGCACGTCCCCCGGGTACGGCTGGGTCGTGTTGTAGATCACGTCGTAGTTCACGAGCGGGTCGCTCGGAGCGGCGCCCACGCTCGCGTTCGTGAACTGATCCGCGGAGAACCCAAGGCGCGCCTCGAGCGCCCAGTTCTCGAGCGCCGAGCACAGGCACGCGATCCGCGGCACCCGATCGATCCGCTCCCGCTGGGGCAGGGGCCGCCGGACGGGCTCGAACCACAGCCCGGCCTGCCGGCCGGCGGACCGCAGCTGCGCCCGCGACTCCGCGCTGAAGAGGACGCTGCCCGCCGGCATGTCGCCGAAGCGGGTCTCGAACGGCTCGAGGGCGAGCCTGGTCCTCACGCCGGCCCCGACCAGCTCGTTGACCGTCCGGACCGCCGTCCGCGAGTCGACCTCGAGCGCGTACCAGTTGGCGCGGCCGCCCAGCAGGCCGCCGCGCACCCGGTCCGAGCGGCGGATCGGCTTCGTTCGCGGCGAGAAGGGGCGGTCCCTCCCGATGGTTACGACGTCGGCGCCCCACAGGAAGCCGTTGCTCCAGGCGCCCGGCGGCGCGTACAGCTGCCTCACGCGGTCCGAGATGTCGTCGCCCACCGACAGCATCGTGTTGGCGAGCCCGCGCAGTGCCTGGTCCAGCCACACGACGTACGAGCCCCTCTTGAACAGCTGCCCCCCGAAGCGGTAGCTCCGCCTCAGGCGGGTGACCTCGATGTCGTTCGCCAGCAGGAAGTCGACGAGTCGCTTCGCCTCGACGCCGCTGCGCTGACCGCGACCCACGGGGATCACATGCGCGCGTGGGTACGGGGTCATGTAGTCGTGGTCGGCGGCGGTGCCGACCACCGGAAGCGGATCGGTCAGCTCGGGACGAGGCGCGTCTTCCACGCCGCGCCGGTATATCTCGAGCTGGTCGAACAGCATCTCCTCGCGGTTGTCGAGCACGAAGTCGAAGGTCGACCACACGACGAGCTCCTGCGCCCGAAGCGCGCCGGCCCGGCCGAGGACCCGCGGGGGACACCCCCTATCCCGCAGCTGGCGTCGATCTGGTTGCACATCTCGACGGTCATGGCGTCGAGGCCCCTCAGCTGTCCGTACTGGCCCGTGTAGAAGGGACCCCAGTCATCCCAGCCCTGGGGCAGCGTCTCGCCGGGCGGGATCCACCTGGGCGGAATGTTGTTGACGGGCCGGGTGATCCCGAAGCCCTCGGAGGCGAGCCCCGCCTGGTTCGCGTCCGAGCGCGGCTGGCTCCATTTCAGCCAGAGGTCGTACTCGATGCCCGGGTTGTGGGGCACCGTGGTCGATTCCACGAGCGTCGGAGTGACGTAGCCGTGGAGGTCGTACGCCCCGGTGGGCAGCCACTCCCTGAAGATGTTCACCGAAGCGACCGTCTCGGGCTGGGACTGCGTGAGGTAGTCGCGGTTCAGGTCGAATCCGTTGCCGTTGAAGCGCGTGCCGGCGATGCGGCCGTCGGGGTTCTGGATCACGTTGAAGACCACGACCGCGTTGTCGAGCACGGCGTCGACCGCGGGGTTCGTGCCGTACGGGGTCGTAGCGAGCTGCTCGATGATGCGCATCGCGGCGTCCACGCCCTCGTACTCGTTGCCGTGGATGCCCGCCTGGACGAAGATCGGGACCTTGGCCTCTCCTCGCTCGAGGAGCTGCTGCGCCCGCGCGGGATCGCTCAGGGCCCGGCGCCGGATCCGCTGAAACCGCGAGTAGGCCGCGCGCTGCCCCCCCGTGTGGAGGTCGTTGATGGTGACCGCGTACATGTCCCGGCCCCGCGCGGACCGGCCGATGACCTCCACGGTCATGCGGCCGGGCGATTCGCTCTCGATCCGCTCGAGCGTGCAGCCGATCGCGTAGTACGGGATGTGCGGGAAGCTGCCCGGCGGGTCGGAGGGGTCCGTGCCATCCGGGAGGTTCTCAGCGGCGTCCGGCTCCGGCGTTCCGCACCAGGGGGGCGCTATGTCCGCTCGCGCGGTGGCCGCGCCGACGAGCGAGACGGCAAGGACGAGGACGAGCAGGGCGACCCACCAGGGCCGGATCCAGCGTGACATCGAGAGACCACCCCCAGGGACAGCGACGAGGAGCTGTCGAGCACAGCTCACGGCGCCGCGCAATCTACCCGGCCCCGGCGGATTCAAACGGGCGGCCGCCGATGGGGTCGGCGCCGCGCCGGGCGCGCCTCAGGCGGGGTCGGGCCTCCCAGGCGGTGGGTCGCCGCGCATCTCGGCCGCGCCGCCGGCGAGCCCGGGGCGGGGCAGCGGCTTCGGCGCCCGCTCCGGCTTGCGCTCGGGGGACTCGGGCGCCGCCGGCGGCGGCAGCGGCACGTGCGGCTCCTGTGAGCCGAACACCTGCTCCTCGGTTTTGCCCTCGAGCAGCTCGATGAACTGCTCGCGCTCGATCGTCTCGCGCCGCAGCAGGATGTGGGAGACCATCTCGAGCTGGTCGCGGTGGTGCTCGAGCAGCTGGCGGGCGGTCTGGTGGGCCTCCTCCACGATGCGGCGG
>JACVRW010000123.1 GCA_014534235.1 Thermoleophilaceae bacterium | reverse complement strand
TGACCTCGCTGATGATCCCGAAGCCCGGCAGCATCATGATGTAGACGGCCGGGTGGGAGTAGAACCAGAAGACGTGCTGGTACATCAGCACGTCGCCGTTGTCGCCCGGGTTGAAGAACTGCGTCCCGATCGTGCGGTCTAGTAGGACGACGAACTGCGAGCCGGCGATGAACGGCGTGGCGATGACCACGAGCAGCGAGGTCGTGAAGTTCGCCCACACGAGCAGCGGCATGCGCCAGAACGTCATGCCTGGCGCGCGCATGGTGATGATGGTCACCAGGAAGTTGAGGGCGGTGGCTATCGACGAGGCGCCCGCGAACTGCACGCCGAGCGTGAAGAACTGCTGGCCCATCGGCATCTGCGTCGAGAGCGGGGCGTACGCGGTCCAGCCCGTGGCGAAGGCGCCGCCCTCGGCGAAGTAGCTGGCGATCATCATCACCCCGCCGACCGGCAGCAGCCAGAAGGACAGCGCGTTCAGGCGCGGGAACGCCATGTCCGGAGCGCCGATCATCAGCGGGATCACGTAGTTCGCGATCCCGGCGAAGATCGGGATGATGAACAGGAAGATCATCAACGAGGCGTGGACCGAGAACAACCCGTTGTAGGTGTTCGGGTCGACGAACTGCGTCCCGGGCTGCGCGAGCTCGGCGCGGATCAGCATCGCCATCAGGCCGCCCGCGACGAAGAAGAAGAAGGTCGTGACGATGTATTGGATCCCGATCACCTTGTGATCGGTGTTGACGCGGAAGTAGTCGCGCCAGGAGCGGGCGCCGTGACCGGAGTGGTCCTCGGGGCGGGTGGGCTTCCCGGCGGCCCAGTAGAGCCAGTAGTCGAAGCAGCCGATGCCGACCAGGAAGCCGATCGGCGCGGCGATCAGCGCGCCGACGGTAATGATCGCGTCCCAGTCGACGACCGGGTCCCAGCCGTAGAGGGCGCGGACGAGGACCACGAGACCTATGCCGAGGCCGAAGCCGGCGGCGAGGCCGAGAGCGGCGCGGTACCAGCCAGGTGCAAGGAGCCTATGCGTAAGGGTCATTGCTGCGCCTCCAGAAGGTACTCAACCAGAGCGTCGAGCTCCTCGGGAGAGAGCCGATCTTCGAAGGTAGCGGGCATGATGCCCCGGCGGAAGCCCTCCGCCACCTCCGCGTTCGGATCGACGATCGACTCCTCGACGTAGGCCCGGTTGGGGCGCGAGATGTTGTCGAGGTTCGGTCCGACCGTTCCGTTCGTCCCGGCCTCCGAGAGCGTGTGGCAAGAGCCGCAGCCGTTGTCGGTGAAGACGGTCTCGCCGGCGGCCGCCTGTCCCCCGCCTGCGCCTCCCGCGCCGCCCCCTCCTCCGGCCGCTCGCTCGCGCCGGCGAGCGAGCCAGCTGTCGAACGCGTCCGGCGGTACGACCCGCACCAGCTGGCGCATCGTCGCATGCCCGAGGCCGCAGAGCTCGGCGCAGACGACCTGGTAGCGGCCGACCTGGTCGGGCGTCAGACGGATGTGGGTGGTGAGCCCAGGCACCGCGTCCTGCTTTAGCCGGAACTCGGGCACCCAGAACGAGTGGACCACGTCGCGGCTCCGGATCCCGAACAACACCGGCCGGTCCTCCGGAAGGACCAGCTCCGTGGAGCGCACGCGCTGCTGCGGATACTCGAACGACCAGGCGAACTGCTGACCCGTGACCCGGACGACCATCTCGTCCGGCTGCTTGGCCTCGATGTCGTCGAGGACGATCCATCCGTAGATTGCCAGCGCCGACACGAGGATGAACGGGATCGTCACCCAGATGATCTCGAGGCGGGTGTTGCCGTGGATCGGTGGGCCGTCGCTCATGTCCCCGGGCTTGGCCCGGAACCTGACCACGCTGTAGATGGCGACGGTCATGACCAGCACGAAGATCGGGATCGAGGAGATCAGGAGGACGTCGTAGACCGTGTCGATCCGGCTCGCCGCCGTGTCGCCGTCCTCCGGGAACCAGTCGATCAGCAGCGTGATGCCCGTTCCGATCAGCGCGGCGAGGACGCCGATCGCGATCATGCGGGCGACCGGGTGCCGCTCGCCGTGGATCCGCGGGTCCTCCTCCGGATGCCCGACTCCGCCGTACTCGGTCCCGTGCCCGATCGCGGCTTCGTCCTGGGGGTCCCTCTCGTCCACGGCGCGCGAGTCTATTCCCTGATCCGGCCGCGCGAGGCATCAAGGCGTTTGAGCGAGCGGCCGGCGGCGCGCCGCGCGGTCGGGGCGTCAGTAGTTGCCGGAGATCAGGTCCCAGGCGCGGCGCAGCTTGCGCTCGAGCTCGCTCTCCTCGGCGTCGTCGGGGCGGGCCTCCATGGTCGCGGGGTTCTCGCCCGGCTCGGGCAGCGCCTGGGCAGCGGCGGCGTCGAGCGAGAGGACTACCCCGTCCTCGTAGATTTCCTCGACCTCGGGGGCGTCGACGAACCGGTGGCCGCCCGGCAGCGGGCTGGCGTCGAAGACGATCCCGTCGAAGATGTCCTGCTCCGGCTCGGCGAGCACGTGCTCGACCACGCCGATCCGCTCGCCGTCGCTCGAGTAGACCGGCACCCCGCTCGAGAGCGTCAGGTACGACCCGGGCGCGCCGAGGTCCATCAGCGAACAGGCTCTCGCCGGCCCGGAAGCACGCGGTCAGCCTAGCCCGCGCGACCGGCCGGCGCGTGCCGCGAGGCGAGGGCGCGCCAGGGCCGCCCGCCGGAGTCCCCGCGGCGCGTCAGGCTGCGAGCCGCTCGCCCTGGCCGCGGAACGCGGATGGCGGCGCTCCGTAGTGGCGCCGGAACGCCTTCGCGAACTGCGCGGCCTGACGGTAGCCCACCGCGCTCGCGACGGCCTGCACCGAGACCGAGCCCGACCGCAGGAGCTCCGCGGCGCGGGCCATCCGGACGCGCTGGAGCTCGCGCCGGAAGCTCGTGTCACCCGCCTCCGCGAACGCGCGCTGGAGCTGGCGGCGGGAGGTGGCGACGGTCCGGGCGACCTTGTGCAGGGAGAGGTCCTCCTCCGAGTAACGGCGCTCGATGACGGCGATCGCGTCGCGGTAAAGCTCGCTCCGCCGGCAGACGGTCGTATTGCGGACCACGTCCCGTAATACGGAAGCGCGACCGCCTTGGATGTTCGGTAGGCTGCTTGAGCCGATCGTCACGAGCACCGGAAGGGGGCGTCATGAAGGTTCGGGCGGGGATGAGCAACGTCGTCCTTACCATCAACCCGGGTCACACCCTCCGCGACGCTGCGCGCGCGATGGCCGAGCGCCGGGTGGGCGCCGCGGTCGTGATCGATCCCGACCAGCCGGGGCCCGGCATCATCACCGAGCGGGACGTGCTCAACGCCGTGGGCGCCGGGGAGGACCCCGACACCGAGCTCGTGGCCGACCACCTCTCGTCGGATCTCACGTTCGCCTCGCCGGACTGGTCGCTCGAGCGCGCCGCGGAGGCGATGGTCCGTGGTGGCTTCCGCCACATGGTCGTGGTGGACGGCGGCGAGCTGGTGGGAGTGGTCTCGATGCGTGACATAGTGCGCTGCTGGGTCTCCGACGGAGCCGCCAGCGAGCTGCCCGACGACCGCGAGGCCGCGGGCAGACCGGGGTAACGGGCGGCAACCGTCCCATCCAGCTGTTGCAGCGCAACAGTCAGGCAGGACGGTGGGCGCTCGGGACCCGGCCGCGCGAGACCAGCTGGGGCGTCCCTAGTGCTCCAGCGGGAGCTCCGCCATCTCCTCGCGCGTCTGGCGAATCCAGCGCACGATCGCGATCACCGCAATCAGCACGCCGATCACCACGAGGGCCCAGGAAAGCAGCACGCCGACGAGGGCGATCGTGATGCCGAAGGCGGTGATGACCGGAACGTAGGAAGGCCCGGGGAGGTGGATGGCCTCGCCCGCCGGCGCGGCCTCATCCCCCGTGACCCGGACCTCGTCGGCCATCAATAGACGAGCCCGACCACCCAGGAGAGCGCAAACACGATCACCGCGATCGCGCCCGCTATCAGCCCGGTGCGGAGGTTCTTGTACGCGAGCCTTCGATCCACTGGAGGCGTTGTATCAGATCGAAGCCCCGCTACAGGAGGCGCCATGGACACGGGCGTACGCGCGCGCTACCTGATCCGCACGTGCAGGTGGTTGTCGTGGTTCACGATGGCCTGCACGACGCCGGGCGGCCCCCGCAGCCCCGTGTTTGGCCCGACGTAGACGATTACGGCGCCCGCCGCGACGAAGCGGTCGACGAGCTCCTGCGACAGCCGCCGATTGATCTGCGATGCGTACCTTGGCGCCCGCTCGAGCCCGTCAGCCCGCGGGTAGTAGACGTCGGCGTCGAGGCCGTTCTGGTGGGTGGCGTGGCCGATGTACCCGAACTGCGGGCCGAAGTCGCCGCCTCCGGGCCGGCTCAGGTCGCCGATCGCCATCCTTGGTGCTCCCGGGTGCGCGGTGTGATACTCGCGCGCCACCCGAAGGAGCAGCCGCACGAGCCGGTCCGTGCCCCACCGGCGCCAGTAGCGGTTCGGCGAGCGGCGCTTTACGGGGTCCCAGGTGAAGAAGTGCTCGCCCGAGGACGGGAGACGGACCCCGCGGAGAAGGCGGCCCGCCGCCGGATCGCCGACGGCGACCGATCGCCGCCACCGGATGCGCTCGGGCGAAGTCACGGGCCGCCGCGCCGGCGGCGGCCCCGGCGCGGTCCGCTCGGGAGCGGGCGGAGGGCCAGCCGTCCGTGGTGCCGCCGCGGCGGGCCGCGAAGGCCGCGTGGGCCCGCCGCCGCCGGCGGGCAGCGCGATCGCCGTGGCGGTCACGCCGACCGCGAGCAGCGCGAGGACGAGCGGGATGGCGCGAGAGGATCGCACGGCAAGGAGGGTGGCAGGACGTCCATAAAAGCCTGGTTAACGACTCGACGGTCGCGGGCGCCGGTCGGGTCCCCGCGACCGCGAGCCGAGGCCCGCGCTACGAGGGCTCGCTACGGTCGCTCAGATGACCGAAGCGATTCGTTCCGACGTAGTCGTCGAAGTACGCCCCGAGCGGGCGTTCGAGGTCTTCGCCGCCGAGCTCGGCTCCTGGTGGCCGGCGGAGTACAGCTGGTCGCAGGACGTCCTCCAGGAGATCGGGATCGAGCAGCGCGAGGGCGGCATGTGCTTCGAGCGGGGCCCTTACGGGTTCCGCTGCGACTGGGGGCGCGTGCTCGCCTGGGACCCGCCGGACCGGCTGACGATCGCGTGGCAGATCACCCCCCGCCGCGAGCCCGAGCCGAATCCGGCGAAGGCCAGCGAGGTGGAGGTCCGGTTCATCCCTGAAGGCGAGGGCCGCACGACCGTGCGGCTCGAGCACCGTGCGTTCGAGCGCCATGGCGAGGACGGCGGGCAGTACGCGCAGATGCTGGGGTCCCCGCAGGGGTGGCCGTTCCTGCTCGAGCGCTTCGCCTCCGCCTGCGGGGGAGATTCGAGCGGCTAGCGCGTCCCGCGCGTCCAGCTGCCCATCGACACGCGGTCGTCGCGGCCGGAGGCACTGCCGGCGCCGAAGGCGCCCGGGGCGTCGCTGTAGGCCTGGCGGTACGGGTGCTCGGCGATGCCGCTTCCGCCGACGGTGTAGTAGCCGTACACGACGCCGACGAGCAAGAGGACGGACACGATCACGATCTCCATGGGAGGAGCCTCCCGCCTCGTCACGGGCGGAGTGTGAGATGCGTCACCGTATCGCGCCTCCGCGCGTTCCCGCCGGTCCTCGATAACTAACCGCCTGCCAGGGCCTAGCCTTGCCGAAGGTGCTTCAGGCGTGCCTAAACGGGAGTCGGCCGCGGAGCGAGCACCCGGCCGTGCCCGTGGCCCCGGCCGAGCTCGCCGCCGCGGCGCGCGCCGCCGTCGACGCCGGCGCGGACGAGCTGCACGTTCATCCGCGCGGCGCCGACGAACGCGACACGCTCGAGCCGGGCCCGGTCGCGGGCGCCACGGCGGCGATCCGAGCGACCTGCCCCGGCGTGCCGCTGGGTCTCACCACCGGCATCTGGGCCGCCGGCGGCGACGCCCGGCGCCGCCTCGAGCTGGTCGCGGCTTGGGACGAGCTGCCCGATTACGTCTCCGTGAACCTGAGCGAGCCGGGCTTCGCGGAGCTGTGCGACCTGGTCACGGGGCGAGGCATGGGGATCGAGGCGGGAGCCTGGTCGACGGAGGACGCCGCCGCGCTCGCCGTGAGCCGGGTGGAGTGCCTGCGTGTACTCGTCGAGCCGGCGAGCGGTGGCGCCGAAGACCAGCTCGAGGCGGCGCGACGGATCGAGCGCGCGCTGCGCGAGGTTGGGATCGCCCCGCCGCAGCTCCACCACGGCGCCGGAGCGCAGACGTGGCGGGTCCTGGCCGCCGCACGCCAGCGCGGCCACGACGTCCGGATCGGGCTCGAGGACACGACCGTGCTCCCCGACGGATCCACCGCGCGCGACAACGCCGAGCTCGTCGCGGCGGCCCTGTAGTAGTCCGCCATCCTCCGGCGATGAACAGCTCCTCGATCGATGCGGGTCGATCCGCGAGGTCCCGCTGTGCTGCTGTCGCACCGCGACACTGAATCGACACGATGCGACGCAACCGCAGCGCAGGCGTTGACTCCGCGAGAACAGCCTGCTTAGAGTCGCGCCACCGACTGGCCCATGGAGCTCGCATGCCGAACCCACCATCCGCGGGCGCCGCGGCGTCGGCACACGCTCAGGACCGGTAGAGCGTGACGCCGGAGCCCGACAGCGAGTTCGAGGCCACCTACGCGGCGGGCCTCACGCGTGAGCTCCCCGAGCCGGCGCTACCGGCGGGCCGGACGGCGGTGGTGAGCGCCGCACCGGCCGAGACGTTCGCGCTCAAGGGCTGCCTCCTGACGCCGGAGGGACCCGTCGAGCGGGGCTACATCACCGTGGGGGAGGGCACCGCCATCCAGGCGATCTCGACGCGGAAGCCTCGCGCCGTGCCGGTCCACGACACGGGCGGCGGCGTCATCCTGCCCGGGCTCATCGACCTGCACGGTCACCCCGAGTTCAACGTCTTCGCGGCGTGGGAGCCGCCGCGGCAGTTCATCAACCGCTACGCCTGGCGCGGCTCCGAGATCTACAGGGAGCTCGTCCGGCGCCCCCAGGATCGGCTGATGGCCGCGCTGCCGCCGCAGACGCAGCTGCGGTATGCCGAGATCCGCGCGCTCGTCGGCGGCGTCACTGCGATCCAGGGCACCTCGGAGCGCGTCGAGCGCCTCGAGGAGGAATCGCTCGTTCGCAACGTCGACCGGTGGATCTTCGGCCGCCACCGCGCCCGCGCGATGATCGACCTGCCGGACGAGGGAGAGCGGGACTTCCCCCGTCTCCAGCGCATCCTCGACGAGATCGACGCCGGCGCGGTCGACGCCTTCTACGTCCACCTGGCCGAGGGCCGGCGCGACAACCAGCGATCGGTGGAGGAATGGGATCGCCTCCTGCGGACCAACGCGCTGACCAAAGCAACCGTGGTGATCCACGGCACCGCCCTCGGCCGCGAGCAGCTCGGCGCACTGAGGGACGCCGGAGCGAAGCTGGTCTGGTCGCCACAGTCGAACCTACGGCTCTACGGCGAGACGACGCTCGCCGCCGACGCCCTCGACCTCGGGCTGAAGGTAGGGTTTGGCGCCGACTGGCTGCCGACCGGCAGCCAGAGCCTTCTGCACGAGCTCAGGGTGGCCCGCCGCGAGCTGAGCCGCCAGGGCGCCGAGCCGCCGGCCCGGCGTCTGGTCGAGATGGTGACGAGCGACGCGGCCGAGATCGCCGGTCTCGGCCAGGAGCTCGGCCGGCTCGAGGCCGGCCGCCCGGCCGACCTCGTGGTCCTTGAGCGCCGCCTCGACGACCCATATGAGAACGTGCTCGACGCCGACCCGGCATGGGTGCAGCTCGTAATGATCGACGGCGACATGCCGTACGGCCGCGCCGACTGGCTGGAGGTGCTGGCCGATCCGGGCGACCGCGAGCGCCTCGAGCCGCTGATCGCCTGGGGCAAGCGGATGATGCTCGACACGAGCTACACCGCGGTGCCCGCGACCGGAGAGCAGCCCCCGCTCGAGCTGCTCCGCGAGCAGCTGATCGCCGTGTACCCGCAGGTTGGCCCCATCTTCGCTTGAACTCGAGAGTGTCGGACAGCTGGTCCCTCACCGCGAGCCACGAGATGCTCGAGATGCTCGCCGACCCGTTCGGGGACCGGCTCGTGCCGGGGCAGTCGATCAAACGCGGGCAGGGACGCGTCGAGTAGCTGGTGGAGGTGTGCGACCCCTCCGAGGCGGCCCAGTTCGGCTACTCGGTGAACGACGTCCTGGTCTCGGACTTCTACACGCCGCGCCGCTTCTTCGACCCCGTGCACTCGATCGCCACCCGCTACAGCTTCACCGGCGCGATCGAGCGCCCCCGCCAGGTGCTGCGCGGCGGCTACCTCTCGTGGCACGACCCGAAGAGCGACCACTGGTGGCAGCAGGTCTGGTTCGGCGCGCGCAAGGAGTACCGTGACCTCGGCGTGTTCGACGTGGCCAAGCACCGAAGCATCCGAGCGTTCATCGACTCGAAGACCGAACATCCCGGGATCGACAAGGGCCTGCCGAAGAGCGACCGCTCGCTGCGGGCGGCCGTCCAGGCGGGCAAGGAGACGGCGAAGTCCGCCGCCTCGAAGGCCGCGTCATGGCGGGAGCAGTACCGAGCGGCGATCGAGGCGTCGCGGTCGTAGTGGACGAGCGAGAGCCCGACGATCGCGAGCAGCGCGAGCGGCGGGCCGAGGGTCTGCGCCGCCGGATCGCGGGACTGATCCGCGGCGAGGCGGGCGAGCGACCCCCGCCGCGCAGCCCGCACGAGTTCATCGAGGAGCGGATGCGCGAGGAGGCAAAGCGGCTCGAGGAACAGAGCGCCGATGACGAGCAGGAGCCCGAGGATGGCCGGGAGGAGCAGCGGGAGGATGAGCAGTGAGCGATCCGTTCGACCCCGGCCCGGTCGGGCGGCCGTTCGCCCGACTCGCGGCCGAGTACCCGGGAGCGGAGGCCTATCCGGCGGCGGACTTCCGGGTGGAGTGGGGGCCGGTGTTCCACCGCGGGCGCCTCGCCGGCAGCGCGCTGGTCCTCGTGCTCGGCCAGGATCCCGGGCAGCACGAGTGCATCGCCCGCCGCATCCTCGTCGGCGAGGCCGGGCAGCGGGTGCAGGGCTTCCTGCGAAAGCTCGGGATCAGCGCTCGTACGTGATGATCAACGCCTTCCTCTATTCGGTCTTCGGACAGCAAGGCGGCGAGCGCCATGCCGACTCGCAGGCGATCGTCGACTACCGTCACCGCTGGCTGGACGCCCTTCTGGGCGACGAGCATCGCGTGCAGGCCGTGGTGGCGTTCGGCCACCTGGCGCATGACGCCTACGACCGGTGGGCCGAGGCGAACCCGGGGCTGGCCGGGGGGCTCGCCGTCGAGCGGCTGACCCACCCGACGATGCCCGGGGCCGCGTCGCACGGGGACCCGGAGCGGCGGCGCGAGGCCACCCGGCGGATGCTCGAGCAGTGGAACGGGGCGCTGCGCCGCCTCGACGAGGCGCTCACCGAGCCCGACGAGGAGCGCGAGCTCACGGTCTACGGCG
>JACVRW010000173.1 GCA_014534235.1 Thermoleophilaceae bacterium | reverse complement strand
GCGATGCTGCACTGGAGGCTCGGGTAAGGGGACCCCATGACGGCCGGCGTTTGGAGCGATTTCCTGCATCTGCTCGCCGACAACGACAGCGTCGCCGGTCTGGCGGTGACCACGGCGGTGATAGTCGTCGTGGCCGTCGCGTTGCGCATCGCACTCGTGCCGCTGTGCGCCGGCGGTTCGGCCGCGACGCCTACGGCCGCTACTGGAGCGCGAAGATCGTCACCTACGCGCTCGCCCTCATCGCGGTCGTCGCGCTCGTCGCTCTCTGGGCGCCGCTCGGTGGCCGGCTATCTGTGATCCTCGGCTTCGCCGCCGCCGGCGTTGCGTTCGCCATGCAGGAGGTGATCGGCGCGCTATTCGGCTGGGTGAACATTCTCGCCGGGCGAATCTACACCGTCGGCGACCGGGTCGAGCTGGCCGGTGTGCGGGGCGACGTCATGGACATCACTCCACTCCGCACGAAGATCATGGAGGTGGGCGGCGGCGGCGACGGCGCCCCCCGATCGAGCTGGATCACCGCGCGCCAATCCACCGGACGGGTCGTGGCACTGTCGAACCGGAAGACGTTCACCGACCCGGTCTTCAACTACTCTGCCCACTTCGAGTGGATCTGGGACGAGCTGAAGCTGAGCGTCCCCTATGACGCGGAATGGCGCGCGGCGGAGCGGATCGTGCTGGAGGAGATCAGCGCCCACGAGCCCGCGCTACGTCGCCGCGGCGAGCGGGCGCTCGCCGACCTAGCGGATCGCTACATCGTGAGCCGGGCGGAGCTCGCGCCGCGGACCTACGTCCGCATGGATGACCACGCGATCGAGATAACCGGCCGCTTCGTGACCGGCGTCCGGACGGCGCGAGCGGCGAAGGACGCGATCTCCCGCCGGGTGCTCGAGCGCCTCGAGCAGAAGGGGATCCCGACCGCTTGGACGCATCCGGTGGAGCTGACGAGCCCAGCGACGGTACGCGCGGAGGCTGGCCGCCAGGCGGTTCCGAGCGATCGCCCGGGGTAGAGCGCCGCTACGCGATGCCCGGGCGCGGCCAGCCGCGACGCAGACGACCGACGTGCTGCGTCCGCTTCCGGGTGGAGGGGGAGCCCGTCGCGGTCATGGTTCCCGCACGACCTGGGGCTTCTGCTCCCCGCCGTGGACGCATGGCGCGGGTGGACGCGCCGCTCCTCACCTTCAGACGAGACACCGCGTCTCGGTGCGCGAGACAATCCCGAGGTCGCCCATAGCCGTGGCCGACATCAGCTCCTCGGCGATCCATGGTTGCGGCCACGCTGGCTTCCCAGCAGCCCAGCCCGCGGGTGTTGCCAACCTTTCAGCCGACCGGCTCAGCCACACGTTCCTGGCCTCTTCCTCGCGACCTTCATGTACTGCCTCTGGTACTCGGCCGCGGAACAGGGCGCCCGAGCTCGTGTTGACGGTCGCGATCGGCTGGAGTCGCTCAGCCACGACGCCGTCAAGCCCTCGAGCCTAGGCCCGTAGAGGCCGAACGCGGTTGGCCCGTTAGCCGCGCGACCCGGCAGCGACGATTTCGGGGAGCCGCGGCGGCGCTCGGGACGGAGCCGTCACCCCGCCGGAATCGGAGCAGGCGGGAGCCGGCGCGCGGAGCGCTCAGCGGCGGCCGGTTCGGCGGGAACGATGGTGCGGACGGTCGAGATGAGCAGACGGTAGTTCTCCACGGTGAACCGGGGCGAGCGAGCGGACTCGCAGTTCGTCGAGCGCCGAGCGCGCCAGGTACAGGTAGAGCGGACGGGTAAGCGGGTAGCGGCGGGCGGGGATCGCGGCCACGGTCGGCACCGCGGACCGGGGTCCCAACCCGACCGCCTCCACGTCCTCGGGCAGCGGGTGCAGCACCTCGCGGTTGACGAAGGCGAGCGCGCGGCGGGAGCCGGCGAGCGGCTGGCGGATCTTGGCGGCGTCTTCGAACGGCGTCCATCCCCTTCGGATGGCGCCCGCGCGCCCGGTCACGCGCCGGGTGAAAAGGTCGAACGGGGCCGTCCCCGGGGCCGCGCCGTAGAACTCGTAGCGCTCGACCATGGACCCGGGACGCCAGACGCGCTGCAGCTCACCAAGCGACATGCACTCGAGCCCGAGCTCGGAGCTCGCCACGACCGCGACGGCCAGCCAGCCGAGCTCGAGCCGGAGCGGCTCGACCCGGTTCCGCCGGCAGGCGCGCCGCAGCTCGCCGCCGAGCGGCCGGTCAACCGCCGCCATCGCAACCTCGCCCGCGCACAGACGGGCAAGCGCGGCGTGCGAGTCCACCTCGCTGACCTCCACCTCCACCGGCGTCTCGTCGCCGAAGTTGGCGGCGGACGCGGAGACGAACGGTTGGGTTACTGACGGCGTGGCGATCCTGACCGTGCCCGACAGTCGCTCGCTCAGGCGCGCCTCCCGGGACGGCGGGGCCGTCCCCTCGGCGCCGGGGGGCTCGTCGCCGCCGGAGTCGCAGCCCGCCAGCGCGAGCAGCACCACCGCGAGCATGCGCAGACGGCTCATGCGCCGGCCTCCCGCTCCTGCGGCGGCACCACGCCCGGATAACCAGCGAGCTGCGGCGCCCGCTCGATGACGGTGGCGAAGTAGCGTGCCACCGGCCCGCGGCGCAGGGCCGAACGTGTCGTGTAGGCGTAGAGCGGCTCGGCGAGCGGATAGCGCCCGGCGCGCACCGCCGCCGGCCGCGGCTCGACGCAGCCCTCGCCGGCGTCGACCGCCACGGTGTCGATCCGGAGTCCCCCCAGGTCGTCAAGCCCGGCCCCGTAGACGCCCAGCGCCGGTGACGCGCGCGACAGCACATGCTGTCGCCGATCGCCTTGAGCGTGATCGGCCACGCCCGCGCCGCCGAGCTGCCGGCGCCTGCGGCGCCGCGGGGAGCGGCTCGGGCGTGTCTGCGAACGATCCCGACAGCCGCGTGTGCACGCACCGTCTGGCTTGTCCCAGGGCTACGGCGCCTCAAGATGCCGCACGCTCGAGGCGGCGTCCTCAGCAACCGCGAGCGCGTTACGCGACAACCTCCTGCGGCGGCTTCACGCCCGCCGGGTCCCTTCTCGGTCAACCCGGCAGCGGTCGAGCCGCGAGGTCGCTGCGCCGCCCTGTCGACCACTACGCGTTTAGGACCGAGGGGACCCGCCCTCCGTCGCCCGGGTGGCGCTCCACCGCCTGCCCTCCGGAGAGCGGTTTGCAGTCCAATCGAGCACGTTAGATCCAGGCGGATGTCGGGTCCCTTACCCCCGCGATTTGGCTCAAGCGAGGCGAGGGTATGGATCTGCTCAGCAGCGTTTCGAGTTAAGGAGGAAAGGCATGGCTGGGTCGGATGATCGTCGCGCAATCGCCGGCATATCGCTCGGCGGGATCGTCGTGATGGTGGGGATCGTGCTGATGATCGTCTGGAGCTTCTGGATCGGCCTGATCGTCGCTGTAGTGGGGCTCGTCGCCTTCGGGGGCTTCGCGCGCGGGAAGTGGTACTGAGCGGTAGCGAAACCCAGCGTGGGGCGGCCGGCGCACGCCCTTGGCCGCTGCTGTTACCGCTCCGTGCGGCCGGCAAAGCGGCACGGTGCTGCAGCAGCGCCGCCGAAGAACGCGAGTGCAACCCAGACGAAGAAGGCGTCGAGTTCCGCTCGTCGTCGCCCGTGTTCGGACCGGCTGGCGCCCAGCTGTGCCGCCCGTCGTTCCAATTGGGGGCGAGCCGGTAACGCGGCTCACCGGAGCTCGGCGCGGACATGCCCCAGTGTGCTCGCGGACGGGAAGACGCGCCGCAAGATAACGACCGGCCGAGCCGAAGGAGCGCGCGTCAGCGACGGGAACGCCCTGCGGCGGCCCCGTCCTCCGACGCGGGCGCGGATGCGCAGCTGGGCTTGGCGTTGCGGGGCATTAGGGTCGCCGAGGGCCTCGCACTCGCCTGAGACGAGTCGTCCCGCGAGGCGGCGCTGGCTACCACTTGGACGACCAGGAGGTGTGCGAGCCGCGAACCGACTCGACGACCGCTTCTTCCGCGGTTGCGGTGTCGTCGCCGGATCGCCACGCGCGCTTCTGCGACGCGGGGACTGCTAGTTCAGCGACGGACGCATCCCCTCTGCCACCCCCGTAGCGACGGTTGCCCTCATTTTCAGCGCGCACGCCCTCGCCGCCGACCGGATAATGCGAGGTCCTTCCGATCGGCCGCCTGCCCGACGTCGTCCTCCACCGAACCGGCGACCGCGCCGTCGCGTTCGAGGCCCCTCCGTCGCCCCGGTTGGCCGCCTCAGCTGCCCGGACCCACGTCGCCGACGACCGCGGGCTCTCGGCGCTCCAAGCGCTTCCCGGGCCAGCCGCTCCGCTTGCCGACGAT
>JACVRW010000061.1 GCA_014534235.1 Thermoleophilaceae bacterium | reverse complement strand
GCGCCGGCAGGGCAACCCGGAGCGCTCGTAGACCCACCGGCGCGTCTCGCCGCGGGCCTCGACCGACTGGAGCATCGGCGGGCGAACCCGGCGCACGACCGAGACCCTCTCTTCGTCGGTCAGGTCGTCCAGCCGACGCCATGGGTCGATGCCGGCGAGGAAGCAGCCCTCGGACTTCCATGCGTTCCCGATGCCGGCCACGTTGCGCTGGTCGAGCAGCGCATCCCCGATGCCGCGGCTCGGATCGTCATCGCGCAGGCGGGCGAGGAAGCGTCGTTCGTCGAAATCATGGGCCAGCACGTCCGGGCCGAGCGAGGCCAGCCGCCGGTCGAAGCGGGTACGCGAGTCCGTCATCAGCTCCAGCACCGGTCCGTCGAACTGCACCACCTCGTGCTCCGCGGTCCGGATGACGAGCCACGCCCGGCGTGGCGAGCGGCCCCAGCGCTCGCCCCGCCGGTACACGCCCCACCAGCCGGTCATGCGAAGGTGGGAGTGGAGCGTGAGGTCGCCCTCGAAGCGGATCAACAGGTGCTTGCCGTTGGATTCCACGGCGCGTACCGCCCGCCCGGCGAGCCGCTCGGGCCAGCGGTCGAGCGCGTGTCGCGGCTGCGGCGTCTCGATGTCGACGATCCGCTTCTGGACCAGCGCCGCGCCGACACGGCGCGCAGCGGACCGGATGGTGTCGCCCTCGGGCATCCCCTCAAGCGTAGGGCCGAGCTAACCGTCAGGCGACAGTGCGCCAGCTCGAGCCAAGCGGCCGAGCGCGTACTCGGGCGCGATCTCCTCGATGACGGCCAGCACGTCCGCCTTCGTCATGCTCCGTGACGGAGACGGGTTCGGCAGCAGGCGCGTCTCAGGCGCTCAGCGTCAGCCGGCGTGGCCCCTGCCTGAAGCCGAGCTCGATCAGGAGCGCCCCGACCTCCGAGCCCACCACGGGTTCGCCGTCGAAGCGCTCGACCCCGAGGCGTGGCACGCGGCCGCGCCTGACGGCGTCCGCGAGCGCCTCGAGCGCCGGGCGGAGCCGCTCGTCGTCGGGCTCGCACAGCGGAAGCAGGGCCTTGCCGCCCCGCTCGATGTAGAGGACCGGCTCGGAGTCGAGCGTGACGACGTACGCGCCGGGAACGCGGGCCGGGCGGCGCCCCGAGTCGTCGCCTTCCCGCCTGGGCCAGGGCAGCGTGGCGCCGTACGGGTTCGCCGGATCGGTCACCGCGAGCACGAGCGGGCCGGCCGGCTCGTCGGTGCGTAGTGACCGCAGCCGCTCGATCGCGGCGGGCAGCGCGAACTGGGCGCCGCCCAGGCCCTCGACGAAGTAGCCCCGGCGGGCGGTGCCGAGCGTCTCGAGGTTCGAGAGCTCGCCGTAGAGGGACGAGAACCCGCCGGCGACGCCCTCCGCAAGCGCCGTTTCGCGCGTCACGATGCCGTAGCGCTCGAGCATCACCTCGCCTATGGCGCGCATGCGCGGGCCATGGGCCGGCGCGTCGGCGAACAGCGGCGCGGTCAGCGACCAGCGTCCCTGCACCTGAGGGACGCCGGGTCGCCGGCGGCGGGCGAACCGTCGCCCCGACTCGCCGCGCCGGCTTCGCCGGCCGTGGGCGGCCGCCTGGCTGCCCGAGCTCGCCAACGTGAGCCGCGGCGCCCGCAGGGGCGCGAAGGCGTCGTTCGTGACCTCGGCCGCCCAGGCCAGGTCCCAGAGTGCCTCCTGGAGCTCGACAGGCTCCGCCTCAGCGAGGTCGGCGACGAGGTCGGTCCAGAACGCGGCGCCGCCGGCGAGGCGCTCGCGGATCGCGTCGTGAAGCTTGCCGGCCGGCCGCTCCCCCTTGAACGGCGGCGGCCCGAGCCAGCGGGCGTCCTCGCGAAAAAGGAGCACCACGCGTCCGGAGTTGCGCCCGAGCGCCCCGGCGCCCACCCACACGAGCTCGCCGCTCCCGCAGAGCTGGTCCATCCACGACTGCGAGTAGGCGCCGACCCGCCTCGGCAGCACGTCCCGCTCCCACACCTCCGGGGCGAGCGCGACGCCCTGGAGGGGCACGAGGATCTCCCGCAGCCGGTCCACCCCGGCGCCGCCGGGTGGGGCGATATCGACGCCCTGCCAGGCTGGCAGGAAGCGCGCGAGCGCCCGCTGCTCGGCCGGCTCCACCTCCCGACGCAGGCTGGCGAGCGAAGCGCGGCGCAGGCGCCGGAGCACCTGCGGATCGCACCACTCGCGCTCCGCGCCGCCGGGCCGCAGCTCGCCCCGCATCAGGTGGCCGGCCCGCTCCAGCTCCCGCAGGACCGGACCAAGGTCCACGGCGTAGCGGTCGGAGACCTCGCGCGTCGTAAAGGGTCCATGGGTGCGCGCGTAGCGGCGAACGAGCCGCTCGAGCGGCTCCTCGACCTGCTCGAGGAACGCATCCGGCAGCCCGCCGGGCGGCGCGGCGCCGAGGGCATCGCGGTAGAGTCCGGCGTCCTCCGCGGCGATCCAGCGCTCCTCGCCGCCGATCCTCATCCGCACCGCGCGGCGCTCCCGCTCGAGCTCGATCAGCATGCGCTTAGCGGACACCGCGTCGAGGCAGCGCTCCTGCGCCTCTTCGGCCGTCAGGTCGCCGACCGCCCGCAGGACGTCGTGGAGCCCATCCGCGTTCGCCGCGCGGGCCCGCTCGCTGCAGCGCTGGAGGTCCGCCTCGACCTCGGCCAGGGCGTCCGGGTCGATCAGCTCGCGCAGCTCCTCCTGACCGAGCAGCTCCCGCAGCAGCTCGCGGTCGAGCGAGAGCGCCGCCGCGCGCCGCTCGGCGTTCGGGGTGTCCCCCTCGTACATGTAGGTGGCGACGTAGTCGAACAGGAGCGAGGACGCGAACGGCGACGCGCGCTGCGTCTCGACCTCGACCAGCGAGATCTCGCGGGTGTGGAGCCCGCGCAGCAGCTCGTCGAGGCCGGGGAGGTCGAGCACGTCCCGCAGGCATTCCCGGTAGGTCTCGAGCACGATCGGGAACTGGCCGTAGCGCTTGGCCACCTCGAGCAGCGACTGCGCCTTCAAACGCTGCTGCCATAGCGGGGTGCGCTTGCCCGGCCGCGCGCGGGGCAGGAGCAGCGCGCGGGCCGCGTTCTCGCGGAAGCGGGCGCCGAACAGCGCCGAGCCCGACAGCTCGCTCACCACGAGCTCCTCGAGCTCATCCGGCTGGACCAGGACGAGGTCCGCCGAGGGCGGCTCGTCGGCGTCGGGGAGGTGGACGACGATGCCGTCGTCCGACCAGATCGCGTCGGACTCGAGGCCGAACTCGTCGCGGATGCGCGCGGACAGCGCCAGCGCCCAGGCGGCGTGGACACGCCCGCCGTAGGGCGAGAGCACGCAGAGCCGCCAGTCGCCGATTTCGTCCCGGAACCGCTCGATGACGATCGTGCGGTCACTCGGCACGACCCTGGTGGCCTCGCGCTGCTCGCGCAGGAAGCTGACGAGGTTGCGGGCGGCCCGCTCGTCGAGGTCGTACCCGGCTCCGAGCTCGGCCGGCTCCTGCTCCACCGCCTCCCGGGAGAAGGCCCCGATCGCCCGGCCCAGCTCCTTCGGCCGCCCCACGCCGTCGCCGCGCCAGAACGGTACGGCCCCGGGGGCGCCGGGCGCCGGGGTGACGATCACCCGGTCGCGCGTGATCTCGTCGATCCGCCAGGTCGAGGCGCCGAGCAGGAACGCCTGCCCGGGCCGCGCCTCGTAGACCATCTCCTCGTCCAGCTCGCCGACGCGCCGGCCGTCCGGCAGGTGGACGCCGTAGAGGCCGCGGTCCGGGATCGTGCCCGCGTTCGTCACCGCGAGCTGGAGCGCGCCGCGCCGAGCGCGGATCGTGTCCGCCACCCGGTCCCAGACGATCCGCGGGCGCAGCTCGGCGAACTCGTCCGACGGGTAGCGGCCGTCGAGCATGTCGAGGACGCTGTCGAGGAGCTCGCGCGAGAGCTCGGCGTAGGGATAGGCGCGCCGGACCGTCTCGAGCAGCTCGGCCACCTTCCACTCGTCGCCCGTCGCGGTCATCGCCACGACCTGCTGGGCGAGCACGTCGAGGGAGTTCCGCGGAACCACCGTCGCCTCGATGTCGCCGTCGCGCATCCGCTTCGCGACCACTGCGCACTCGAGCAGGTCGGCGCGGAACTTGGGGAAGATGCGCCCGCGGGAGACCTCGCCGACGCCGTGACCCGCCCGCCCGATGCGCTGGAGCCCGGCGGTCACCGACTTGGGGGACTCCACCTGGATGACGAGGTCGACGGCGCCCATGTCTATGCCCAGCTCGAGCGAGCTCGTGGCGACCAGGCAGGGCAGCTCGCCGGACTTCAGCAGGTCCTCGACCACGAGCCGCTCCTCGCGCGCGAGCGACCCGTGATGCGCGCGGGCGACGTAGGCCGGCTCGCCGTCGTTGCCCTCGTTCTCGAGCTCGTTGAGGCGCACCGCCAGGCGCTCGGCGCCGCGGCGGCTGTTCACGAAGATGATCGTGGACCGGTGCCGCCTGACCAGCTCGAGCAGCTCCGGATATATGGCCGGCCAGATCGAGCGCTGGGTCGTCGCGGGCGCGCCCATGCCCCGACCCGCCAGGTCGCCGCCGCCCGCCGCCGTGCCCGTGCCGCCGACCGCGGGGTCGGTCGCGTCGTGCGCGTCCTGCTCCCGCATGCTCTCGACCGGCACGTGGATCCTCAGGTCGAGCGGCTTGCGGAGCCCGGCGTCGACGATCGTGCATTCGCGGCCAGGCCCGACCAGGAAGCGGCCGACCTCCTCGAGGGGTCGTTGCGTGGCCGACAGCCCGATGCGCTGGAGCCTCCGCCCGGCGAGGTGCTCCAGGCGCTCGAGCGTGAGCGCCAAGTGGGCGCCCCGCTTGGTCTGCGCGACCGCGTGTATCTCGTCGACGATCACCCACTCCGTGTCGACGAGGAACTCGCGCGCCCGGGACGTGAGCATCAGGTAGAGCGACTCCGGTGTCGTGATCAGCACGTCCGGGGGGGTGCGGAGCATCGCCTCGCGCTCCCGCTGCGGCGTGTCGCCCGTGCGGATCGCGACCGAGATGTCGCCGCCGATGCCCCTCAGGGGAGCGCGTAGGTTCTTCTCCACGTCGTACGAGAGCGCCTTCAGCGGCGACACGTACACGAGCCTTCGCCGGCTCACACCGGTCGCTTCGCTCCCTGGCCGCGGCTCGGCGGGCTCGGCCACGAGGCGGTCGAGCCCCCACAGGAAGGCGGCGAGCGTCTTGCCGGAGCCGGTCGGGGCCGAGACGAGCACGTTGTCCCCGGACGCGATCGCGGGCCATGCCCCGGCCTGCGCGTCCGTCGGGCGCTCGAAGGAACGCGTGAACCACTCACGAACCTGCGGGGTGAACGATGCGAGGGGATCCGAAGACACGCGACCGACCAGCGTACCGCGACGGCCGGCGCGCCCATCCCGGCCCGGGCGCCGACGCCCGCCGCGGCGCACCTATCCCCGCCGGGCCGTGTTGAGACGGCACATGCGGGCCCGAATCGCACTGGCGGCCGTAACCCTGCTCGCGCTCGCCCCGGCGGCGGCCGAGGCCAAGCCGAACATCGTCGTTCTGATGACGGACGACCAGACGGTCACGTCGATGTACGCGATGCCGAAGACGCGCGAGCTACTGGGCGACCGCGGCGCGACCTTCACCCGCAGCTTCGCGAGCTACGCGCTCTGCTGTCCCTCGCGCGCGACGCTCTACACCGGCCAGTACGCGCACAACCACGGCGTGCTGAGCAACGGACCGCCGGCCGGCGGCTATACACGGATGGACCGGTCGAACTGGCTCCCCGTGTGGCTCCAGGCCGCGGGATACCGGACCATGCACGTGGGCAAGTTCCTGAACGGCTACGGGAGGCTCTCGCTCCCAACTGAGGTGCCGCAGGGCTTCAGCGACTGGCACGGCACGATCGACCCGTCGACGTACAGCTTCTACGGCTACACGGTGAACGAGAACGGGACGCTCCGGACCTACGGCGCCGCCGGCGAGCCCGAGTTCTATTCGACCGACTTCTTCGCGCGCCGGGCTAACGAGCTGATCGCCGCGGCCGCGCCCTCGCGGCAGCCGTTCTTCATGTCGGTCGCTTTCGTCGCCCCGCACACCGGCCTGCCCGCGGAGCCGGACGATCCGAGGGGTCACGCAACGCCGGCGGTCGCGCCGCGCCACGCGAACGCCTTCTCGTCAGTGGCGCTGCCCCTGGCGCCCTCCTGGAACGAGGCCGATGTGTCGGACAAGCCCGTGGCCATCCAGCGGCGGCCCCCGATCAGCGCCGCCCGCGCCGCCGCGATCCAGGAGGGATACCAGCAACGGCTCGAGTCGCTGCTCGCGGTCGACGACGCGGTCGAGTCCATCCTCGGCGCGCTCCGGGCGGCGGGGGAGCTCGACGACACCCTGATCCTGTTCACGAGCGACAACGGCTTCTTCCACGGCGAGCACCGGGTGCCGACCGGCAAGCTGCTGGCGTACGAGCCCTCGATCCGGCTGCCGCTCTACATGCGCGGCCCGGGCGTGCCCGCGGGCGCCGTCCGCCGCCAGCTCGTGACCAACGCGGACCTGGCGCCGACCATCCTCGACGCGGCGGACGCACGGCCGGGCCGCCCGCAGGACGGCCGCTCGCTGTTCGACCTGCTGGAGGACCCCGGCGCGCAGTGGGGGCGGGAGCTCCTGATCGAGGGCGGGACCGACCAGGGGCTGACCTTCACCGGGCTCCGCAACTACCGCTGGAAGTACATCGAGCACACCTCCGGAGAGGTCGAGCTCTACGACCTCGAGCGCGACCCCGACGAGCTCGTCAGCCTTCACGCCGACCCCGCGCTCGCCGAGCTGCGCGGAAACATGGCCACCCGGCTCGCCGCCCTACGTGCCTGTGTGGCACGCGGGTGCCGGGCTCGGCCGCTGCTGCGCCTCGACGCCGCCCGCCGGCAGTGCCGGTTCGTGGCCGCCGTGCGGGGCGCCGACGCCCGTCAGGTGGAGCGGGTCGACTTCCTCATCCGTCGCCGGCCCCGCCTGGGCGTGGCGCCGCAGATTGCGAGCTTCCGGCGTTCCGCGGCCGACGCGACCGCGCCGTTCCGGAAGCCGGTCCGCTTGGGCGGGGTGCTTCCGGGCCGGCGCTTCCTGCTCCGCGCCAAGGTGCGCCTGGGCGACGGCCGCTCCGTCACGATCGACGAGCGGCGCAGAGCCTGCGACGCCTAGCGGGCGAGGTCGGCGGCACGCGTGAAGACGGCGTCGAGCATGTCCTCGCTCAGCTTGCCGGTGAACGTGTTCTGCTGACTCGGGTGGTAGGTGCCGAGCAGTACCGGACCGCGCTCCACCGCATGTTCGGCGCCGTGAGCGAAGCCGGGCTTCGGGCGCAGGGAGAGGAGGCGGCAGGCGGCGTCCCAGGCGTAGGCGCCGAGGCACACGATGACCCCGGGCCGTATGAGCTCGAGCTCCCGGGCCGCGTAAGGCAGGCAGTTCGCGCGCTCGGCGGGAAGCGGCCGGTTCGCGGGTGGCGCGCACCGCACTGCCGCCGCGATCCAGGCGCCCCGGAGGCTCAGCCCGTCGCCACGGTGCCGCGAGGCGGGCTGGTTCGCGAAGCCGGTGCGGTAGAGCGAGGCGAACAGCCAGTCGCCCGAGCGGTCGCCGGTGAAGATCCGCCCGGTCCGGTTTCCGCCGTGGGCAGCCGGCGCCAGCCCGAGAACGAACACCCGCGCCTCAGGATCGCCGAAGCCGGGTAGGGGGCGGCCCCAGTACCGCTCGTTGGCGAAGGCCGCTCGCTTCTCGCGCGCGACGCGCTCGCGCCACTCCACGAGCCGCGGACATCTGCGGCACCGCGTGATGCGGGTCTCTAGGGCTTCAAGCGCCTGCCGGTCGTGAACAACCATTGCGACCAGGCGTACACGGGCAGCGCCAGCGCCGCCGTCACGCCAAGCGAGAGCCAGACCGACACGTCGCTCTCTCCGAGAAACCCGAAGCGCACCCCCTGCACGAGATAGAAGATCGGATTGAAGTGGGAGAGCTCCTCCCACGGCGACGGGAGCACCTCGATCGAGTAGAAGACCCCGCCGACGAAGGCGAGCGGCAGGATCACGATGTTGGCGATGAAGGTGGTGTGGTCCCAGGTCTCGGCGTAGATGCCGACGACCACCCCGAGCGCGCTGAACAGGAGCAACCCGAGCGCGACCGCGGCGAGCAGCGCGAACGGACGCTCGAGCGGCACATCCACCAGCACCAGCGAAAGCACGAGCAGCGACGCGCCGATTGCGAGCGCCCGGAAGATGCCCCCCACGGTGTATCCGAGCGTGACCTGCCAGGGGTGCATGGGCGCCGACAGGACGTCGTGGATGTAGCGGTCGAAGCGGGCCTGGAAGATCGAGGAGGCGTTGTTGGCGTACGCCGCCTGGACCATCGCCATGGCGATCAACCCGGGCACGATGAAGACCTCGTACTCGACCTCGCTCACCTGCCGGATGCGGCCCCCGAGCGAGAGGCCGAAGACGAGGATGAAGAGGATCGACGAGATCACGGGCGCGAGCACGGTCTGCGTCCACAACTTCGAGACGCGCAGCGTCTCCCGCCGGCAGAGCCAGACCAGGCCGCTCATACCTCCCGTCACGAGGCCATCGCCCTTAGGTAGACGTCCTGAAGGCGCGCGGCGCCGAAGTGCTCGCGCAGGCCGTCGGCCGAGTCGCGCGCGATGAGACGGCCGCCCCGGATCAGCGCGATCTCCTCGCAGAGCTCCTCGGCCTCCTCGAGGTAGTGCGTCGTCAGCAGGATCGTGGTGCCCTCGGCGTGCAGCCTGCGGATGTACTCCCAGAGCTCGGTTCGCAGCTCGAAATCGACGCCGGCGGTCGGCTCATCGAGGATCACGAGCCTGGGGCGGTGCATGAGCGCCCGGGCCAACAGCAGGCGCCTGCGCTGCCCGCCCGAGAGGCGCGGCGCGCGGGTGTCGCGCTTAGCCTGGAGCCCGAAGATCTCGATCATCTCCTCGGCCCGCTCCTCGAGGTCGGTCATCCCGAAGTAGCCGCCGTGGTAGACGAGCGTCTCCCGCACGGTAAGGAAGCGGTCCAGGTTGATGTCCTGCTCCGCGAGCCCGATCCACGAGCGAGCGGTCAGGCTCCAGTGGGGCTCGCCGAACACCCGGATATCGCCGTCGGTGATGCGCAGGAGGTAGCACACCGCGCTGATCAGCGTGGTCTTGCCGGCGCCGTTCGGCCCGAGCAGCCCAAAGAACGCCCCCGCGGGAATCTCGAGGTCGAACCCCTCGATCGCAAGCGTGCCGTCGTCGTAGCGCTTTGTCAGGCCGCGCAGCTCTAGGGCGGGGGCAGTGTCGCGAAACACCGCATCGAGGCTAGCGGCCGCGGCCGATCGCCATTCGGGCGGGGCGCGGCGCTAGCCCAGCGCGCGGCCGTAGTGCTGCTCGTAGTACTCGCGGTACTCGCCCGACCGGATCCGGCCCCACCACCACTCGTTGTCGCGGTACCACTCGACCGTGCGCTCGAGTCCCTCGGCGAAGCGGACCCGGGGCTCCCACCCGAGCTCCGCGCGCAGCTTCTCGCTCGACAGCGAGTAGCGGCGGTCGTGCCCGGGGCGGTCGCGCACATGCTCGATCAGCGACTCGTCCCGACCGGTCAGCTCGAGGATGCGCCGGACGACCTCCAGGTTCTCGCACTCGTCGGGGCCACCCGCGTTGTACGCCTCCCCCGCGCGGCCGTGGAGCAGCACGGTGTGGATCGCCCGGCAGAAGTCCTCGACGTAGAGCCAGTTGCGCACCTGGCGGCCGTCGCCGTAGACGGGCAGCGGGTCGCCGCTGAACGCGTTCAGTACGCAGAGCGGGATCAGCTTCTCCGGGTACTGGCGCGGTCCGTAGTTGTTCGAGCCGCGGCAGATCACGGCCTCCACCCCGTACGTGTGCCAGTGAGCGGAGACGAGCAGGTCTCCCCCGGCCTTCGTCGCCGAGTACGGGGACGATGGATCCAGCGGCGAGCGCTCGGTGAAGGACCCCTCGGCGATCGAGCCGTACACCTCGTCGGTCGAGACCTGGAGGAAGCGCGGCACCCCGCGCTCCCGGACCGCGTCGAGCAGCACGCCGGTCCCGATCACGTGCGTGCGCGCGAACGCCTCCTGGTCGGCGATCGAGCGGTCCACGTGCGACTCAGCGGCGAAGTTCACCACCGCGTCCATGTCGCCGGCCAGCTCGAAGACGAGGTCTCGGTCCTCGATCGATCCCACGATCAGCTCCACCTCGTCGGGGAGGTTCTCTCGCCGTCCGGCGTAGGTCAGCTTGTCGAGCACGGTCACGTCGTGCTCGCCGCGAAGCAGGTGCACGTACGTAGAGCCGATGAACCCAGCGGCTCCGGTGACGAGCACCCTCACGCGCGCACCGCGAGGTACGCATCGAGCCCCTCCTGCCAGCGCGGCAGGGAGTGACCCCGCTCGCTCCCCAGGACGGACCAGGCGGGCCGCCGCGCGGGGAGTGGGTACTCGGCGGTGCTGCAGGGCTCCACGTGGCAGTCAACGCCGGCGCGATCGAAGATCTCGCGGGCGAACCGGTACCACGAGCAGCGGCCCGCCCCGGCGAGGTGGTGGATCCCGTAGTCCTCGGTGCGCACCAGCCGCACGATCGCGTCCGCCAGGTGGCCGGTGTAGGTGGGGCACCCGATCTGGTCGTCGACCACCCGAAGCTCGTCTCGCTCGCGCCCCAGCCGCAGCATCGTCTGGACGAAGTTCTTGCCGCCGGCGCCGAAGAGCCACGAGGAGCGAACGATGAAGTGGCGCGGGTTCGCATCGGCCGTGGCCACCTCGCCGGCCAGCTTCGACCGGCCGTAGGCCTGGAGCGGGCCGGTGGGGTCCGACTCCACGTACGGCGTGCGCTTCTCGCCGTCGAAGACGTAGTCGCTCGAGACGTACAGCACACGGTTCGCGACCTCGGCCACGTGTCGGGCCCCGTCACGGTTCACGGCGAGCGCCTCCTCGGGGTACTCCTCGGCGCCGTCCACGTCCGTCCAGGCGGCGCAGTTGACGACGACGTCGGCGCCGGCCAGCTCCCGGCGGACCACGGCGCCGTCCGTGACGTCGAGGTCCGCCCGCGAAAGGGCCACGGCGTCGCCGGCGGCGCGCACGACGTCCTGCCCGAGCATGCCGGCAGCCCCGGTGACGAAGATCATGACGAGGAAGGGATATCGAACCCAGCGGCCCCGCTCACACCCGCCAAACTAAGGATTCGGGGAGCGAAGGGACGGCCGACGGACGACCGACCGCTATCGGCCCGCCTCCAGCGCGCATCGACGACATATACGCCTCGCGTGTAGCTACAGGATCTGCACGTCGGCGTGGTCGCCGACCACGAACCGGTACGCCTTCGGAAGGGGCGGGCCGCGGCCGATGCGTACGTCCTTGCCGATCAGGCTGGCCTCGATGCGGTATTCGAGGTCGCGGATCGACGACCCGGAGAGGACAATCGAGTGCTCGAGCTCGGCGTTCTCGATTCTGACCTCGTCGCCGATCGCGGTGTAGGGGCCGATGTAGGCGTTCCGGACCTGAGACCCCCGCCCGACGATGGCGGGCCCGCGCACGGTCGTCCGCTCGAGCCGAGCGCCCGGCTCGATCACCACCCGCCCTTCGACGCGGGACTCGACGAGCTCGCCCTCCACCCGCTCCCCCACGTCATCGAGGATCAGCCGGTTTGCGTCGAGCATGTCCTGCACCTGGCCCGTGTCCTTCCACCAGCCGTGCACGATGTGCGGGTCCACGCGCAGCCCGCGGTCCACCAGCGTCTGGATGGCGTCGGTGATCTCGAGCTCGCCGCGCCACGACGGCTTGATCGACCGGGCCGCCTCGAAGATCGCCGGCGTGAACATGTAGACGCCCACCAGGGCCAGGTTCGTCTTCGGCTCCTTCGGCTTCTCGATGAGCCTGCTCACGCGCCCCTGCCCGTTCAGCTCGGCGACGCCGTACTGCTCGGGGTCCGGGACGGGGGTGAGGAGGATCAGGGCGTCGGGCTTCTCCGTGCGGAACGTCTCCACGAGGTCGACGATCCCGTCGCGGAGTAGGTTGTCGCCGAGGTACATCACGAACGGGGAGTCGCCGAGGAACGGCTCGCCCGTCAGCACCGCGTGGGCCAGCCCCAGCGGCTGCTCCTGCTCGATGTACTCGATCGATACTCCGAAGCGTGAGCCGTCGCCGGCGGCCGCGCGAATCTCGCCGCCGGTCTCCGGTGCGATGATCACTCCGACGTCGCCTATCCCCGCGGCGCTCATCGCCTCGAGCCCGTAGAACAGCACCGGCTTGTTGGCGACCGGCACGAGCTGCTTGGCGCTCGTGTGGGTCAGGGGGCGGAGGCGGGTGCCCTTGCCGCCGGAGAGGATCAGCCCCTTCAACCGGTTACCTCCGCGGGCATCCATGCCCGCGTTCTGGTGGAGAGCTTCAACATCACGTCTCAGTAAGCACCGCCGAGCTTGCGGTGATCCCAGCTCACAACCCGGGATGGAACAAACCGCAGGCCCACGCGCTTCTGCGCCTGCTTCGCGACCATCTCGCGAATCTCCGGCGTGAGGTCGTCGGCGTAGCGCCGGAACAGCATGAGGCCATATTGCTCCACGTCGGACGGATCGCGCTCGAGTTCGACGTCGCACTCGAACATGACCCCGCGCAGCTCCTCGTACCTCACCCCTTGCTCGATGCCGATCGTGGCCCGCGGATCGCGATCGAGGTTCCGCGCCTTCTGCGACTTCGCGTACGTCCACCCCAGGAGCTCGATCCCGTCGGGGACGTACCACAGCGGGACGAGATGGGGCCGGCCGCGGGGCCCCGCGGTTGCGCACTGCATGACCATCTGCTCGGCGACGAAGGCGCGCAGCTCCTCGTCGTTCATATGGATCTGGTCGCGGCGCGAGGGCATGGGTCAGCGCCTGACCCCGCCGGCGAGCGCCTCGGCGGCGTCCAGGACCGCCTGACGAGCTTCCTCCGGCTCGAGGACGACGGCGTCCCCGGCCGCCTTCAGCAGCTCGCGGGCCAGCCACTCGTGCGAGGCGTATGCACGCTCGACGATCACCGCGCCATCGGTGAGCTCCTCGACAACGCGGTGGTCCTCGCGCTCCCAGCGGGCCCGCTCGGGCGAGACCCAGATCCGCGCGCGGTTGGACGAGGGCACCTCCCCTGTGGACAGCCAGCCGTGCACGTCCGGCTCGACGCCGGGCCTCGGCTCGAAGGTCTCGTCCACGACGGTGGCCTCGCGGATGCGGTCGAGCCGGTACGAGCGCGGCCTGTCGCGCTCCAGGTCGAACGAGTGCACATACCAGCCCTCCTGGCCGTTGGCGAGCTTGTACGGCTCGATCGTCCGCTCGACGAACTCGTCCTCGTTCTCCTTGTAGTAGTCGATCTGCAGGAGGCGGTTCGAGGCGATCGCCCGTGAGACGACGCGGGCGATGTCAGAGTCGTCGCCCTTCGCGGTCGTGATCTGGAGCCCCTCCTCCGCTGGGTCCTGACCCAGCGCGTGGACGATCTTCTCGCGCGCGGACGCGAGCGAGCTCCCCGGGAGGTGCTCGCCGATCAGGTCGATTGCCGCCACCAGCGCCTTGGCTTCGAGCGGCAGGAGGCGGGCGGGCCGCGCGAAGTTGTCGCCGTAGGGCTCGGGGTCGACCTCGACCTGGTCGCCCCGGACCTCGGCGTAGAGGACGTAGCTGCCGCCGCCGAAGTTCACGACGTTGAGCACGTCGATGTCCTGCCGAAGCTCCTGCTCCGTCACCTGAAGGCGCTCGCAGAGCTCGGCCACGTCGAGCTTGCGGGCGTCGCGCGCGGCATCGATCAGGATGCCCGCGAGCGTCAGCAGGCGCGCGAACCGCTCAGGGCGGATCGGCGACTCCCGCCCGTCGTCGTCGGGCTCGCCGAGCTCGGCCGGCGTGCGCCTCACGGGCGCCGCCAGCTCGAGCCGGCGCGCGTGACGTTCGATGACGAGCTCGAGCCGCTCGCGCGCCTCCGCCACGAGCTCCTCCGGCCCCTCGATCCGAGCCTGCTCCTCCAGTCCCAGCACCCACGAGACGATCTGCCGGGAGTCCGCGTAGTCGGTCTCGAAGATCACCCCGCCGTCCGCCTCCGTGACCTCCCCGGCGTGCCCGAAGTGACGCAGCACGAGCCAGTCGATCCGCTCGGACAGCCAGATGCGCGCCCGGCCCACGGGTTCCCCGAGCTGCCAGTCGGTGCGCGTGGCGTACATGCGGGGGTCGAACTCCTCGGGGCGATTGAAGTCGTGCTCCGCCTTCGAGGCGTAGCCGACCTTCCTCCGGATGCGCGAGACCCGGAAGACGCGCACGTCGTCGCGCTCATGCGAGTAGCCGATCAGGTAGAACTGCCCGCCGCGGAAGAGCAGATGGTAGGGATCGACCTTCCGCGTCTCCTCGGAGTCCCGCCCGATCGTGTAGTAGTCGAAGACGATCGTCTTTCGGCGGAAGATCGCGGTCTCGATCTTCGTCAGCCGCTGCGACAGCTCCCTCCCGCCGGCCCGCGCCGTCACGGCGAGCGCCACCGTGCGCTGCTCCGGGGCGTCCAGCGGCGACGGCTTTCCCCAGGAGAGCTGCTGCAAAGCGAGCCGAAGCGGCTCGGCGTAGGCGAACTCGCCGTCGAGCAAGCTGAGCGACATCCGAAGCGCGCCGAGCTCCTCGTCCGTGAATTGGATGGCGGGCAGGTAGAAGTTCTCCGGCGGCAGCGAGTAGGTCTCGGCCTCGTAGTAGCCCTCGGCCGGCTTGTCGACCTTCAGGTGGATGCCGAGGGAGTCGAGCTCGGCACGGTCAGCGTAGAACCGACGGGCGAACGCCTCGTCGTTCATCTGCGAGTAGCCCTCGACGTCCTGCTTGATCTCGAGCGCCGAGACCGGGCGCCGCTCGGCCATCAGGAACGAGATCAAGCTCAGCTGGCGGATCAGCTTCTCGGTGTCCTTGGCCATGCACTGCGAGGATAAGCGGGAAACCCCGGCGGAGTCGCCCCCCGGAGCGCGCCAGGACGCTATTTGCTCGACTAATTCGAGACCCGCGACCGAAGCGACCGGTTTTGCGAAGTAATTCGAGATCCGCGACCGAAGCGACCGGTTTTGTCAAGTAATTCGAAAACCGCGAGCGAAGCGACCGGTTTTGTCTTGCGGGCGCCGCCTTATCCGGAGTAAGCTCGTTTCGCTGAAGCCCGAGGAGGGGGGTTCATGTATCCCGGCAGGTTCGAGTACCAGGCGCCGACGACGCTCGAGGAGGCGCTGGCGACGCTGGACCGGTACGGCGACGAGGGGAAGGTGCTCGCGGGCGGCCAGAGCCTGCTCCCGCTGATGAAGCTGCGCTTCGCCTCGCCGCGCGCGCTCGTGGACATCAACCGCGTGGCTGGCCTCGACCGTCTGGCCGAGGAGGACGGCGAGCTGCGCATCGGCGCGCTCGTGCGCCATCGCGACTGCGAGCGCTCCGAGCTGCTCGGCGGTCGCTGGGGGGTGCTCGCCGACGCCGCGCCCCAGATATCCGATCCGATCGTCCGCAACCTCGGCACGGTCGCCGGCTCACTCGCCCACGCCGACCCGCAGGGGGACTGGGGCTCGGCCCTGCTCGCGGCCGACGCGCGCGTGGTGGCGGCGAGCGCGGGCGGCCGGCGGGAGATCCCGCTCGACGAGCTGCTGCTCGGGCCCTTCACGACGGCGCTCGAACCGAACGAGATCATCACGGAGGTGCGCGTGCCCGACCCTGGGGCCCGTGCGGCGGGCACCTACCTGAAGCTCGAGCGCCGGGTGGGCGACTTCGCCACGGTCGCCGTGGCGGTGCACGTGAGCTTCGCGGACGGAACCGTGTCGCGGGCGGGTATCGCACTGACCGCCGTCGGCCCCCGCAACCTGCGCGCGACGGACGCCGAGGCGGCGCTGGCGGGTGCCCCGCTGGACGACGAGGCGATCAGGGAGGCCGCCCGCCTGGCCGCCGGCGCCGCGGAGCCGCGCGACGACGTGCGCGGCAGCGCCGACTACAAGCGCAATGTGGTGAGGGTGTTCGTCGAGCGAGGTCTGCGGATGGCCGCGCGTCCGGAGGAGCGCGGCGACGTGCCGCGCGCCGCTGCCGCGCCGCCGGGCCGGCCGGAGCCGAGTGAGGAGTTCGCCGGAGAGGAGACGGCTGAGGACGTGATGAAGGAGATTCGAGAGAAGGAGGACCAGTGAGCGCCACGGTCAGCGGTGAAACGGCGGAGACCACGCACGCGATCACCGTCACCCTTAACCGCCAGGAGCGCTCGGCCGAGGTGGAGCCACGACTGCTGCTCGTCCACTTCCTTCGTGGGACGCTCGGCCTGACCGGCACTCACGTCGGCTGTGACACCACGAGCTGCGGCGCCTGCACGGTGCTGCTCGACGGGAAGCCGATCAAGTCCTGCACGTTCCTCGCCGTCCAGGCCGACGGGCGCGAGGTGACGACCGTGGAGGGCCTCGTCCGCGACGGCGGCCTTCATCCGATCCAGGAGGGGTTCAAGGAGGAGCACGGCCTCCAGTGCGGGTTCTGCACACCGGGGATGATGCTCACCGCGACCGCGCTCCTCGCGGAGAACCCGAACCCGAGCGAGGAGGAGATCCGCTGGGCGCTCTCCGGGAACGTCTGCCGCTGCACGGGCTACCAGAACATCGTGAAGGCCGTCCAGTGGGCGGCGGCGAAGATGGCCGAGGAGGGGAGGTAGCGATGGCGACCACAGAGGTCCGCGGTATCGGCCACAGCATCAAGCGCAAGGAGGACGATCGGTTCATCCGAGGGAGGGGCAACTACGTCGACGACGTCAACCTGCCCGGGATGCTTCACATGGCCGTGCTGCGGAGCCCGTTCGCGCACGCGCGCATCAACTCCATCGACGCCTCGGCGGCGGAGGCGCTCCCCGGCGTCGTGGCGGTCGTCACCGGTGAGCT
>JACVRW010000029.1 GCA_014534235.1 Thermoleophilaceae bacterium | reverse complement strand
GCCGCTCCCAGGTCGTCCCGCCTAGCACGGGCCTGGCCCCGTGCTCCAGCCTGCACAGCTCGGCCGTGGCCAGCGCGCCAACCACGTCGCCGCCCCCGCCGATCCCGAGGACGAGCGGACGGGACGCGGCCGCCATCAGCGCGCGGGCGTCGAGCCCCCGCGCGAGCCAGGCGGGTCGGGCCTCTCGCTCGATTGCGGCGCAGATCGCCAGCGCGTGGGCGGGTGCCGCACCGACGCCGAGCACACCGTGCCGAGCCAGTAGGACACCGGGCCGCGGCCCGAGCGCGGCCACGGCGGCGCCGGCGATCTCCTCGGAGCCCGGCGGCGCCCACTCCGCGCTGTGCACCGCATCGCCTAGCGCCGAGGTGAAGAGCGGTTCACCGAGCGAGCTCCACGCGGTGGCGTAGCCGCTGTGGGTGTGCACGATCGCCCGCACCTCCGGCCTTGCGGCATACACGGCGACGTGGACGCGGCGCTCGCTCGACGGCTTGCGCCAACCCGCCACGACGGCGCCGTCCAGGTCGAGCGTGACCAGGTCGTCCTGGCCCATCTCGTCGTACGGCAGCGCGCTGGGAGTGATGTAGACGAGGTCGCCCGAACGAGCGCTCACGTTGCCGGCCGTGCCCGCCACCAGCCCGCGGCGGTGCATCTCGCGGGCGGCCGCGACGACCTCAGCCCGAAGCGACACGCGCGATCGACTCTTCGTACGGCAGCTCGAGCACGCCCGCCTCGGTGATGATCCCCGTGACGAGCTCGGCCGGCGTGACGTCGAAGGCGGGGTTGAAGGCGTCCGGGCCGGAGCCGAGCTCGCGCGGGTCACGCTCCTCGATCGGGATCCGCTCTCCGCTTTGCGTATCGGGATCGATCGTCGAGACCGGCGCCGCGACGTAGAACGGCACGCCGTGGCGGGCCGCCAGCACCGCGAGCGGGTAGGTGCCGATCTTGTTGGCGACGTCGCCGTTGGCGGCAATGCGGTCGGCGCCCACGACGACGCGATCGACGAGACCGCGCGCCATGAGGGCGCCGGCGGCCGAGTCGGCGATCAGGCGGAACGGGATGCCGGCCCTCTCGAGCTCCCAGGCCGTCAGCCGGGCGCCCTGCAGCAGCGGACGGGTCTCGTCGACCCAGACCTGGGCCAGTCGGTCGTGTTGCCAGGCCGCCCGGAGCACTCCGCCGGCGGTGCCGTAGCCGCCGGTGGCGAGCGGGCCCGTGTTGCAGTGGGTGAGGGCCCGGTCCCCCGGCTCGAAGCGCTCGGCGCCGAGCTCCGCAAGCCGGCGGTCGGCCGCCTCCTGCTCGCGGTGGAGCCGGCGGGCCTCCCGGAGCACGTTGCCCGCCGCTAGGCAGCGGTCAACCGCCCAGGCCAGGTTGACCGCGGTCGGCCGCGTGCCGCGGAGGAGCGCGGCGGCCTGCTCGCGGTCGTCCGCCAGGGCCATTCCGTACGCCGCCGCCAGGCCGATCGCCGGCGCGCCACGCACGGCCATGGAGCGGATCGCCTCGGCCACCTGCCCGACGCTCTCGCACCGGATCCATCGCTCCTCGCCGGGAAGGGCGCGCTGGTCGAGCACGAGCAGCGCACCCTCCTGGAAGCGCAGCGGCTGGACGGTGGACTCTTCCGCGGCGGTGGTTATTCCCGCGACGCTACTACGCCAGGGAGGGACCGCGCGCGAGGCGGGTGTCGAGGTCGTTGGTGGTATACGACGAGGAGTGTCGGCACCCGGATGACTGGAGGCGCATGGCCGAGCTCAAGGTGGAAATCGTGCCGTGGGGTCCCGCGCAAGAGGAGCTGGAAGCCGCGGCAAGCACCGCGCTAGGGCATCCGGACGTCGAGGCCGAGCTCGACGGCGTCGACCATCGGCTCCTGTCGGTCGCGGGGGTCGAGCCTGCCGCCGAGGCGGACGACGAGGACGCTGGCGAGCCCGGCCGCGTCCAGGCGACCGTCTACGACTACACGAACGAGCGCGCGCTGATCGTCGAGACGCGGCTCGACGGTGGCGAGGACGTAGCCGTCCGCGAGACGGTTCGCCAGCCGCTTCCGACGGGCGACGAGTTCGACGCCGCCCTCGAGACGCTCGCCGGCGACCCCGAGCTCGGCCGGGCGCTCAGAAGCGGAGACCTCCGGCCCTATCGCCCGATGCCGCCGCTGCTACTCGAGGCACAGCCGGACGGGACGGTCGAGCGCACCCTCGCGGTCGGATTGCGGCCCGCAACGCAGGCGGACGACGCGCACGAGATCGTCGGGGTCAAGCTCGCCCGCGGCGAGGTCGTGCACTTCGAGGGGAACGCCCCGGCGAGCGCCCGCGCCCAGGCGGCTAGTTGCGGGGTCGACGATGCCCGCCAGCGAACCACCGGTCGGGGCACTCCGGGACGGGCGAGGGTCACGGTGAAGCGTGACGGCGAGACGCTCTGGACCCTGGTCGTCGTCCGCCCCGCCGCCTCCTCTGGTACGAACGGCTCGGGCGTGGAGCTACGCCGGGTCGCCTATCGCGGCAAGCGAGTGCTGCGCCGCGCACACGTGCCGATACTCAACGTCCGCTACCGGCGCGATGCCTGCGGCCCGTTTCGCGACTGGCAGTTCGAGGAGGGCATGTTCAGCGCCCGTGGCGCCGACGTCGCGCCCGGCTTCCGACTCTGCCCGACAAAGGCGAGGACGATCCTCGAGTCGGGTCGGGACCGGGGCAACTTCCGCGGCGTGGCCGTCTACGTCGACGGCGACGAGGTGGTGCTGGTCAGCGAGCTCGAGGCGGGCTGGTACCGCTACATCAGCCGGTGGCGGCTCCACGCCGACGGCACGATCGAGCCCCGCTTCGGCTTCGGCGCGGTGGAGAACAGCTGCGTCTGCAGGCTGCACCACCACCACGCGTACTGGCGGCTCGACTTCGACGTCGCGGGCGGGGCGCGCAACGAGGTGCGCGAGTTCAACGACCCGCCGCTCCCGGGCAGGGGCAACTGGCACGGGCTCCGCAACGAGATCCGGCGCAAGCGCGACAGGAGGCGCAAACGCAGGTGGCAGGTCCGCAACACGGCCAGCGGCGAGAGCTACACGCTGATCCCGGGCGCGAACGACGGCCGCGCCGACGCCTTCGGTGTGGGCGACCTCTGGGCTCTACGGCACCGGCCGGGCCAGCTCGACGATGGCGTCGGCTTCACCACCGACCCCGCCGAGGCTCGCGCCGGCCTGAACCGGTTCTTGAACGGCGAGTCGATCCGTGACACGAACGTGGTGCTGTGGTACGCCTCCCACTTCGCCCACGACCTGCACGAGCACGAGGTCGGACACATCGTGGGTCCGCGGCTCGTTCCGGACGACTGGTAGGTCACGCCCGGCTGTCGCCCCAGAGCACATGGAGCGTCGGCGGCTTCCGGAAGACCAGGCCGCGGGGTGCGGTCGGCCGGTCGCGATCGAGGCGCAGACCCGGTAGGCGGTCGAGCAGGCGCCCGACGGCCGTGCCCGCCTCGAGGCGTGCGAGGTGCATCCCCAGGCAGACGTGTGGACCGTGCGCGAACGCGACGTGGCGGCGAGCGTTCTCCCGGCGGACGTCGAACCGATCCGGGTCGGGAAAGAAGGCCGGGTCGCGGTTCGCCCCGGCGATGGAGACCGTCACGAGCTCGCCGCGGCCGATGGACCCGTATCCGAGCCGGACGTCGCGGGTCGCGTACCGGTCTACCACCGCCGCCGCCGGCTCGAGCCGGAGCGACTCCTCGATCGCGTTCGGCAACAGGCTCCGATCGCGTTCGACGAGCGCGCGCCCGTCCGGGTGCGCCAATAGGTGGAGGATCGCGTTCGTGATCATCCCCTCGGTCGTCTCGATGCCGCCGAACATGAGGACCGCGGCGTTCGAGACCACCTCGGCGCGGGCGAGCCCACCGGCCCGGCCGGCGGCCGCGGCGACGAGCGACCGCGCGGGGTCCTGGTCGAGCATCGGCTCGACGGCGGAGCGCAGCTCGGCGAAGGCCCGCCTCCCGGCCGGAGTGACGGGTTCTCCCGCGGCGACGCCGGTCACCGCCTCGACGATCGAGTCGTACAGGTTGAGCATCCGCTCGGTATCGGTGCCGTCGAGGCCCAGTGCGACGGCGACGGTGCGCGCCGCCAGCGGACCGGCCAGGCCGCGGCGCAGCTCGGCGGATCCCCGCGGTTCGAGCTCATCCAGCAGGCGCTCGGTCTCCGCCTCGACCAGCGCCGTGAACCGCTCTCGGACGGATCCCCGACGAAAGTCGCGTGCGAACGGGCCGCGGTGACGATCGTGCTCGGCGCCGTCGAGCGTGAGCATGCTCGGGCCGACGACCTGCCCGGTGGAGAAGCGGGGATCGTCGACCGTGAAGGTCGCCGACTCCCGCATTGCTCGGAGCGCGAGGTCGCGCCTGGTGACGAGCCAACCGTTCAGCGCGGGGACCCACGACACCGGCTCGCGCTCACGCAGCCGTGCAAGCACCGGATGCGGATCGAGCTCGAGCTCGTCGAGGCGAACCCCGGCGCCGATCGGGAATGATGTCTCCCGCGGGCTGGGCACGGTTCGCGGGGCGGCCGGGGATGGGTGGGTGTCCACGCTCCGCCAGGAATATCGCGCCGCGCGATCAGGGGCAAGCATACGGATCTGCGCCACGTCGCGGCCTCGGCATATGTGGTTGAGTGGCCTCAGATGTCCGTGCTGCGCATCGGGGACCAGCCGCTCACGCCGGCGGTGCTCGCCGTCGCGGCGCGCGGCGCACGAGTCCCGGTGGAGCTCACCGCGGCGGCACGCGAGCGGATGGCCACCGCCCGCACCACCGCCGACGCGGCCGCCGGGCGGCGGCCAGTCTACGGGCGCACCACGGGGGTCGGCGCGAACGTCCACGTCGCCGTCGAAGGTGACCGGCGCGAGTACGCGCTTCGCCTCCTGCGCAGCCACGCGGCCGGAGTGGGCGAGCCGCTGGCCGCCGAGGTCGTGCGCGGGACGATCCTCGCCCGCCTGAGTCAGATGGCGGCCGGAGGCGGGGGGCATCGCGTCGAGGTCGCCGACGCGCTGGTCGCGCTGCTCGGGAGCGGCAATTTGCCCGTGGTCCATGACCTCGGCGGGATCGGCACCGGGGACGTCAGCGTACTCGCCGCACTCGGCCTCGCGCTGGCCGAAGCCGCCGACAGCTTCTCGCTCGCCGAGGGCGACGCCGCGCCGCTCATCAGCTCGAACGCCGCAACGCTCGCCGTTGCCGCGCTGGCTTGGGCGGACCTCAGCGAGCTCCTCGACGCCGGGCTGGGCGTGGCCGCTGCGACCTTCCGGGCGCTCGACGGCAACCGCGAGGCGTTCGCGGCGCCGCTGGCCGCGGTCCGCCCGCTGCCCGGGCTCCGGGCGGTGGCGAGCACGATGTGGGCGCTCACCGAGCACGCCGGTCCACCCGCCCGCGTACAGGATCCGTTCGCCCTCCGATGCCTGCCGCCGGTGGCCGGCGCCCTGCACGACGCGCTCGCGGCGCTCCATGACGTGCTCGCCATCGAGATCTGCGCCCCGGCCGAGAACCCCCTGGTCGTAGGCGGCGACGTCATCCACCACGGCGGATTTCACGCGGCTCCGGTCGCCCTGGCCCTCGACACGGTGCGGCTCGCGCTCGTCCCGTTCGTGCAGCTCTCGACGGCGCGCCTGGCGCACCTTCTCGAGCCGCGGTTCACGAGGCTCACCCCGTTCCTCGCCGCGCCCCGTCCCGGATCCTCCGGTCTCATGGTCGCCGAGTACGTCGCGGCGGATGCGCTCGCCCGCCTGCGCGCCGAGGCCGCGCCTGCGGTGCTCGGCACCGCCGTCCTGTCCCGCGGGCTCGAGGAGCACGCCTCATTCGCCTGGCAGGGCGCGCTCCAGGCACGCCGGGGGGTCGCTCACGTGCGCACCGCGCTCGCGCTGGAGCACGTCGCCGCGGAACGTGCGCTCGCCATGAAGGGGGGCGAGCCGGCGCCGGACGACCGCCCGCTCGGCGAGGACGCCGCCCGCGCCGCGGCGGCGCTGCCGGCGCTGGCCGAAGACGTGCGACGGGCCTGCCGCAGGGCGGCGGCGCAGCGCGGGGACTCGCTGCTCAGTGCGACCTAGGCCGCGGGGGGTCGAGCGGCCGCAGCTCGTCGGCGTACGAGACCGACACGCGCCGCAGGGCGCCGTCCTCGGCGAGCGTGTACTGACCGAGGCGCCATAGCGGGGGCGAGTAGGCGTGGATAGAAGTGGCACGCGGCGCGGCGCAGGTGAGCCGGTGGATGTGCGACGGCGCGAAGGACAGCCACGAGCCCGCGCGGCAGCGTCTGGGGCGCTCCGGCACGGCCAGCCGCAGCACCCATTCCTCGAGCGCCCCCTCGACGACCTGCACGGCGCCGCTCGAGGTGTCGTGGTCGTGCCAGCCGGTGTCGTCACCCGGCAGCCAGAAGATCGCCCACACGTCCACGGCCTCGTCGCGGTGAAGCGCCGCGTAGGTCCGCCGGGTGGCGTGCGGATCGTAGTGCGGCGTCCACAGCTCGCGGCACGCGGCGACACCGGCCACGAGCCCCGTCAGCTGCTCGCGGGCCAGCGGGCGCCCGCTGGAGGTGGACGAGCGGTCAATCACGCACTCATCTCGTGGGGCACGTGGGCCAGGAGGCGCCCGGGATTGAGCGAACGCATGGCGTGCAGCGCGGCGTCGCTGCCGAGCGCCGGTGGAACGTGGATCCCGTAGGGGCGGTCCGAGCCGCGGCAGATGACGTCGATGCCGAGCACGCGCACGACGGCATCGACCGCCTGCGTGCCGTACGTCGACGTCTCCAAGAACGCGAGCTGGTCGACCGTGCCGGCGGTGCCGCCACGGGAGCGCTGGCGCTCGCCGTGGAGCGGACCGAGGCCCGCCAGCGCCGCGAAGCACACCCGCAGTCGCGGAAAGCGCTCGCGCCCGTCGTCGGTCCAGGCCCACCAGGCCGCGTTCAGCTGCGCGACGTACGAGACGACAGGTGCCCACCACTCCGGGCGACCGGGTCCATCTTCGGCGCCGGCCGGGCCGGGGTGAACGAACAGCGGCCGCTCGGCGCTCTCCAGCACGCCGAGCAGCGGAGCTAGCCGCCCGAGCCCTCCCGCCGCGGCGATAAGGTCGGCGCCCACCTCGAGGCCGATGGCGCCCGACGTGAGTGCCTCACCGAGCGCGCTCGGCGTGGTCGGCATCGCGTACGCGCGGAATGGAGGGGGCAGGGCGAGCGCACCTTCGAGCCACGCCGCGGCGAGGTCCTCCGCCTCCGCGCGCGGAAGGCGGTCGAGCCCGAGCGCGGCCGACGGCGCCACGCAGACGAGCGTGTCGCCGTCGGCGACCGCCTGGTCCGCGCGGGCTTCGACATCGTGGTGGGCGGGGTCGACGAGATACTTCCGCCCGCCGAGCAGGTGCAGGACCCACCCGTCGAGCCGCGGCGGCGTGCGGCGCGCGCGGAGGGCCGCGAGGAACGGCGCCGGCCAGAGGTGCTGATGGACGTCGACCTGCATCGAGACCGAAGCGTTTACTGAAGCGGTTCAGTGGACCGCTTCACCTTTAACCCGTAACAGCGCTCGGGAAACACGCGCGCTTGCAATACAGCCGACGACCGGCGCCGGGGCGTCGCCGCCAGGGGTTCGACACGCTGGTCAACCGTGGATCGACCGACGTAGGGCGCCCCGCTGTCCCCGATGCACCCGGGCTCCCCGACGGAGCCCGGGTGCACCGGCTAGTGAACGGCCGTGGCGCTAGACCAGCCTGTTCGCCTGCAGGAACTCACGGGCCACGTCGGCCTCATCCTGCTTGTCGATGACGACGGCCTTGTTCATCGTGATAATCGCGTCGTTGGTCAGCAGCCTGCTGACGTCGTCGATCACCTTGAAGAACTCGGGCCCGCCGAGCGCCTCGTACTTATCCCTGTTCATGACCATCGCGACGTGCTGGTAGCCGAAAATGCCCTTCGGGTCCTTCAGCACCCTGTACTTGCCGCTCGCCAGCTGCGCGTCGGTGGAGAACACGTTGGCGGTGTCCACGTCGCCCGAGTCGAGCGCCTGATACTGGATCCCGAGCGCCAGCTGCTTGAACTTAGCGTTGGTCAGCCCGTACTCGGAGCGCATGCCCTTCAGGCCCTGGAAGCGGTCGCGGAACTCGGGCCGCGCGCCGACGGTGAAGCTGCCCAGCTTCTTCAGGTCGCCGAGCGCCTCGAGGCCGTTCTTCTCCGCGAACTCCCTGGTCGTGGCGATCGCGTCTACGTCGAAGAACGGCGTCTGCTGACTGATCACCTGTCCGCGCTTCTCGTAGAGCCTCTTCGCCAGGTTGTAGGTCTGCTCCGCGCTCTTGGGGATGATGTCCTTTCGGAACGTGACGGCCAACGACACGCCGAGGTACTCCGGGTATCCGTCGATCTCGCCGCTGGTCAGCGACTTGTCGATGATCTCGGTCGAGCCGATGTTCTTCTTCAGGTTGACCTTGTAGCCCTTTGCCTCGAGGGCCTGCTTGTAGAGCTCGCCGAGTATGAACTCCTCGGGGAAGTCCTTCGTCCCGAGCGTGACCGGCGGCTTGCCCTTGCCCGGCTGTCCCGCGGCCTGCTCGCCGCCGGTCTGGCCGCCGGCCGACTCGTCATCGTCGTCGTCGCCGCAGGCGGCGAAGACGAGCATCCCGAGCACGGCCAGCAGCAGCGCCACGGGCACGAGGCGGAACCTTCCTCGTCTCATTCCATTCCCTCCATTCTGATGTCGACGTGGACATTTTCAGGCTGCCGCCGTATCGATCCGGGGCTCGAGCAGCTTCTCCTCACGTCGCCTTCGCAGCCCACGCGGCGTCGCGAGGTGCTGCACCAGCGCGAAGACGCCCTCGGTGGCGAACGCCAGCACGGCGATCGCGATCGAGCCCGCCACGACGCCCGCGGGTCCATACGTGGGCTGGTTGACGATGATGTCGCCGAGGCCGCCTCCGCCGGCCAGTGCCGCAAGCGGCGCGGTCGCCACCACGTAGACCGCGGCGGTGCGGATCCCGGCAAACATCAGGGGTAGCGCGAGCGGGAGCTCGACGCGCACGAGCGTCTGCAGGGGCCGCATTCCCATTCCCCGAGCGGCCCGCACCGCGTCGGGGTCGACCTGATCCACGGCCACATAGGCGTTCGTGAGCATCACTGGCGCGGCCAGGATGACGAGCGCCACCATGACGTTCAGGAAGCCCACCCCCAGCAGCCCCAGGCCGATCGAGATCACGGCCAGGCTCGGCAGCGCGCGGCCGACGTTCGACACGTTGATCGCGATGAACGAGCCGCGATGCAGGTGACCGAGCCACACGCCGAGCGGGATGGCGAGCGCCATCGCCACTCCCACCGCGGCCCCGGAAAGCGCGAGATGCTCGACCGTCTTGTCCCAGATCAGTCCCAGGTTGTCGAAGAGGAACTCGATGGCGTCGACGAACGTGTGCATGTCAGGCCCTCTGCGCTCGGGCCCACGGCGTCAGTAGGCGCTGGACGAGTACGAGGAGCCCGTCGGCGACCAGCGCCAGGAGCACCGCCATCAGGCCGGCAGCCACGAACTCTGTCTTGAAGCCGCTCTGGATCGCGTTGAAGATCGGCTGGCCCAGACCGCCGACGCCGATGAACGCCGCGACCGTCGCCAGGCTGATCGTGGTCACTGTCGCGATCCGGATCCCGGCCATGATCGCGGGCAGGGCCAGCGGCAGCTCGACGCGTCGGAGGAGTTGCCACTGCGTGAGCCCCATCGCGCGTGCCGCGACGCGGGCGTCCTGCGGCACCTCGCGGAGACCGGTCAGCGTATTTCGGAAGAGGATCAGCAGCGTGTACGAGACCAGAGCGATCTCGGCGCTCGTCATGCTGAGGCCCGTGATCGGCACCATCAGCTGGAAGAACGCCAGGCTCGGAATCGTGTAGAGGAAGGCGGCGAAGATCGCGAAGGGCGTCTCGAACCAGCCCCGGCTGAAGGAGACCAGCGCGGCGGCGAACGAGATCGCGAACCCGATTCCGACGGCTATGGCCGTCAGCTCGATGTGCTCGACCAGGCGCGGCGCGAACACGCGGTCGAAGTTGTCCAGGAACCAGTCGAGGCAGAACTGGCGGTTCTCGCGGATGCACTCGCTGCCGCGCTGGAACTCGGGGATGACCGGCTGCTGGGCGATGAGCGACATTACACCTCGACCGCGCGCTTCTCTGGTCCAATCAGTCGCGTGATCGTCTCGAGCGTTACCGTCCCCTTCCGGGCTCCGCTCGCGTCGAGGACGGTCAGTCGCTCGACGCCCTCCACCAGCATGAGCGACAGGGCGTCGCGCAGGCTCGTGTCGTCGGGTGCGCTCGGGCCGGCCACACCCTCGGCGGCGGGATCCAACTCGATGTCACTGAGCGTCCACACGCGCAGGCGCTTCAGGCCGCGGTCGGCCCCCACGAACTCGGCGACGAACTCGTTCGCGGGCTCGGCCAGGATGCGGTCGGGCGTGTCGTACTGGACGAGCTCGCCGTCGCGCAGGATCGCGATGCGGGTGCCCATCTTGATCGCCTCGTCGATGTCGTGCGTCACGAAGACGACGGTCTTGGGCACCTCCGCGTGCAAGCGCAGGAAGTCGTCCTGCAACCGGTCACGCGCGATCGGATCGACGGCACCGAACGGCTCGTCCATCAGCATGAGCGGCTGGTCGGCCGCCATCGCCCGGGCCACGCCGATGCGCTGCTGCTGGCCACCGGAGAACTGACTGGGGTAGCGGCGGAGGTCCTCGTCGGGGTCGAGGCCGACAAGCTCGAGGAGCTCTCTCGCGCGCGCGCGTATGCGCTCTTTGGGCCAGCCGAGGAGGCGCGGCACCGTGCCGATGTTGTCCTCCACCGTCATGTGCGGGAACAGCCCGATCTGCTGGAAGACGTAGCCGATCCCCCGGCGGAGCTCGGCCTCGTCGAGCGTCATGACGCTGCGTCCGTCGATCGTGACGTCTCCCGACGTCATAGGGATCAGCCGGTTGACCATCTGCATCGCGGTCGTCTTTCCGCTGCCCGACGGGCCGATCAACACGCAAATCTCGCTCGCCGGGATCTCGAGCGTCAGATTGGAGACCGCGGCCATCTTCCGACCCGGATAGACCTTGGTGGCCTCCACGAACGCCAAACCGGCGGCGTCCCGCCCCAAGAGTTCACTCGACTCCGCCAATGGTCATTCCTCCGAGTAGCGGGCGGCGAAGCGCAGGGGCCGGATCGTCTCCCGGCTAAGGGCAGTTCGCACGGATCGACCGCGGCTCGGCACCGGACACCGCAGCTGTTCCCAATGCCGGACGGGACGCGGCAACAGCTGCGGACGCTGCGCGGCTGCGGTGGGGGTCATGGCGGCCGGCGAAAACCCTACCTGGACGGGCTCGCCGGGTTATTAAGCATGTACGAAGGCTGGCCGCCGGCAGCGGCAGCGCGCGCCGATGCGCTGCTCAGCAGCGGCCGAGCGCTACGGTTGCCTTGTGGGTGGGCGGACCCGAGTCACCATCAGGGACGTCGCCGCGGCGACCGGGTTGTCTCCGGCCGCGGTTTCCTACGCGATGCGCGGCGTGCAGACGTCACCGGAGACCCAGGAGCGGGTGCGCCGTGTGGCCGCCGAGCTGGGCTACACGGGCAACGCCGTAGCGCGCGCGCTGGCCCGTGGGCGCACGGGGTTGGTCGGCGTGCTCTCCGGCTCGCTCGAGGACCTCGGCGAGCAGCGCTTCGTCGAGGCACTGGGCCGTCAGCTCGGCGCCCACGATCTGCACATGGTGGTGGTAGATGCCGGCGGCGAGCCCGAGCGCGAGCGGATGCTGGCGCGTCAGCTGGCGGACCAGTTGGTCGACGGGCTCGTGGTGTCGCCCCTCGACCCGTCTGGCGCCTCGTGGCAGGAGATTGGAGAGATGCTGCCGATCGTGACGGTCGGCGACGCGCTCGCCGGGCCCACGGTTGGGGAGGTGCTCTTCGACAACCGCGCCGGCGTCAAGTTGGTGCTCGGGCACCTGCATGCGCTCGGCCATCGCCGAATCGCGGTGGTTACCCCGAGCCGCCCATCGACGCCGGACCGCCCCGCCGAACGCGTGGTGGCCAAGGTCTGCCGGTCGCTCGGCATGGAGGCGACGGTGATCAACTCGCAACACTCGATCGAGGACGCCGAGGACGCTGCGGCCGGCCTGCTGCGGCTCGAGCCGCGGCCCACCGCGGTGTTCTGCCTCTCGGACTCGATCGCCTGCGGCGTCTACGCCGCGGCGGCCGCGCAGGGTCTCGAGGTGCCCCGCGACCTCTCCGTTGCCGGCTACGACGGCCACCCGATCGCCGGAGTGGTCACACCGCCGCTCACCACGGTCGAGTGGGGGATGTCCGAGGTGGCGACCGCGGCCGCGGGCCTGTTGGCCGCGGCCGTCGCCGGCCGTCCGAAGTCCCGCGCACGCGCCCGCGTCCTGCCGCGCCTCGTGACGCGTGCCTCGACCGCCGCGCCCCTCAGGACCCGGACGGCCGCCTGACTACGTCCCCGCCTCGGCCCTGGTGCCGCAAGCTCCCGCTGGACGGCGCCCTCGCGCCCCGGCGCTAACCGGGCGGACGATCGCCCTCGGGATGGGCCCGCGACGCCTTGATGTCGGCGCTCGCAAGCCGCTCGAGCTCGCGCCTCAGGTCCTCGCGCAGGCTCCGGACTTCGTCCGGGTCGATCTCCGGGTCGGCTTCGGCGGTCTCGACTAGGGCGGCGGCCAGCGTCTCGCTGGCGGTGCGCAGCTCCGTCTCCGCGCGCTGGCGGTCGGCGGCGCCGCGGACGGAGAGGGCCTTGTCCTTCGCGTCGTCGGCCAGCGGCGCCAAGCGCCTGCGGTCCGTGTCCGGCAGCAGGCGCCAGCGCGAGTAGAGCGCGCGGGCCACGCGGACGCCGCTCGCCGCCGCGGCGCCGGCACGACTGATCAGGAGCCTTCCCATCCACCGCCATCGTGGCGGCCGGGGTGGACGGAAGTCAGAGCACGGCGGCGGCCAACCTGTCCACCTGCTCGGGATCCGACGACGCCGGGAACGCGATCAGCTCGTCGCAGCCGGCCTCCTCGAAGGCGCGCACGCGCTCCTTCACGGCGTCCTCGCCCTTCGCGGTGTCGGCCACGGCCACTTCGGCGTACTCCGGAATGAACGAGTAGTAGTGCCCGATCGTCCGGCGCGTCTGCTCCTCGGGATCATCGTCGAGCGAGAAGTAGGTGAGCGCCAGCGCGCGCGGCCGGTCGTCGCGGCCGGCGTCTTGGAAGGCCGCCTCCAGCTTCGGCCGTGCGTCGGCGAGGGCGTCGGGAGGTTGGGCGCCCATGATCCAGCCGTCGCCGTAGCTCGCCGCGCGCCTGAAGGCGGCGTCGACCTGCCCGCCGATGATCACGGAGGGCGGATTCTCCGAGACATCGGGTCCGATAGCGCCGGCATACCCGCGCTCCTCGCCCGCCCAGATCCGCTGCATGTCCTCGAGCATCTCCTCGAAGCGCTTGCCGCGGCCCTCGAAGGGCACGCCGCCGGCTTCGAAGTCGTCCGGCCGCACGCCGACGGCCAGGCCCAGGACGAGGCGGCCGTCGGAGAGGTGCTGGATCGTCGCCGCCTGCTTTGCGACCAGCGTGGCGTTCAGCCGGAGCGGAAGGATCAGGATCGCGGTCGTGAGGCGGATGCGCTCGGTTACGACGGCCGCCGCGGCGAGGCCGATGAGCGGCTCGTAGTTCGGATAGACCACCCGGTCGATCGTCCCGAGCGTCGAGAACCCTGCCCGCTCCGCCCGCCTCGACCATTCGACGAGCTGCCGCCCTTCGACCCCCGGGATCGTGGTCGGCAGTCCGATGCCGATCTCCATCCGTCCTCCTCTCTGGACCGCTTACGCTCGGGTGGATGACTCTAGAGGAGCTACCCCGCTGGGCCCGAGAGCTCCTTGCGAGGGAGCGAGTCGCGCGACTCGCGTTCCTCGACGACCGTGACCGCCCCCGCGTCTTGCCGGTCACCTACGCGGTCGTGGGGGGCTCGGTATGGAGCGCCATCGACGAGAAGCCGAAGCAACCGCGCGAGCCCGCGCGCGTGCGCTACCTCCGGCGGCGGCCGCACGCGGCGCTCTGCGTGGACCGCTACAGCGACGACTGGAGCAGGTTGGCCTGGGTGCAGCTGCTGGGACGGATCGAGATCGTCGGCGTGGCAGAGGGCGCCGCCGCCCTCGACGCGCTCGCCGCGAGGTACGAGCCCTATCGCGAGCGCACCCCGCCCGGCCCGCTGCTGCGGCTGTCGGTGGAGCGGTCGCTCTCCTGGCGCGCCACGGGGTAGCCGCGGCGCGACCACTCGCTCCAGGAGCCCGGATACAGGCGGGCCGCCGGGAGCCCGGCCAGCTCGGACGCGAGGACGAGCGTGCACGCAGTGACGCCCGATCCGCAGTAGGCCACGACGTCGCGGTCGGCGTCGGCCCCGGCGGCCTCGAAGCGGGCGCGCAGCTCGGCCGGCGCCAGGAAGCGGCCCTCCGGCGCGACGTCGGCGAAGGGGAGGTTCACGGCGCCCGGGATGTGCCCGGCCACCGGGTCGATCGGCTCCGCCTCGCCGTGGAAGCGCGCCGGGGCGCGGGCGTCGAGCAGGACGCGCCCGGCCGCCTCGCCGTGGAGCTCCTCTGCGCTGACCGTGTCGCCCTCGCGCTCGCGCGCGACGAAATCGCCCTCCCCGGCGATCTCGGGGCCTGCCTTCAGCCCTCCGCCCTGCTCGCGCCACGCGCCCAGGCCGCCGTTCAGGACGGCCACCCGATGGTGGCCGAAGTGGCGAAGGAGCCACCACAGGCGGACCGCACCGCCCTCGCCCGCCTCGTCGTAGGCGACCACTCCCGACTGCCGCCCGATGCCCGCCCGACGAGCCGCCGCCTGGAATGCGCCGGGCGCCGGAAGCGGGTGCCGCCCGCGGTCGCCAGGCTCCGAGGAGAGGTCGCGATCCACGTCGAGGAAGCCGGCGCCCGGTATGTGTCCCTGAAGCCAGGCGCGCTCACCGGCGCCGGGCTCGCCGAGGCGGAAGCGGCAGTCGACCACGGTCAGTCCCGGCTCTGCCAGATGCTCGAGCAGCCAGGCGGCCTCGACCAGCGGGCCGCTCAGCTCGCGGGCAGGCACCTGCGGATCACCCCGCGCCCGCCGCCGAGCGAGCACAATCGGCTTGCTGCGGGTAGCCCTCCGGGACCACGGCCAAAGCGTAGCCTTGCACCGATGCGCGCCATGGTGCTCGACGGACCCGGCCGGCGCCTGCATGAAGCGGAGCTCGCCGCGCCCGAACCCGGCGCGGGCGAGGTGCTGCTCGGGGTCGCGGCGTGCGGGGTGTGCCGCACCGACCTGCACATCGTGGACGGCGAGCTGACCGAGCCGAAGCCGACCCTCGTGCTCGGGCACCAGATCGTCGGTCGCGTCCTGGCCGGCGGGGAGCGGTTTGGCGAAGGTGATCGCGTAGGGGTGCCGTGGCTCGGCTGGACCGACGGCACCTGCCGCTACTGCCGGTCGGGGCGGGAGAACCTCTGCGACCGCGCCGCGTTCACCGGCTACCAGCGCGACGGCGGCTATGCCCAGCTGGTGGCGGCGGACGAACGCTTCTGCTTCGCGATCCCGGCCGGCTACCCGGACCTGCAGGCGGCGCCGCTGCTGTGCGCCGGCCTGATCGGCTTCCGGACGCTGAAGCTGGCCGGCGACGGCGAGCGGCTCGGGATCTACGGGTTCGGCGCGGCCGCCCACCTCATCTGCCAGGTCGCGGTCCACGAGGGCCGGCGCGTGTTCGCGTTCACGCGCGCGGGCGACGAGGAGACTCAGCGCTTCGCGCTCGAGCTCGGCGCGGAGTGGGCGGGCGACGCGCTCGGCCCGCCGCCCGAGGAGCTGGATGCCGCGCTGATCTTCGCCCCCGCCGGCGAGCTCGTGCCCGCCGCGCTCAAAGCCGTGGCGAAGGGGGGCTCCGTCGTGTGCGGCGGGATCCACATGAGCGACATCCCGCAGATGCCCTATGAGCTCTTGTGGGGCGAGCGCGTCCTGCGCTCGGTGGCGAACCTCACCCGCGCGGACGGCGAGCAGTTCCTCGAGCTCGCGCCGCGCGTGCCCGTGCGGACCGAGGTCGAGACGTTTCCCCTCGAGCGGGCGAACGAGGCGCTCGACCGGCTGCGGGGCGGGGAGATCCACGGGGCGGCCGTAGTCGTGCCCTGAGCGGCCGCTCGGGCCGCCGGGCGGCGCTCGCCGTGAGGGTGCTCGGGCCGGGTGCCGCGGACAGGCGCGGCGTGCCGGTGGCTCAGGCCGCGCGCTGCAGCCGCCGGGCGCTCTTCTTGCTCACGGGCCGCCGCCGCTCGTCCGCCTTGCCGAACGCCTCGAGCGACTCGGCGACCACCCGCCACGCGGCCGGGTTGACGGCCATGCCGACGTGCGAGGCGTCCACCTCCACGTGATCGGCGCCGGGTCCGAGGCAGGCGCGCCAGTCGACGATGCCGTCGGTGCGCGAGTACACGGAGACGAAGGCGACGCGCCGCGGGAGCGGCGCGGTGAGGTCCTCCCAGAACGAGGCGCAGCAATCGCCGTCTCGACACGAGCGCTTGAAGAGGCGCGGCGCGCCCACCGAGCCGAGCATGGCCACGGCCACGATCTGGAGGTGGACGAGCGGGTGCACCGCCAGCGGATCGAGCTGCGGCGATCCAAGCGTGACGATCCCGGAGACGAGGTCCGGCCGCCGCGTGGCGAGCACCTTGGCCAGCCCGCCGCCGCGGCTCTGGCCGACGATCGCGGCGCGGCGACCCTGCTCCGTAACGAGGCGCTCGAGCCTCGACTCGAGACGCGTCAGAACGGCGGCCGAGCAGTCGACGTTCACGATCACGCCGGCCCGGCTCGTGCGGTAGCCGGAGCGCCGGAGCCAGTTGCCCATCAGCGCCAGGGAGCCGTCGCCCGCCAGGAAACCCGGGATCAGAAGCACCGGCAGGCCGCGCCCGTCGGCCACCTCTTTGCCGCGGAGGATCGGGTGCCGGACGAGCGCGGCCGCCTCGAGGCCGATCCTCGCCTCCCGCCAGATGGGCGGCCGGGCACTGCCGAGGATCGGCGCTGGTTTCTTCATGACGGCCACCCCACAGTAGTCAACGCTCGCGACGAATTACGTTCGTCTGAGCGGCCGCAATACAGTTCCCGCGCGTGCGAGCGGTAACCATTCGGGACAACACTCTCGTCGTCGAGGAGCGGCCGGACCCCGAGCCCGAGGGCGGCGAGCTGCTGGTCAGGGTCCGGGCGGCGGGCGTCAACGGCGCCGACATTCTGCAGCGCCGGGGCGGCTATCCGGCCCCGCCGGGGTCGCCGCAGGACATCCCCGGCCTCGAGCTCGCCGGGGAGGTGGCCGCGCTCGGCCCGGGGACCAGGCGCTTCACCGCGGGCGACAGGGTGATGGCCGTTGTCGGCGGGGGCGGTCAGGCCGAGCTGGCGCTGCTGCACGAGCGGGCCGCGATGCCGGTGCCGGAGCCTCTCGACTGGCCGCAGGCCGGAGGCCTCGCCGAGGTCTTCTTGACCGCCCACGACGCGATCTTCACCCAGGCCGGCCTTCGCCCGGGGGAGCGGCTCCTCGTGCACGGCGCGGCGGGCGGGGTGGGGACGGCCGCCGTGCAACTCGGGCGGGCGGCGGGCGCCCGGGTCACGGCGACGGTCCGGCGCCCGGAGCTGCGCCCGGCCGTCGAGCGCCTCGGCGCTCACGTGATCCCGCCCGAGGGATTCGGCGAGCAAGGACCGTATGACGTGATCCTCGAGCTAGTGGGCGCAGGGAACCTCGCCGAGAACCTCCGGAGCCTCGCCACCGGCGGTCGCATCGCCGTCATCGGCGTGGGCGGCAGCGGGCCGGCGAGCGAGATCAACCTTCTGTCGCTGATGCAGAGGCGCGCCCGCATCCACGGCTCGACGCTCCGCCCGCGGCCGCTCGAGGAGAAAGCGCTCGCCTCCCGCCTCGTCGAGCGGGAGGTGCTGCCGCTGTTCGAGACCGGTGCGATCACGGTCCCCGTGGCGGCCACCTTCCCCCTGGACGAGGCCGAGGCGGCCTACGAGCGCTTCGAGGCGGGTGGAAAGCTCGGCAAGATCGTGCTGTTGGCCTGAGACCGGATGGACGCCGAACGAGCAAGCTGGAGGTCGGAGGCGCTCGGGCCGGCGCGGAGAATCGAGCTCGACGCGGGGACGATCCGCGCCTACGTGACGGGGGATGGGCCGCCGATCGTGTTCGTGCACGGCCTGCTCGTGAACGCCAACCTCTGGCGAGGCGTCGCCCCCCGCCTCGACGGCTGCCGGAGCGTCGCGCTCGACCTCCCGCTCGGCTCGCACTTGGAGTCGATGCCGCGCAAGGCGGATCTCAGCCCGCCGCGCCTCGCCGACATGGTGGCGGACGCGATCGAGGGTCTCGAGCTCGACGATGTCACGGTCGTCGGCAACGACACCGGCGGCGCGCTCACCCAGATCCTTGCGGCCCGCCGCCCGGAGCGGATCGCCCGCGTCGTGCTCACGTCCTGCGACGCCTTCGACAACTTCCCGCCGCGCTTCTTCCGCGTCGTGCTGGCGCCGGCGCGCGTCCCCGGGGTGATCCCGGTGGCCTTCGCGGGACTGCGCGTGCGCGCGCTGCGCCGCCTGCCGATCGCCTACGGCCTGCTGACGAACGGGGCCATCGACCCGCGGGCGGACGACAGCTACGTGCTTCCGGTCGTAACGCGCGGGGAGATCCGCCGCGACCTTCGCCGGGTGCTCGCCGGTCTGGAGGCCCGCCATACGCTCGACGCGGCCGTCCGGCTCGCAGACTTCCGCAAGCCGGTGATGATCGCCTGGTCGAGGGACGACCGTTTCTTCCCGGGCGAGCACGCCGAGCGCCTCGCAAAGCTGTTCCGCGACTCCCGACTCGAGTGGATCGAGGGCGCGCGAACCTTCAGCCCGGAGGACCGTCCCGAGCGGCTCGCAGAGCTGATCGGGTCGTTCGTCAGGCCGCCGGCCGCCGCATGAGCGGCCGGCGCGGTGCGCCGACCCCCCGCCGAGCCCGCCGGGCGCGGGTCCGGCGGGATCATTTCAGCCGCTCGACCACCATCGCCTCGCCCTGCCCGCCGGCCACGCACATGGTCTCGAGCCCGATCGTCTTGTCGTCCGTCTCGAGCCCGTTCAGGAGCGTGGTCATGATGCGGGCGCCGGTCATGCCGAACGGGTGTCCGAGCGCGATCGCCCCGCCGTGCGGGTTTAGCTTCTCGAGGGGGATGTCGCACTCGTCCATGACCGGAATCACCTGGGCGGCGAAGGCCTCGTTCAGCTCGACGGTGTCCACGTCGGCGATCGACATGCCGGCGCGCCGGAGGACCTTGCGGATCGCGCCGATCGGAGCGACGCCCATGTACTCGGGCTCGATCGAGGCCGTGGCCGCGGTGACGATCCTGGCGCGCGGGCGCACCCCCAGCTCCGCCGCCCTCTCGACCGACGTGATGAGCACCGCGGCGGCGCCGTCGTTCAGGGGGCAGGAGTTGCCGGCCGTGACCTTGCCGCCCTCCTTGAACGCCGGCTCGAGCTTGGCGAGCTTCTCGAGCGACGAGTTCGGGCGCGGGCCGTCGTCCTTCGCCACCTCCGTGCCGTCGGCGAGCGTGACCGGCACGATCTCGCCGTCGAAGTAGCCGTCCTCCTGCGACTTCACCGCCAGCTCCTGCGACCGCTGGGCGTACTTGTCCATGTCGGCCCGGGAGACCTCGTAGCGCTCGGCGACGTTCTCGGCGGTCACGCCCATGGCGATATACGCGTCCGGCTGACCGTTGCGTCCCTGGAGCCGCTCGTTCTGGTCCTGCGGGCGGGCGCCTTCGACCGCCTCGTTGTAGCGCGAGACCCACTCGACCCCGGCCGCGATGTATACGTCGCCCTCGCCGGCCCTGACGGCGTTGGCGGCCTGGCGGATCGACTCGAGGCTCGAGGCGCAGTAGCGGGAGATCGTCGCCCCGTTCACGGAGACGGGAAGCCGCTCCGATAGCAGAACCATGATCCGTGCCAGGTTGAACGCCTGCAGGCCCTGCGGGAGCCCCACCCCGCAGTAGAGGTCCTCGACGACCGCGGGATCTACCTCCGGGTTGCGCTCGAGCAGCGCGTCGACCACGAACGCACCCATCTCGTCCGGGCGGAGCTGCGCGAGCGAGCCCTTGAAGGCCCTGCCGACCGGGGTGCGAACGGCGTCGACGATGACTGCTTCGGGCATAGGTGCGGTCTCTCCTTGCGGTCCGAGGGGGTGATCGCAAGGCTACTTGGGCGGCATCCGCAGCGCGCCGTCCAGCCTGAGCACCGCCCCGTTCAGCATCGCGTTCTCGGCGACGTGGCAGGCGAGCCGTGCGTACTCCTCCGGCCGGCCCAGCCTCGACGGGAACGGGATCCGGTCGGCAAGTGCTCGGCGTGCCTCCTCGGGCAGACCCGCGAGTAGCGGCGTGTCGAACAGCCCCGGGGCGATGGTGCACACGCGGATGCCGACGCGGGCGAGATCGCGCGCCGCGGGCAGCGTCAGGCTGACGACGCCGCCCTTCGAGGCGGCGTACGCGGTCTGGCCGATCTGGCCGTCGAAGGCGGCGATCGACGCGGTCATGACGATCGCGCCCCGCTCGCCGTCCGCCTCGGGCTCCACGTCCGCCATCGCCGCGGCCGCGAGGCGCAGGACGTTGAAGGTGCCGACGAGGTTCACCCGCACGAGGGTCTCGAACGGTCCGAGGGCGGCGGGTCCGTCCCTCTTCACCGTGCGCTCGGCCCAGCCGATCCCCGCGCACGAGACGGCGAGCCGCAGCGCACCGGCGGCCCGCACCGCCCCTGCCACCTGATCCTCCTCGGTCACGTCCGCCTTCGCGAATGCGCCCCCGAGCTCCTCCGCCAGCGGCCGGCCGCGCTCCTCGTTCACGTCGGCGATCGTGACAATCGCGCCCCGGCCGGCGAGCTCGCGGGCCGTCGCCTCGCCGAGGCCCGAGGCGCCGCCGGCGACGAGTGCTCGGATCCCCTCCAGTCGCATGGAGGCGGCCAGCCTACCGGCGCCGCGGCGCGGAACCGCGTCAGCCGGGGGAGGCGAAGGCCGGCCCGAAGAGGCGCGCGCCGTCGGTGAAGAAGTCGTCCAGACGCAGGCCGGCCGCGCGCAGGCGCATCTCGATCCAGGAGTCGGCCTCGTTGAAGAAGGCCACGTGCTCAAGATTTCCGATCGTGCCGCCGAGGAACGCGAACAGGCGGCGGTGGCCGTCCGGGATGCGGCCAGATCGCGTCCAGAGTCGCCCACGACGCCGTGCACGGGGAGGTCCGGGTAGAGCTCGGCGAGCTCGAGCGCGTACGCCCGCAGCACCGACTCGTCCACGGCGAACGGCACGTAGCGCCTGAGCCTTCCCTGGCCGGTCATCGCGTACAGGAGCGCGCGCGTCTTCCAGGCCGTTCCCGATCCCAGCTCCACGAGCTCCTCCGCGCCGCTGCGCTCGACGATCGCCGGAGCGTGGCGGTTGAGGATCCGGCGCTCGCAGCGGGTGGTGTAGTACTCGGGCAGCGAGGTGATCCGCTCGAACAGCCCCGAGCTCCGCTCGTCGTAGAAGTACTTCGGCGGCGCCTCCTTGAGCGAGCGGGGCAGAGGTCCTCGAAGGCCGCGATGTGCCCGAGGTCCCAGAAGAGCGGGCTCATGCCGGGGTCGTGCACCCGGTGGAGGTCGGCTTCGGAGACGCCCTCGATGAGGCGCAGCGTTCGCACTCGCGCGTCCTCGAGAAGCGCCTCGACCCCTCCGAGGGGCGGTGTGTGAGGGCCTGCGAGGTTCACGGGTGAGGCTCTTGAGTGCGGCGGAGCCCCGGCGACTTACATGGCGGCGCCTACTCGCTTACGCGCTCGACAAGGAAGGAGATCCGCACCAGGGCGCGCCACTCGCTCAGGTCGTCGCCGCGGAGACCGGTCGAGACGACGTCCACGGCCTTGATGTTGCGGAGCGACTTTCGCGCCTCCTCGAGCGCCGCCATCGCCGCGCCGTCGGAGCTCTCCGGCGAGCTCCCGACCACCTCGATGATCTTGGTGACCGCCACCTGCCCTCCTCTGTCGGGTTCGCCGCGACGCTAGCCGCCGGGCCGCGGGGACTTCAAGCTCCGGTTCCGACCGGCCCCTTGAGCGCTCCTCGGCGACCTAGTAGCTTGCGGGCGATGGAGGGGTCAGGGTCGGAGACGACCGGTCCGGGCACTCCTATGCGGCAAGCCGGGAGCCGGCAGGGCACAGCGGTCCTGCCCAAGGGTGGGGCGACGCTCCGGCGCCACGCGCAGGCGACGCGCGAGCGCCAGCTCCCGCCGCTTCTCGGGTCGCGCCCCGTCGGCCAGCAGCTGCTCCTCGCCGGAGTGGTGCCGGCGCTCTTCGGGGCCCTTTGCGGGTGGGTCGTGGGGGTCCACGAGGTCGTCTACATCCTGCTCGCGGTGCCGCTGGCCATGATCGGCCAGGTCGTGGCGGGGTTCGAGCACCGCGGCGCGCGCGAGGGCGCGATCCGCGGAGTGACGAGCGGCACGTTGTTCGGCGGCTTCATCGTGATCGTGCACGAGCTCACCGGCGAGGAGGCCCAGGCGGAGCTGCCCGAGCCACTGATCGTGCTCGTGGCGGTCACCGCGATCGCCGGGTCGCTGCTCGGCGCGCTCGGCGGCCACTGGCGCGAGGCCGCCGAGCGCGAGGGGCGCCTGCTCGACCTCTCGCTGATCTCGCCCGCCGAGCTGCTCGGGATGGGCGCCGCGGTGGTGCTGTTCGTGTCGCTCTGGCTGCGCTGGTTCACGACCAGCGCGAAGAACCCCAACTCCACGATCGCGGGCGCCAGCCGCGGGGAGTCGGCCAACGCCTGGCAGGTGTTCAACACCCTCGACATCCTGCTGGCGCTCGCCTGCACCGCGCCCTTCCTGCTCGCCTGGATCCTCGCCCGCGGCCACCGCCTGACCTGGAAGCCGGGCGAGGTCACGATGGTGGTGGGGATCACGGCGATGGTGCTCATCCTGTGCAACGGGGTCATCCTCGGCCGCCCGGGCGACAGCGTGGACATCGGGCTGGGCGCCGGATATTTCGTGGCGCTCGTCGCGTCGGCCGGCCTGCTCCTGGCCGGCTACCTGCGCCAGGCGTTCTACACGGAGGCACGTAAGCCGCCCGGCGTGATCTAGCCGGCAGTAGTACCGTCCGCGCAATGGAGGCTCGAGCCGAGGTCGAAACACCGCGAGAGCGCGCCGCCCGTCCCGACCGCAACTTGGCGATGGAGCTGGTGCGGACGACCGAGTACGCCGCGCTCGCGTGCGCCCGCTGGATCGGGCGCGGCGACAAGGAGGGCGCCGACGCCGCCGCCGTCGACGCGATGCGCCTGCTGCTGGACACGGTCTCCATGGACGGCGTCGTCGTGATCGGCGAGGGCGAGAAGGACGAGGCGCCGATGCTCTACAACGGCGAGCACATCGGCGACGGCTCGCCGCCGGCGGTGGACATCGCCGTGGACCCGCTGGAGGGGACGGAGCTCTGCGCGAAGGGCCTCCCGAACGCGATCGCCACGATCGCCCTGGCCGAGCGGGGCGCGATGTTCGATCCCGGTCCGTGCGTCTACATGTTGAAGATGGCCACGTCACGGGACATGGCGCATCTCCTCGACCTGGACCGGCCGCTCGCGGACACCCTGAAGCTCATGGCGAGGGAGAAGGGCGCGCCCGTGGGGGACCTGGTCGTGATCATGCTCGACCGCCCGCGCCACGAGGACTACATGAAGGAGATCCGCGACGTCGGGGCGCGCATCCGCCTGATCCCGCACGGCGACGTCTCGGCGGCCCTCGTGGCGGTCACCGAGGGGTCACCCGTCGACCTCCTCTATGGCATCGGCGGCACGCCCGAGGGCGTGCTGGCCGCCGCCGCCATCCAGTGCACCGGGGGCCAGATCCTGGGGCGCCTATGGCCCCGCAGCGACGAGGAACGGCAGGCCGCCCTGGACGCCGGCTACGACCTCGACGAGGTGCTCGACAAGGACCGCCTCGTGTCCGGCCGCGACGTCTTCTTCGCCGCCACCGGCGTGACCGACGGTGAGATGCTCGACGGCGTCACCTTCATCGGCCCGGGCGCCACCACCGAGTCGATCTCGATGCGCTCGCGCTCGGGGACCGTGCGCCGGATCACGGCTCGCCACGATCGCGCCAAGCTGCGGGAGATCACGGGCGAGCGGCTGGGGTAGGGGCCGGTCCCGGGCGCAGGGCGCCGACGACCGACGGTTCGAGCTCGAGGTTGGCCAGCGAGCGCAGGAACGCGTTGGTCACGATCACGTGGACGCGCAGCTGCGTCTGCTCGTAGATGAAGCGCCCGATGCGGGAGAACCATCCCCAGCCGGCGAGAAGCGGATAGAAGCTCACCACCTCCGACGAGACCCTCGCGGTCACGTCGCTCGCGCCGTCCCGGGCGGGTAGCCGCTCGACCGAGAGGCGCAGGTAGCCGCGGCCGCGGCCGGCCGGCGCCACGAGCATCCCCCTCTCGATCGGCCAGGTCACCGTACCCCGGTTCGGCTCGATCTCGTACCGCGGCGCGCTGAAGCGCAGGAGGACGAAGGGACGGGTGAGCAGCACGACCTCCCGCGAGGATCGACCGTACCCAACGCGCAGCAGCCCAAGGAAGAAACGCGTGAGAAACGCCCAGTACGTCCGGGCGAGCCGCTCGAGGTGCTCGGGCGACCAGATCCGGTCGAGCTCCCAACGCGGCAGGGTCACATCCGCGACCTGCGCGCTGGCCACGCTGCCGTCCGGCGCATAGCGGCAGTGCGGGGCGGGAAGGATCTTCACCCGCGCCCGCGTCCGGCGGTGGCGCTCGACGAGAGGTCGCAGGCCGCGGCGCGTTCGCACAGGACGCCGGTCGCGGCTAGTCACAGGAGCTCGATCTCCACTCGCTCGCCGGCGGCCACCTCGCCCTCGCCCGACGCGACGAAGGCGAGCGCGTCCGCGCCGAGCATCGAGGTCAGCATGTGCGAGCCCTGTTCGCCGGTCGGCGTGGCGTGCCAGCCGTCGCGGTCGAACCGGAGCCGCACCCTCACCGCCTCGTCACGGCGCGGGTTCCGCGGCACGGCCTCGTCGAGCACCGCCGCGCCGCGCGGGGCGGCGGGATCCGCGCCCTGCAGCGCCGCGAGCGCGGGACGGACGAACAGCTGGAAGGTGACCATCGCGGAGACCGGGTTCCCGGGAAGCCCGTAGACAAGCCCCCGCGGGTGGATGCCGAACCAGGCCGGCTTCCCGGGCCGCAGCCGCACGCCCCAGAAGCGCTCCTCGACCGCGTGCTCGCGGAGGGCGTCCTTCACGTGATCGTGCGGGCCCACAGATACGCCACCGGAGACGATCACCACGTCGGCCGCCTCGAGCGCGCGGCCCAGCGCCTCCCGCGTGCCGGCCGCGGTGTCCGGGACGCTCTCCGCGAGCACGAGCTCCCCGCCGGCGCGGACCACCTGGGCGCCGAGCGCGAACCGGTTCGATGAGTAGATCCCTCCGGGGCGCAGGCGCTCGCCGGGATGCGTCAGCTCGTCCCCGGTGACGAGCAGGGCCACTCGCGGCCGGCGCACGCAGCGGAGCGTCGGCCGCCCTACGGACGCCGCCATCCCGACCTCGGCCGGGCCGAGGACGGTGCCGGCCCGGAGCACGACGTCGCCCGCTCGCACGTCCTCGCCGGCGTAGCGGACGTTGTCGCCGGTCGCCGTGGCCGGCACGCGAACCCGCCCGTTCCCGCTGGCCTCGCCCGGCCGCAGCGGCTCGCTGCGCTCCACCGGTACGACGGCGTCGGCCCCGGCCGGCACCGCCGCCCCGGTCGAGATGCGGACCGCCGTGCCGCGCCGTACGGCGACGGTGGCCGGATGCCCGGCCCGCGACTCGTCTACGACCTCGAGCTCTGACGCCGGCCCCGCGGCCACGGCGTAGCCGTCCATCGCGGAGCTGTCGAACGGCGGCACCGGGATCGCGCTCGCAACGTCCTCTGCGAGCACCCGGCCGAGGGCGGAGTCGAGCGGGACGTCCTCCGCCTCGAGCGGCCTGACGGCGTCCAGGACCCGACGGCGCGCTTCGTCGATCGAGATCAGGTCCGCCACGCCATAAATCTTGTCAGCGCGCGCGGGTCGCGCTGCTTCCGGATCCGCTACATCCGGCGCGCGACGAGCGAGCGATCCGAGCTCACTCGATCAGCCCGTGGCGAATCCCGATCGCCACCGCCTGCGTGCGCGTGGAGGCCCCGAGCTTGGCGAGGATCCGCTTGGTGTGCGTGCGAACGGTCTCGGTCGAGAGGCCGAGCTGGTCCGCCACGGCCTCGGTCTGCATGCCGTCGGCCAGCATCTGGAGAATCTCGCGCTGGCGGGCGCTGAGCGTGCGGTCGCCCTCGTCGAGGACGATCGTCGAGGAGAGTCCCGGATCGACGTAGAACTCGCCGGCCCGAGCCGCCTCGATCGCCCGGATCAGGTCTTCCGACGGGGAGTCCTTGCGCACGTAGCCCTTCACGCCGGCCTTGAGCGCCTCGCCCAGGAGGCGAGCGCCGCCGTCGGAGGTGAAGACCACGATCGGGGCGTTCAGCTCGCGCTGGAGTCGGCCGACCACGTCGGCCACGTCGACTCCGGTCCTCCAGGGATCGACCACCACGACGTCGGGCGGTTCCGCCTGGGCCAACTCGCCGGCCTCCTCGAGCGAACCGGCATCCGCGATCCGGGCCCCGGAGAACGCCTCCTCGAGCACTGCGCGCACGCCCGCGCGCACGACCGGGTGGTCATCCACGATGAGACAGCTGGGCGGACCCCCGCCGAGGGCCATTGCGCTGAGCATACCTCGGTTTCGTGGCCCCTCACTACCCCGGAGGAATGCCGGAAGGCCCGGTGCGGGCACTCGGCGCGGGCACCCGCGGGGAGAACGCGCCGGTTCCGGAACGCTCGCTGGAGGCTACGGCCGCGGCAGGCGGCGGAGGACCCCCCGCCCGACGGCTCCCGCGACGCGCATGCCGGTCCCGGCCACCTTGGCGGCGCCCCGGATCAGCCCGCCGACGGGATCGGGGTGCCCGCTGCCCGTGGGCTCACGCGGGCGGTCCTCAGGCTGGCGCCGACCGGCGCCCGCAGGCTGGCGACGGCCGGTGTCCGTGGCCTGGCGCCCGCCGGCGCGGGTGGCCCGCGCCCTTCCGCCGGTCGCTGACCTGCCTCGAGCGCGCGGCTTCGCCCCGCGCGCCGCCTTCGACCTCGCTCGGTCGCTGGGCTTCGTCCCGCGCGCCGCCTTCGACCTCGCCCGGTCGCTGGGCTTCACCTCGCCCACGGGCTCGGCGTCCGGCTCGGGCCGCCTCGCCTCCTCCGGCGGGGCTTCGACGGCCGCCTTCGCGGCCGCCCGGTCGCTGGGCTTCGGCTCCGCCCCCGGCCGCCCCTCGTCGCTCGGCTTCGTCTCGGCGAGCGACTCGGCGCGCTCCTCGGTGCCGCGCGCCGGCTCGGACGGCGCCTCCGGCGGCCCCTCATCGCTCGGCCTTCCCTCCGTGAGCGACTCGGCTGGCTGCTCGCCGCTGGTCACCGGCTCGCCTGGCACCTCCGGCCGCTGCTCGGCGGCTAGGGGCTCCGTCGCGCTGTCTGGACCCTCGGCAGCGGTGTCTGCACCGGTCGGCGTGCGGTTCTCGCTGCGCTGTCCGGGCCGCGACCGCGGGAGGTTCCCGAGTACATCTGAGTCGTCGATCATCGGCGGCAGTCTAGAAGGAGCGGCTTCCGGGTACAGCACAGGCGGTGGCCGGCACTCGTCGATACAACGTCCCGCGCCCGCGCTCTCCGGGCGTCCGGCGCCCGGGTCGCTGCGACCGCTCGCAGGCGGACGCGCG
>JACVRW010000133.1 GCA_014534235.1 Thermoleophilaceae bacterium | reverse complement strand
CCGAGCGGGAGGCGGTCCTCCGCGCGGGCGTCGAAGTTGCCTACGATGGCCTCGAGATCGCGCTATGACGCAGAGTGCAACGCAACCGACGGTCGAGCGTTGGCCGTGGCCGCCCCAGGAGTTCACCGCCCACCTGCGCGCGCAAGGAACGCGCTACCACCACCTGCATCCCTTCCACAAGCGCATGGACGCCGGAGAGCTCACCCGCGAGGAGCTGCGGCGCTGGGTCACGAACCGCTTCTACTACCAGAAGTGCATCCCGTTGAAGGACGCGGCGATCCTCGCGAACTGCCCGGAGATCGAGGTCCGGCGCGAATGGATAAAGCGCATCATCGACCACGACGGGACGACCGAGGGAACGGGCGGCATCGAGTCGTGGCTGCGGCTCGGCGAGGCGCTCGGCGTCTCGCGAGGAGAACTGCTGTCCGAGCAGTACGTCGTCCCGGCGGTGCGCTACGCCGTCGACGCCTACGTGAACTTCGCGCGCCAGAAGCCGTGGATCGACGCGGTCGCGTCCTCGCTGACGGAGCTCTTCGGGCCGGGGGCGATCCGGGTGCGGCTCGCGGCGCTCGAGCGCCACTACGGGTGGATCGACGCTGCGGGGCTCGAGTACTTCCGCACGCGGCTCCTACAGGCGCCACGCGACGCGCAGTACGCGCTGGACCTCGTCGTCGAGCGCTGCCGAACGCGCGACCGGCAGGACGCCGCAGTTGCGGCGCTCCGCTTCAAGACCGAGGTGCTGTGGGCGCAGCTCGACGCCATCGAGCGCGGCGATACGCAGCCGCGAGGGCCGGCGGCATGACGCGTCCCCGACTCGCCACCGGCGCGCGACTTGGATATGACGAGGTGCGCAAGGAGCACGTGCTGCTGGTCCCGGAGGGTGCCGTGCGGCTCAATCGCACGGCGGCGGAGGTGCTCGAGCTGTGCGACGGGCAGCGCTCGGTGGACGAAATCGTCGGCGCCCTCTCGGAGCGCTATGACGGCGCGGATCTAAGGGACGACGTTCGAGGCCTGGTCGAGGCCATGGCGCAGAAAGGACTCGTGGTCGATGCAGCAGCCTAGGCCGTTCACGCTCATCGCCGAGCTTTCCTACCGGTGCCCGCTCCACTGCCCGTACTGCTCGAACCCAGTTGACATCGGCGCCGAGAAGTACCGGCGGGAGCTCGAGACCGAGCACTGGATCCGCACCTTCCACGAGGGGCGCGCGCTCGGCGTCCTACAGCTCGCGCTCTCGGGCGGCGAGCCGATGCTGCGCCGCGATCTGGTCGAGCTCTGCGCGGCCTCGCGTGACGCCGGTCTCTACTCCTCGCTCATCACCGCCGGGACCCACTTCACGCGCGAGCGCGCGGAGGCGCTGAAGTCGGCCGGGCTCGACCACGTGCAGATCTCGGTCCAGAGCCCGAACGCCGAGGAAAACGACCGCATCGCGGGGAACAGGTCGTTCGAGAAGAAGATCGCGGCGGCGCGCGTCGCGAAGGAGCTCGACTTCCCGCTCACGATCAACTGCGTCCTGCACCGGCAGAACCTCGACCGGGTCGAGGAGGTGCTCGATCTGGCGCTCGATCTCGGGGCGCAGCGGCTCGAGCTCGCGAACACGCAGTACTACGGCTGGGCCGTCGCAAACCAGCAGGCTCTCATGCCGACCTGGGAGCAGCTCCGGCGCGCGGAGGAAGCCGTCGAGCGCTTCCGCGAACGCGTCGGGCCGAAGATCGACGTCCTCTGGGTGCTCCCCGACTTCTACGAGGACCTGCCGAAGCCGTGCATGGGCGGCTGGGGCCGCACCGCGATCGTGGTCGCTCCGAATGGTGAAGTGCTGCCGTGTCAGGCGGCGTCGACGATCCCGGGGCTCGAGTTCGCCAACGTGCGTGAGCACCCGCTGGAGTGGATCTGGAACGAGTCCGACGCGTTCACGCGCTTCCGGGGGACGGAGTGGATGCAGGAGCCATGCCGGAGCTGCCCGCTCGGACGCCAAGAGGCGGACTTCGGCGGCTGCCGCTGCCAGGCGCTGCGCCTCACAGGCGACGCGGCGGCCACGGACCCGGTCTGCCGGTTCTCGCCGCATCACGACCGCGTCGTCGCGGCACGCGAGTCGGCACAGACGGACGAGTTCGTCTATCGCGCGATCAAGCGGCCGGTGCGCGCCTGACGGCTTGCTCCGCCGCCACGTGCGGCTCGACGAGCCCGACGGCCGCCAGCCGGTGGTGACACAGGTCCGCGATGTGCTCGCGCGTTGAGGCGGGAAGGACGTCACCCCAGGCCTCGGAGGCGTCCTCGGCCCGCGCCAGCAGCTCGTCGAGGAGCTCTCGCGACGGCTGGCACTCGATCAGGCAGCGCAGGCCGAAGCCGACGTGCCAGCGCTCGTCGAGCTGGACCCGCTCCAAGCCGTAGCGGACACCCGGCAGGGCGCCGTCGGCCAGGTCCTCGAGCAGCGCATGCTGGCCGGCGAAGAACACGACCCCTTCGAGCAGCAGGTGGTAGAGGGAGACGCCCTCGGCCAGCCCCGTGCGGCCCGCCGCGAGCTCGGTTGCCGTCTCGGGCAGCCGCCCTTCGAACAGCTCGATCACCCCGGCCGGGGCGTGGGCCTTGGCCGCTTCGCGCCGCTCGGCGGGGGTGTCTCCGGGCAGCCCGAGCACCTCGGCGGCGACGCGGTCGAAGAACCGCGCGTGGCGGTCCTCGTCGCGGCGCTGCAGGAAGAAGACCCAGGCCATCAGGCTCTCCTGGGAGGCCAAGGTCGCCTCCCTGGCCGCGTCGGCGAACGGTCTGATGTGCTCGGAGACGGCGTCCTCGCCCACGCGGAAGCCGGCGAGAATCGTCATGAGGCGGCGGCGACGCTCGGCCGGGAGCTCCGACCACGCGCGGGCGTCCGGGTTGAAATCGATGGCCTCCGGATTCCACTGCGAGCGCGCCACGACCTGGGAGAAGAAGTCCGGCCAGAAGCTGCGCTTTGGGAGCACGAAGTGCCCGCCCACCGTACGCTCCCAAAAGTGCTGGTCGGTCATAGGGTCGAAAGGGTATCCACTCGCCGCCCCGGTGGAACGACTCGCGGGATGGCCTTACGGCCCACTCGATATCGTTGCTCGCGCCGATGATCGAGCGAAGCGCGCTTGTCGGCGGCGACGTCCAGGCCCGCCGCCCCTCCACCCACGTCAGCTTGTCCCGTGTTGGCGTTACGGGCGTCGAGAAGGTCGTCCGCGTCCGCTCGAACGGGGCCGAGCAGCTCTTCTACGCGGAGCTCGAGTGCTTCGTCGACCTCGGTCCGGACCAGAAGGGCGCGCATATGTCCCGTTTCGAGGAAGTCGTCAACGAGGCGATCGACGAGGTGGTGCTCGGTGAGGCGGCGTTCAAGGCCGAGACGCTGGCGGCGCATATCGCCGAGCGCGTGCGGGATCGCCAGGGTGGACGGCGCTCGGAGGTGACGATCGCGGCCCGGTATCCGGAGCACAAGTCGGCCCCCGCCTCGGGCCTGAAGACGCAGGAGATCTACACTCTCTACGGCTCGGCGGTGGCGTCGGCGCGTGGCACGCGGCGGCTGGTGGGGGTGGAGGCCCAGGGGATGACTGCCTGCCCCTGCGCCCAGGAGCTGGTCATGGAGCGCTCCGAGGATCGTCTGCGCGAGCAGGGCTTCACGGACGACGAGATCGCCCGCGTGTTCGAGGCCGTGCCCGTGGCGACGCACAACCAGCGGGGCATCGGCACGCTGCACATCGGCTGCCCCGAGGCGTGCACCGACCCGCTCGACGCGGAGACGCTGCTCGAGATCGTCGAGGGCGCGATGAGCTCCGAGATCTACGAGCTGATGAAGCGCTCGGACGAGGTAGAGGTGGTCGAGAAGGCCCACCTGCGGCCGCGCTTCGTCGAGGACTGCGTGCGGGAGATGATCCGGATGGCGATCGAGCGCTTCGGCAACCTGGGTGACGATGCCTTCGTCTCCGCCCGCCAGGAGAACCTGGAGACGATCCATAAGCACAACGTCGTCGCCGAACGCCACGGCCTGCTGGGCGACCTGCGCCGCGAGATCGACTCCGGCACGCGCGTGCGGCACGACATGACAAAGCGCGAGTGGCTCGAGGTTGTCCCCGGAGAGCAAAAGTCCTAGGCCGGCTCCCGCCGGGTACTGTCCTGGATTGGTGTTCCCAGGCAACACCTAGGCAGGATCGTTGCCGCGCGGTGGAGGAGGACGGCAAGTGAGACGTCGTATCGGCCGCCCGTTCGCCCCGCTCTCCGTCCCCAACTACCGGCGGTTCTTCGTAGGCCAGGTCTTTGCGCGCTGCGGCGTGTGGGTCCAGACGGTGGCAGAGCTCTGGCTCGTCCTGAGCCTGACGGGGAGCGGGGTGGCGCTCGGCGTGACCGCAGCGCTCCAGTTCACGCCCATGCTCCTGCTCGGCGCCTGGGCCGGCGTATGGGCCGACCGCCTGCCAAAGCGCCACATGCTGCTCGCGGCCCAGACGTGGATGATCGCTCCCGCGGTCGCCCTGGCCCTCCTCACCGCCACGGGCGCGGTGGAGTTGTGGATGGTCTACGCGCTGGTACTCGCCCGCGGACTAGGCAAGGCGGTCGAGAACCCGGTGCGCCAGTCGTTCGTGATGGAGGTGGTCGGCCGCGAGCACGTGGCGGCCGCGGTCTCGCTGAACGCCGCGGTCGTCTCCGCCGCACGGTTCGTCGGTCCTGCGCTGGGCGGCACCCTGATCTCCTTCGCCGGCGTCACACCCTGCTTCGTAGCGGGCAGCATGGCCTTCGTTGTGGCCGTCGGCGCCCTAATCTCCCTCGACGTCCGCGCGCTTCACCCGGCCACGCTCTCCGTCCGGCGACCGGGGCAGCTGCGCGAGGGGATGCGCCACGCCTGGTCGAACCCCGGACTGCGCGTCCCGCTCGCCGCGATGGCCGTGGTGGGCACGCTCGCCTTCAACTTCCAGGTCGTGCTGCCGCTCATGGCCCGCTACGCGTTCGAGGCCGGCCCCGGCACGTACGGCGCTCTCGCGGCGTCGATGGGCGCGGGCGCGGTGCTAGGCGCCATCGTCAACGCGGGCCGAGGGTCACCCTCGCTCGTAGGGCTGGCCACGCCGGCGGTCGTCTTCGGCACGGCGATGGCCGCGCTGGCGGCGGCGCCGACGCTGGCGCTTGCGCTGGCGGCGCTCGTGCTCGTTGGCGCATCGTCCGTGGCGTTCACGGCGAGCACCAATTCGCTGCTCCAGCTGAGCGCGCCGCCGACCATCCGCGGTCGCGTGATGGCTCTCTGGAGCGTGGTCTACCTGGGTTCGACCGCGATCGGCGGTCCCTTGGTCGGATGGATTTCAGGGCACGCCGGCGCCCGGGCGGGTGTGCTGGTCGGAGCGGTCGCGACGCTCGCCACCGGCATCGCGCTGCTGCGACGCGCCGGGCGCGAGAGCCCGCCCGCCGGCCTCCGCGACCAGCCGTACGAGCCCGCCGTCGGCGGACAGCGAGCGGCCTAGCGGAGGCCGCCGGGCCCGGGGAGTGGCCAGCCGCTCGGTGGGCGGTCGGCGTCAGACAGCATGGCGCCGGCCGCCCCGCCGAAGGCGCTCCACAGGTCGCATAGGAAGGCCTCTATAAGGGAGGGCGGTAATTCCCTTGTTCGTCAATCTGAGCCGTCTACGGTGGCGCGATCGACCGAGACGAGGAGAAGACGTGAGCGTCGAAACCAGCCCGGCCGGGGTGATCCGCGACACCGCGACGCTCCGCGACACCGCGACGGCCCCGACGAGGCCGCTCGACGTCGCCGGCTTAGAGGCCGCGGCGCTCGCCGCGACGGTTGACGCGGCGATCGCCTGCCAGCCGTTCGTCGGGCGAGGCGACAAGCATGCAGCCGATGCGGCCGCGACCGAGGCGATGCGCCGAGCGCTCACCAGGGCGCCGGGCCGCGGGACGGTCGTGATCGGCGAGGGAGAGAAGGACGGCGCGCCGATGCTCTACAACGGGGAGCGCGTGGGCGCCGGCGGTCCCGCGTTCGACGTCGCGGTCGATCCCCTCGAGTGCACCACCTTCTGCGCGAAGGGGCTGCCCGGCTCACTAGCCACGATCGCGCTCGCGGAGGAGGGCGCGCTCCTGCGCCCGGGTCCCTCGCACTACATGGAGAAGCTCGTCGTCCATCGGGCGGCCCGCAACGCGATAGACATCACGGACCCCCCGGAGCTGACGGCGGCGCGGGTCGCTCGCGTGCTCGGCAAGGGCATCGCAGAGCTACGGGTGGTCGTCCTCGACAAGCCGCGGCACGCCGAGCTGATCGACCGGGTGCGTCGAGCCGGCGCGTCCGTCGCTACCCCGTCCGACGGGGACGTCGCCGGCGCGCTCGAGGCGCTCCTGCCGTCCGGCGAGGCGGATCTCTTGATGGGCGTCGGCGGCACCCCGGAGGGTGTGATGACCGCCTGCGCGGCGAGGGCGCTTGGAGCCGGCATGCAAGCCAGGCTCGCGCCTCAGAGCGACGGCGAGGCGCGCGCACTCGCGGAGGCGGGGCTGGACGCCGACCGCGTGTACAGCCTCGGAGACCTCGCAGCAGGTCGCTCGCTGTTCGTCGCCACCGGTGTGACGGGCGGCTCCCTGCTCGCCCGCCCCCAGGCGCTCGAAGGCGCCGTCGTCACGGAGTCGCTCGTCGTCTCGGAGCGCGGGGTGCGGTTCGTGCGAGGGCACTCCGTATCGGAACAGAAGGAGGTCGGATGACGGTGGACCGGGCGCGACTCGAAGAAACGGCCCAGGCGATGGTGGCGCAGGGCAAGGGAATCCTCGCGGCCGACGAGAGCAACGCCACGATGACGAAGCGGCTCGAGGCCGTCGGGATCGAGTCGACGCCGGACTCCCGGCGCGGCTTCCGAGGGCTGATGTTCGCGGCGGAGAGCGCCGCCGACTACATCAGCGGCGTGATCATGTACGACGAGACCCTCCGGCAGGCGAGCGACGATGGCACGCCTTTCCCCGTGCTCCCGGCGAGCGCGGCAATCCTGCCGGGCATCAAGGTCGACACGGGTGCCAAGCCGCTGGCGGGGTTCCCCGGGGAGACCGTCACGGAGGGCCTCGACGGGCTGCGCGGCCGCCTAGGCGAGTACCGCGAGCTGGGCGCTCGCTTCGCGAAATGGCGGGCGGTGATCGGGATTGGCGAGGACCGACCGACCCATGGGTGCATCGAGGCGAACGCCCATGCGCTCGCGCGGTATGCGCGCCTCTGCCAGGAGGCCGGCATCGTGCCGATCGTCGAGCCGGAGGTGCTGATGGACGGCGATCACTCAATTGACCGCTCCGAGGAGGTGACCGCGACGGTCCTGCGCGCCGTCTTCGCGCAGCTGGCCGAGCAGCGCGTCCTGCTCGAGGGGATCGTGCTCAAGCCGAACATGTTGCTGTCGGGCTACGACTGCCCCGAGCAGGCGAGCGTCGAGGAGGTCGCGGAGCGCACGCTAGCCTGCTTCCGTCGCGTGGTGCCGGCCGCCGTGCCCGGGATCGCCTTCCTCTCCGGCGGGCAGAGCGACGAGCGGGCGGCGGCGCACCTGAACGCGATGAACAGAATCGGCGGCGTGCCGTGGGAGCTGACGTTCTCCTACGGCCGCGCGCTCGTCGCCGCGCCGCTGAAGGTCTGGGCGGCCGACACCGCCGAGGTCGCCGACGCCCAGGCCGCGTTCCTCCACCGGGCCCGCTGCAACGCAGCGGCGCGGAGGGGCGAGTACGCGGAGTCGATGGAGCACGAGCTCGTCGCATGACACGCCGGACGGTTGACGTCTGCTTCACGCCGCGGGAGATCCGCCCGGCGGACGTGGCGGTAGTGGTCGACGTGCTGCGCGCGACCTCGACCATCGTCCAGGCCCTGGCGGCGGGGTACCCGCGGGTGCTCTGCTGCAGGTCGGTTGCAACCGCGCGCAGTCTGCGAGCCCCCGGCCGGGTGCTTGCCGGCGAGCGCGAGTGCGTCCGCGTTGCGGACTTCGAGCTTGGCAACTCGCCGGCGGCCGTGGCGGCAAACGGGCGCCACGGCGAGGACCTCGTGCTCGCCACCACGAACGGCTCGCCCGCGATCGTCGCCGCGTCGTCTGCCGCGCGGCGGGTCCTGATCGGGTGCATGCTGAACCTGCGCGCGGTGCTGGACGCGATCCGAGCTGAAACCGCCGTGACGATCGTCTGCTCGGGGACCGACGGCCGCCCGGCGCTCGAGGACGTGTACGTGGCGGGTCGTCTCGTGGCGGCCCTCGACGGCGTGCGGTCGGATGCGGCGCGCGTTGCCGAGCGGGTGGCGAGCGCCTATCCGGCGCCGCTGGAGCCGCTCGCCGAAAGCGAGGACGGCGCCCGGCTGCGCGCGACCGGCCAGGAGCCCGACATCGCGTGGTGTGCGCGCGAATCCACCGTT
>JACVRW010000170.1 GCA_014534235.1 Thermoleophilaceae bacterium | reverse complement strand
GATACGCTCCCAAGTCGCGTCGTTGAAGGCGTCATAGGCCTGGTAGACCAGTTCCACGTTCTCCCGCGACATCCCTACTCCCGCAGCGCCACGGCTTCGAGGGCTTCAGCTTCGGTCCCGTAGTTGCCCCACCAGACGCACTTCCCGTCACGCCACTCGGCGGCACTCCAGAGCGGCTCGTCGAGCGGCGTGTCGCTACCCGCGCCGCGGCCACGAATGCGCACGGCTGCGAGCGTGAGGTCGCCGAGGTCGCGCACCGCGACGATCTCGATGGCGACGTCGGGCAGAAAATCGACGAGATCCTCCCACCAGCGGCGGATTCCATCGTGGCCGTGAAAGCCGCTCTCGATCGCGACGATGCGCGGGACGGCCTCCACGTCGGCGTCCATCAGTGCCAGAAAGGCGTCCAAGTCGCGTCGGTTGAGGGCGTCATAGGCTTGGTGAGCCAAGTCCACGTTGTCCGGGGACATCGCCCGTCCAGTATGCCGCTGGATATAGGTTCGCTGATGGCGAGCGCAGGGCTGAGCCGCCGCGTCGACAAGGTCGTCGGCTACCGCCGCTGTTGGAGGTGGGCGACTCTCAGCGCGCGATAGGTAAAGGCGCGCACTCCGCCCCGGTGGCATAACAAGAGCCCCCGAGTCGGGGTCAAGCCGTTCCTCCCTCCAACGGCGTCGCTCCCCAGTGAGGCCCTTGCACCCGAAGGCCTACCCGGTCCCAGCGCTCCTACGCCCGACGCTAGACGAGAACGGCGCTTAGATCCTCGTCCCATTCTCCGCAAGCCAGCTCCCTCCGTTTGCGCTCCACCGGTCGGGGTACGAACGGAGTCACCAGGCCGAAAGGAGAGCCCGTGGCAGCGCAAGACACAGCGACGCAGGATCAGACGGCCGCCCTTGGCGCGGGTCAGGCGGCGATGACCGCAGGCGGAGCCGGAGCAGCTGGCGGCGGAGCCCTGGGAGCGGTCGGGGGCGGGGTGCTCGGATGGACTAGCGGTCTCGTCATGGGACTCATCGTCGGCATCTTCCTCGGGCTAGCGATCAACAGCTCAGCACTAGCCAACGCGACCGCAGTTCTTCAAGGCAAGCGTAAGTAACTGACGCCCTCATAGCTGAGCTCCAGCCCGCCCCAGTAGAGCGGCTCGCCTCGGCGGGTTGGGCTTTAGCTCTCCAGCTCCGCCAAGGTCTCCTCGGCGCGCTCTCGGACGGTCGAGCGTCGCCAGGGTGGAGCCCGACCGCCGCGAACGCGCCTGTACGGGAGCCGCGCGCGAGGAGCGGCGCCAGCTACTTTCGGCAGCGAGCTGCTTACCGGCACGCTTCGGCTTCCGCGGCTTGCAGGCGCGCGGGTCACTCGCGTGGACCTTCACGCCCCGGACGAAGTTGACGTCGGCCACCTCGTCGGTGATGGCGTCCTCCGCCACTGCAGAGAGCGTGCGGAGGATGTTCTGCGCCCCCGTGGTCGCTCGGCCCTGGACCGTGAGCATGTGGGCAACCAGCTCAAGCGCGTGGCGCCGCTTTAGCTCACGAAAGGGCCAGTCGCGGAGGCGGCGGCCCTCAATCTCGACGTCTAGTACCTGGCGGATGCGACCGTTGCTCGTCCTGTTGGTTCGACTCGCCCGGGGATGTCGCTCCGTCCAGTTGATGCGTAGGCCCGACCGTCTCTGGGGTTCTCGACGGTCGGTCTCGGAGCTCGTAGTACTCGTCGATGGCCCGCTGCGCGTCGCCTCGCCGGGGGGACGCGCCCGTCCCGCGGTTCCACTCCGGCTTCTAGGCGAATCGACGCCCGGCGCGGTCCATCACCCGCGCAACTCAAGCGGTGCCGCCCTGTGGGTTCACTGGGCGACCGCCGCTCCCGGAAGTCCTTGCTCATGCGGCGCTCTCCTCGCGTCGGTTGGCGAGGTATCTGTCTACATCACGCGGATCGATCCTGCGACCGCCGGCCCATCCCCCCGTTCCGGGCGGCCCGCTAAGCGACGGCTCCGTGCCGGAACGCCGCGGGCACGCTCAGACTGGTCGCTAGGGAGCACCGCACCGGACCAAAGGCACCCCCGCGGGCGGCGGCCGAGAGATCTCTGCATCCATCTCGCTACGGCGGCGGTCGCTGTGGAGGTCCGTTGAAAGAGGGCCTGAGCGAGACGGTGGTGTCGGCGCCTGCGCGAGCCGGGCCGCAGTCGGCACCACCGGGGTGCCGGGCCGGTCCATCGGAGCGCGCGTCGGCGGCGATCGCGGCGCAGGAGGCGCGCACCTCGTCGAGCAGGCCCATGGCCACTTCCTAGACTGCGCCGGGTGCCCGCCGCCTTCTCCTGCCGCGCGCTCGAGAAGCGCTACGGCTCCACGCGCGCCCTCGCTGGAGTCGACCTCCACGTCGAGCGCGGCGAGCTCGTCGGTCTCCTCGGCCCCAACGGCGCGGGCAAGTCGACGCTCACCAAGATCGCCTGCGGCCTGGTGCGCGCGAGCGGCGGCGAGGCCGAGGTGGAAGGCGCTCCGGCCGGGTCGACCGAGGCGCGCGCCGCGATCGGCTACCTCGCCGAGCTGTTCCGCTTCCCGGGTTGGCTGTCGGCCGGCGAGCTGCTGCGCCTCCACCAGCGGCTGACGAGCTCGGACGGCGGGGCGCGCGAGCGTGACGAGCTGCTCGACCTGGTCGGGCTCGGCGACGCCCGCGCGACCCGCGTCGACGCCATGTCGAAGGGCATGCAGCAGCGGCTCGGGATCGCGCAGGCGCTCGTCGGCGCGCCGCGCCTGCTGCTGCTCGACGAGCCGACCAGCGCGCTCGACCCGATCGGGCGTCGCGTGGTGCGCGACCTTCTGAGCGAGCTCAAGGGCCGCGGCGTGGCGGTGCTGCTCAACTCCCACCTGCTGAGCGAGATCGAGCTGGTCTGCGACCGCGTCGCGATCCTGAGCAGGGGCGAGCTCGTGTCCGCCGGCACGCCCGACGAGCTCGCCCAGCCGCGCGCGGTCGAGGTCGAGACGGCAGACGGCGTGCTCGAGTACCCGCGCGCGACGCGCGACGACGTGCCCGCCATCGTTGCCGAGCTGGTGGCAGACGGCCACGAGATCTTCGGCGTGCGGGTACGCTCGTCGACGCTCGAGGACGCATACCTGGAGGCCGTCGCCTCGCGGTGATCACGATCGCCGCGTACACGCTGCGCGAGTGCGTGCGGCGGCGCGTATTCGCCGTCGTGCTGGTGCTGACGGTCGCCTTCCTCGCGCTCTACACGATGGCCGCCACGGTGGCCTTCGACCACGTCGACGAGCTCGGCGCCGACCTGCTCGACGAGCGCGTGCTGACCGGCTCGACGCTGCTCGGTCTGGCGATGTTCAGCACGCTCTTCCTCGGCGCGGTGCTGGCCGCCTTCCTCACGCTCGGCGCCGTCCGCGGCGACGCCGAGCGCGGCCTGCTGCAGCCGCTCGTGGTGCGCCCGGTCGGCCGCAGCGCGCTGCTGGCCGGCCGCTTCCTCGCTGCCGCGGCGGTGTGCAGCGGCTACGTGGCGGTCGTCTACACGGCCGCCGCGCTGATCACCGGCCTGACCGGCGACTGGTGGCCGGACCGCCCGCTGGTCGCCGGCGGCGGCCTGGTCGTCGGCGTGGTGGTGATCGCGGCGCTGTCCCTGCTCGGCTCGGTGTTCATGACCTCGACCGCCAACGGGATCGCCGTCTTCATGCTGTTCGGCGCCGGTCTAGCCGCCGGCCTGCTCGGCCAGATCGGCGACGCGCTCGACGTGCAGTCGCTCGAGGACGTCGCCCACGCCACCTCGTGGGCGCTGCCGTTCGAGGCGCTCTACCAGGCCGGGCTCGACTCGCTGACCGAGGACGTGCGCGGCGTGACCGGCGTGATCGTCCGGCTCGGCCCGTTCGGCGGCGCCCAGGAGGGCGGCCCGCTGCTGTGGGCCTGGACCGCGCTCTACCTCGTGCTCGTCGGCGCCGCCACGCGGCTCGCCTTCGCCCGCCGCGACCTCTAGCCAGACGCGGCCGGCGACGGCCCTCGCCAGGGCCTCGACGAACGCCAGCCCGGCCGCCCGGCCGCCGCTCTCGGGGTGAGCGCGTAGAGGCACCGGTGCGGTTCGTCGCCAGAGGGCGCACCGTGCGGGTCCCGCGCCAGCTGGCCGGCGAGCAGCCGCGCGACGAGCGCCACCGCCGCCCCCGCAGCCACCAGCCCGCGGACGGAGCTCGAGGAAGAGTACGCGGCGATCGCTCGCCGGAACCTTGAGGACGCCGGCGTCGCGGATCGGACGCCGACAAGCCCGGCTACCCCGACTAGCGGAACGGCGAGATCCCCCACCGGCCCCGCCGCACGGGCCGGCGTCCAGTCCGAAGAGACGGACCCGACATCGTCTCTATTGCCCTCGAGCGCGATGCTCCCGCGCCGCCGCACGCCCCCAGCACGTCGGCCAGCCTCGCTTCGGATACGGGCCGCAAGAACGAGCCCGCTCGAACCGCCGAGAGCTTCCGCAGTGCCCACGGCATCCTTCTGGCACGCACCTCTGGCGAGACACGACCGCCGCCACCTCCTGCTCTTCGACCGGAGGAGGTGCGCGAATGGCGGGGACCCAGGCGACTGGTCCCGACAGCGGCGGAAGCGCCGGTCAAGAGTGCTGTCACCGTCAGGCTCGCCGCGGTTAGGGCGGTGACGTCCGACCGCTGGGGTTGGTT
>JACVRW010000040.1 GCA_014534235.1 Thermoleophilaceae bacterium | reverse complement strand
GCTCCAGTGCGAGGAGTCGGATAGGGCGGTGGCGGGGCCGTGAGGCGGGTAGCAGCCGCCGTCCTCGCTCTGGTGGCGCTCGCCGGAGCGGCTCTGGCCATGGGCGCGAACGGCGACGACCGCGACGGCACGATGAGCTACCGGATCGTCTTCGACAACGGGTTCGGCCTTACCGACGGCGGCGACATGCGCATAGCGGGGGTGCGGGCCGGCCAGATCGACGATCTACGGATCAGCGGCGGCTACCCGCCCAAGGCCGTGGTCGACGTGACGATAAGCGAGCCCGGCCTCGCGGACCTCCGGGAGGACGCGACCTGCGAGGTGCGCCCGCAGTCGCTGATCGGCGAGTACTTCGTTGACTGCCAGCCGGGCCAGGGGCGGCGCCTCCCCGACGGGGGCCGGATTCCGGTCGAGCAGACGACCTCGACGATCCCGATCGACCTCGTCAACACGATCATGCGCGAGCCCTACCGCGAGCGCTTCCGATTGATCATCGCCGAGCTCGGCGCCGGCCTGGCCGGACGCTCGGAGGACCTGTCCGAGGTGCTCCGCCGGGCGCACCCGGGACTTCGAGAGACGAGCCAGGCGTTGCGGATCCTGGGTCGCCAGACGCGGACGATCGAGGGCGTGATCGCCGACGCCGACCGGGTCATTGCTGCGCTCGAGCGGCGCAAGGGCGACGTCGTCCGCTTCGTCCGGGAGGCGGGCAACACCGCCGAGATCACCGCCTCGCGCCGGGCGGCGCTGGCCGAGAACTTCCGTCTGCTGCCGCAGTTCCTGGCCGAGCTCCGGCCCGGCATGGCGCGCCTTGGCGAACTCTCCGACGCGCAGATCCCGCTCCTGCGCGACCTCCGCGCCGGCGCCGGCGACCTCGACACCTTCCTCACGCGGCTGCGCCCCTTCTCCGACAACTCGCTACCAGCGTTCCGGGCGCTCGGCGGCGCGTCCGAGGCGGGCGTCGACGCGATCCGCGCGACCGAGCGGGAGGTCGACGTGCTGCAGGAGGCGGCCCGCAACGCGGGCCCAACCGCCAAGCCCCTGCGGCAGCTGCTTCAGACGATCGACGATAGGCGCCGCGCCGTCGAGAACGACCCGCGCGCCAAGGCGACGGATCCGCCCGCCCCCGACAAGACACACATCCCCGAGTCCGAGCAGGGCGGCTTTACCGGGATGGAGGGCCTCTGGAACTACTACTACTGGCAGGCGCTCTCCACCAACGCGTTCGACGCCGTCGGTCACATCCTGCGCATCTCGGCGACGCTCGACCTCGGGGGGTGCTCCGCCTACTTCAAGACGATCACCGCCGAGACCAGGGACTGCCAGCGCTGGCTCGGGCCGTACCAGCCGGGCGTAAACGCCCCCGACCCCACCGAGATCCCGGGGGAGCAGGGCGAGCCCGGGCCGCGCGCCCCGGAGACGGCCACCGCCGCCGGCGAAGCCCAGGACGCGCCGGATACGGGTGCCCGGGAGGCGGTCACCGCCGACGCCGAAGCCGAACGCGCGTTCAGCCCCGCCGCCGGGGAGGGCGCCGGCGCCGCCGGTGAAGCGGAACCGCTCCTCGACTACCTGCTGAAGCCATGAGGCGGCCCCGGAGCGCGGCGCTCACGGCAAGCCCCGTCCTCGTCGGGGCGATCACGGTGCTCGTCACGATCATCGCCGTCTTCATCGCCTACAACGCGAACCAGGGGCTCCCCTTCGTGCCGACCTACGACCTGAAGGTCGAGCTCCCCAACGCCAGCAAGCTCGTGCGGGGAAACGAGGTGCGCGCCGGCGGCTTCCGCGTCGGCGCGATCGACGACATCCGCAGCGGGAGGGCCGTGGTCGACGGCGAGGAGCGCGCGATCGCCGTCCTCCAGCTGAAGCTGGACAAGACGGTCGAGCCGCTGCCCACGGACACGCTCGTGGCGGTGCGGTCGCGTTCGGCGCTCGGGTTGAAGTACCTGGAGATCGCCCCGGGCTCGTCCGGGGAGAGCTTCCAGGCCGGAGACACGATTCCGCTGCGCAACTCCCGCCTCCGCGCCGGCGAGATCGAGGACTTCACCAAGATCTTCGACGACCGCACGCGCGTCGGCGCCCGCGCGGCGCTCGAGGGGTTCGGTGGTGGCCTGGCGGGGCGGGGCCCGGCGCTGAACACGGCGATTCGTGAGTTCGTCCCGCTGCTTCGCCACCTCGAGCCCGTGATGCGCAGCCTGTCCGACCCCCGCACCGAGCTGGGCGGCTTCTTCCCGCGGCTGGGCAGGGCGCTCCGCGAGATCGCCCCGGTCGCGACGACCCAGGCGGAGTTCCTCGCCAACCAGGCCACCACGTTCGCGGCGATCGGCCGCGACCCGCAGGCCCTGCAGGAGACGATCGAGGAGGGCCCCTCGACGCTCGAGACCTCGATCCGGTCGCTGCGGGTTCAGACGCCGTTCCTTGCCCGGTTCGCCGACCTCTCGCGCCGGCTTCGACCCGGCGCTCGCCAGCTGCGCGTGTCGCTGCCCGCGGTGAACGAGGCGCTCCGCGTGGGGACGCCCGTGCTGCTGCGCGTGCCCGAGCTGGGCACCGACCTTGAGCGACTCTCGCGCGCGCTCGAGGACCTGGGCGATAACCCGAGCACGCTGCTCGCGCTGCGCGACCTGCGCCAGGCGTTGCGACTGGCTCGGCCGCTCGTCGAGTACGCGGCGCCGTACCAGACCGTCTGCAACTACTTCGTCTACTTCTGGCCCGCCACGGGCGCCCACCTCTCGCAGGCGACGCGCGCGCCGGACGGTCACGCCCTTGGCACGGTGCAACGGATCCTGTCGATTCCGCCGAGCAATCAGGAGAACAGCCTCTCGACCTCCGCCTCCTCGCGCCCGGTGGACGTACCGCCGGGCGTGGACCCGCAGTCGGAGGCCGCCGGCCAGGCGCTGCACGCGCAGGCGGGAGGACCGGCGATCGACAGCCGCGGTCGCGCCGACTGCCAGGCCGGGCAGTGGGGATACCTCGACCGCCTTGCGACCGACGACCGCTACGGGCCAAACCAGCTGGGCGGGGCGCACATCGTCGTTGACGCCGACACCCCCGGGCTGGCCGGCGGCACGTGGGTGTCGCGCCGGCTCGGCATCGACGAGCTCAGGGACGTGCCGTAGCGATGCCGATCATGCGCAGACGGCCGTATCGGCGCGGCGCTCCGGACGTCACCCCGTTCAAGGCCGGCCTGCTTGCTCTGGTCCTGATCGCGCTGTTCGCCTACTTCGGGTTCACGAAGGCGAACCCGTTCGCCGACCCCTTCGAGTTGAACGCCGTGATGAACAACGCCCGCAACCTGCAGCCCCGCTCGGCGGTGCGGATCGCGGGCGTGGATGTCGGCAAGGTCACGAAGGTGGAGCCCATCCGAGAGTCAGCCCCGGCCGCGCGGGTGACGATGGAGCTGCGCGAGGACGCGCTGCCGCTCCGGGAGGACGCCGAGCTGCGGGTGCGGCCACGGATCTTCCTGGAGGGCAACTACTTCGTCGACCTGAGCCCCGGCTCGCCCTCCGAGCCGGAGCTCGAGGACGGAGACACGCTGCCGCGCTCCCAGGCGTCCGCCGCCGTCTCCACCTCGGAGGTCCTGGCGGTGCTCCAGTCGGACGTGCGGACCGACCTGCGGACACTCCTCTTCGAGTACGGCACCCGGGGGCTCATCGGCGGTGGGGCCACGGGCTTCAACCGGGCGGTGCCCTACTTCCTGCCGGCGTACCGGCGCTCCGCGCTCATGAACGACGCCCTCCTCGGCGAGGACCCGACGCGCGACCAGCAGCGGGTCCTGCGCGGCCAGCAGCGAACGCTCGCCGCGCTCTCGGCGAACACGAACGCCCTCCGCGAGCTCGTGACCGACCTCAACATCACCGTGGGGGCGCTGGCGCGCGAGGACGTCGCGCTCGAGCGGTCCGTCCCAGCACTAAGGGACACCCTGCGCACGGCGATGCCGGCCCTCGACTCACTGAACTCCTCGCTTCCGACGCTGCGGGCCTTCGCCCGCGAGGCCCTGCCCGGCGTGCGCACCTCCGCGCCGACGCTCGAGGTCGGGATCCCGTGGCTCCGCCAGCAGCGCGCGCTCATGAGCGAGGGCGAGCTGCAGGGCGTCGCGCGCTCGCTGCGCCGGGCGATCCCGAGCCTCGTGCAGCTGAACCGCAGGAGCATCGACCTTCTCGGCGAGGGACGCGCGCTCGCCTCGTGCACGAACAACGTGCTGACGCCGTTCACCCACGCGCGGATCCCGAGCGCGGAGCCGGGCAACAGCGGCCAGGAGGTGCGCCGGCAGACCCTACGCGGCTTCGTTGGGCTGGCGGGCGAGAGCCGCAACAACGACGCCAACACGCCGTACTTCCACATCCAGGTGGTGAAGCCCACCAACCTCGCGGGCGCGAACGGCGGGCGCATCGAGCCGCTCGCGCCTCCCAATCCGAATGTCCCGCCGGCCCACCGTCCGGACGTGCCGTGCGAGACGCAGGAGCCGCCCAACCTGGACGCGCCGGACGGCCCCGGGTTCGCGCCCGCCTCGGGCGCGCCCGCCCCCGCCACGGCGGGCAGTCTGGCGGCGGCCCAGCGCGGAGACCTCGCCGGCGCCTCGTTTGCGGACGACGCCCGGCGGACCGAGCGCCTCCTCCGTAGCCCTCTCCTCCAGCGCCGCATCGAGCGCGCGATCGAAAGGGGCAAGAAGCGGTGAAGCGCGCCATCAAGGCGCACCTGCGCGACTTCCTCGCCGTGATCGGGCTGCTCGTTCTGGCCGTCGCGATCGGTGGCTACATCCTCTCCCAGCAGCGCTTCCGCTTCCCGCTGATCGGGGATGAGCCGAAGCGCGTGGAGATCGAGCTCGACAGCGCCGAATCGGTCCAGCCGGGGCAGGGCCAGACGGTGCGGGTGGCCGGAGTGGAGATAGGTCAGATCTCGGACGTCGAGGTGGACGACGGCGTGGCGGTCGTCGGGGTCGAGATCGAGCAGGAGTTCGAGGACGTGATACGCGAGGACGCCACGGCGCTGCTACGCCCGCGCACCGGCCTCAAGGACATGCTGATCGACGTCGACCCCGGGCAGGGCGAGGTCCTGGCCGACGGCGGGCGGGTCAAGGTGGGGAACACGCTGCCGGACGTGAACCCGGACGAGATCTACTCGATGCTCGACGCCGATACCCGCCCGTACCTGAAGCTGCTGATCTCGGGCGCCGGCAAGGGGCTCCGGGGGCGGGGAGGGGACTTGGCGGCGACGCTCGAGCGGCTCGAGCCGCTCCACCGCGACCTGGCACGCGTGGCGCGGGCGGGTGCGCGGCGGCGGGACGCGCTCAGGCGGCTCGTCAACCGCTACGGCCTGCTTATGCGGGAGCTCGGGCGCCACCCGGGTGAGCTGCGGCGGCTCGTGAGCGCCTCGCAGGGCGTCTTCGACGCGCTGGCGAGCCAGGAGTCGAACATCTCGGAGGCGGTCGCCCGGCTGCCCGGCACGCTGCGCGAGACCGAGACCACGCTCGCGCGCGTCGACACGCTGGCGCAGGTGCTCCGGCCGTCGCTGAACGCCTTGCGACCGCCGTTCCGCCAGCTCGCGCCGACGAACGCGGCGCTGCGTCCGTTCCTGCGCGAGACGACCCCGATCGTGCGTGACCAGATCCGCCCGTTCGCCAGGGCGGCCGGCCCGTACCTAGACGACCTAGAGCCGGCCGCGCGCGACCTGGCCCAGGCGTCGCCCGACCTCACGGAGACGCTGCACGAGCTGAACCGCTTCTTCAACATGGGCGCCTACAACCCGGGCGGCGCCGAGCCCCCGCGCGTGGTGGGCGGAAACGACGTCCGCAGCGAGGGCTTCCTGTACTGGCTGGCCTGGACCGCCAACAACGGCGTGTCCATCTTCAGCACGGCCGACGCCCAGGGCGTCTACCGGCGGCTCACGATCTGCGGCCTGCCCGTCGGCATCCTCGGCGCCGTGCAACTCGGCCCGCTCGTCACGGAGATCGCCGGGACGCAGCCGGCGATCCTGCGCGAGCTGGTCTCCGGGCTGACCAGGCAGGGCCTGCTCCCGGCGGGAACGCCGCCGACCACGAGCCAGCTCGTCAGCGCCGTCACACGGGCCACCGGCGGCCTGGGGGACTGCAGGTTCTAGAGCGATGGTCAAGAAGGCACCGGGCATAGGACAGATCCTCGCGATGGTCCTGTTCACCCTGTCGGTGTTCGGCCTGCTGCTCTTCCTCTGGGTCGCGTTCGGCGGAGTGACCCCCCTGAAGCCGCAGGGCTATCGCCTCAAGGCGGCGTTCCCGGAGGCCGCCCTGCTCGTGAACGAGGCGGACGTGCGCATGGCAGGGGTCGTCGTGGGCAGGGTCAAGTCGAAGGAGCTGGGCGAGAACGGCCGGCGCGTGGTGGCGACGCTCGAGCTGGAGGACGAGTTCGCCCCCATCCCGCGCGACACCCGCGCGATCCTCCGCCAGAAGAGCCTGCTGGGCGAGACCTACGTAGAGCTGACGCCCGGCGACTCGGAGGCCGAGGACCTGCCCGACGGCGGGACGCTTCCGGACTCCCAGGTCGCCGAGACGGTCGAGTTCGAGGAGCTCTTCAGCGCGTTCGATCCCGAGACCCGCCGGGCCTTCAGGCAGTGGCTGCGGGAGGCCGGGATTGCGGTGGGTGATGACTTCGCCCAGGACTTCAACGACTCGCTCGGCAACCTGGCGACTTTCGCCGAGGGAGGCGCCGACCTGCTCGAGCCGCTCGACCGCCAGCGGCTGGCGCTCCGCAGGCTTATCCGGGACACGGGCCGTGTGTTTGGGGCGGCGTCCGAGCAGGCGGGCGCGCTCCGAGGCCTGATCGTGAACGGCAACCGCACGTTCGCGGCGCTGGCATCCCGCGACCAGGCGCTCGCCGATACGTTCCAGATCCTCCCCACGTTCGAGCGCGAGGCCCGCGCGACCATGGGCCGGCTGGAGCGGTTCGCGCGTGACACCGACCCCCTCGTCAGGCTCCTGCGCCGGCCGGCCGACGATCTCGCACCGACGCTGCGGGACTTGGGCGACCTCGCGCCGGACCTGGAGCGGCTCTTCCGCGACGTCGACCCGCTGCTCGAAGCAAGCGAGGAGGGCGTGCCCGCGGCCGAGCGCCTGCTCAGGGGGGTGGAGCCGGTGCTGGAGTCGGCGCACGTGCTGCTTCCCGAGCTCAACCCGATAATCGCCTACCTCCAGTTCAACCAGGGGCTCGTGGGGGCATTCCTGACCGCGGGCGCCGGTTCGATCGGCGAGAACCTCGCGGGCGGCTACACGCGGCCGCGCACTCCGAGTACCCCCGAGCACATCCTGCCCCAGTCGTCCTTCTTTGAGCTACGCTCCTTCACCCGCGACACGACGCGGCCGCCCTGGGACCGCGGCAACGCCTACCTCGCGCCCAACGCCTTTTCCCGCCGGATCGGGCTCGGAGTGCTCGAGAGCTTCGATTGCCGGCCGTCGGGCGGGGAGGTTGTCGATCCGATCGACGACGCGGGGATCGCGACGGCGCCGCCCTGCTTCGTGGCGCCGCCGTCGCTCTTCCAGGACCAGAAGTTCCCCCGCCTGCGGCGCGGCCGGGCTCCGTTCGTGGAAGCGCCCACCCGTGGCAGCCGAGCCGGGAGAACCCCGGCGGTGCCGTGAGCGCGTCCCGCTACAGGGCCTGAGCCACCCGCTCGACGAGCTCCCGGTGAAGGCGGACGTTCTCTCGCCGGTCGGTGCGGATCTCGGTCATCTCGGGGGCGATCGCCTTGAGGTCGACGCACGCCGGCGTGGCGATGTGCTCCTCGTAGAGCTCGGCGTCAGCATGCTCGGCAACCGGGAGGAAGTCGAAGATCGCGCCGCCGCCGTTGTTGAGGCACACGATCTCGACGTCGACCCCGGCGCGGCGGGCCGCCAGCAGACCGCCGACATCGTGCAGCAGCGCGAGCTCGCCGGTAAGGAGCCAGGTGGGGCGTCCGCTCCCGAGCGCCGCGCCGAGCGCCGAAGAGACCACGCCGTCGATCCCGTTGGCCCCCCTGTTAGCGAGGAAGCGGAGGCGCTTCGGCGACTGCGGGAAGAACGCCTCGATGTCGCGGATCGGCATCGATGAGCTCACCCAGACGAGGGCGTCGTCCGGCAGCCGCGGCTCGAGACCCGCGAGCACCTTCGGCTCGAAGGGGTCCGGCGCCTCCGCGAGCGCCGGTGGGACGAGGGCGTCGGCCTCGCGCCAGGACGCGAGCCAGCCGAGATCCCGGGTGACGGTGCGCATCTCGAGCGTGGCGGCGAGCGCGCCGAGGGTCGGGGCGGCCGCGGCGTGCAGCAGCAGCTCCGCGCGGCGGGTCGGCTCGTGCCACGCGGCGTGCGGGTCGAGCACGACCTGCGGGACGGCGGCGAGCCACTCGCGGAGCGGCTTGGAGGTAGGCGTTTCCCCGACCCGGAGCACAAGCTCGGGGGCGTGCTCGCGCCCGAAGGGCTCGACTCGGAGGAGGACGTCGTAGTGGGCGATGACGTGCGAGCGGTCGTGGTCGCCACAGCGCACGCCGCCGGTCGGCTCCGCGAGGAGCGGCCAGCCGGATTCGGCGGCGAGCCGCGCGGCGGGCTCGGCCACGTTCTCGCTCGTCGGCCCGCACACGATCGCCCCTCGCGGCGCGGCCGCGATCCGCGCGGCGAGCCGGTGGACGTCGTCGGCGTGCGGAGCGCTCGAGTGCGCGCGTGCATGGGTCCATGGGCGCCCGTCCTCGCGCCCCGCCCAGTCGTCGGCGGCGAGCTCCTCCCTCACCGGCGCGAGCGGCTCGCGAAGCGGGAAGTTCAGGTGCACCGGACCCGGACGGCCGCCGCCCGCCGTCCACCACGCCCGGCAGGCGAGCGCGCGGTGGTGGATCGCGGTCGCCCGTCCCGGCTCATGCGTGCCGACGTCGACGAACCACTTCGCCGCGCTGCCGTAGAGGCCGAGCTGGTCGATCGCCTGCCCCGCGCCGATCCCCCGCAGCTCCGGCGGGCGGTCGGCAGTGAGCACTATCAGCGGCACGCTCGCCTCCCACGCCTCGACGACCGCCGGGTGGAGGTTCACCGCAGCGGTGCCCGACGTGGACGTCACGGCCACGGGGCGGCCGCTCGCCTTGGCCAGCCCCAGCGCGACGAAGCCGCCGCAGCGCTCGTCGATCACGGACACCGCGTCCACGCCGGGATGGCCGGCCAGGCTCAGGATCAGCGGCGCGTTGCGCGAGCCCGGGCACGTCACCGCGTGCCGCAATCCGCACCGCACAAGCTCGTCGACGAATGCCTGGAGCGGCGCATAGGTGCGGTTGATGGGGATCATCTCGGAGGATGGTGCTCTTCATCCCGGGCTTCATGCAGCGTGGAGACGCCTGGCGGCCCGTCGCGGAGCTCCTGCCCGAACGCTATCCGAGCGTCCTTCTCGACCACGGCGAGCACACGCTCGAGGGCCGCCTACGGGAGATCGCCGAGGCGGCGTCCGCGGCGGAAGCGGGCGCCGGCCCGGGGCGCATCCGTCGCCCCGGCCGGGCTCGGCGGGAGATTTGCCGGCCGCGGTCCCCGGCCGAGCCGAGCCCCGGATCCGGCACAGCCTCCCCGGGGGCGCCCGGGTCGGCATCCGGCTCGGTTGTGCTCGTCGGCTACTCGCTCGGCGGCCGGCTCGCGCTGCGCGCCGCGATCCGCGAGCCACAGCGCTATGCGGGGCTCATCGCGGTGAGCGCGACCGCCGGCATCGACGAGCCGGCCACGCGCGTGGCCCGGGCCGAGGCAGACGAGCGGCTGGCGGCCTGGATGGAGGCGACCCCGATCGTGGACATCGTCGCCATCTGGGAGCGCCAGCCGCTGTTCGCCGACCAGTCGGACGCGCTCGTCGAGGATCAGCGGCCGGGGCGCCTCAGCCACGACCCGGCCGCTCTCGCCCTGCTCCTCCGCACCGCCGGACAGGGCGTGCTCGAGCCGGTCTGGCACGAGCTCCTCCGCCTCGACCTCCCGGTGCTGGCGATCGCGGGCGACCGCGATGAAGGCTACGTGCGAGCGGCCCGCCGGATCGCGGAGACCGCGCCGCGGGGACGCGCCGCGATCGTGGAGGAGGCGGGCCACGCCGCCCACCTGCAGCGCCCTGACGAGGTGGCGCGGCTGATCACGGAGTTCCTGGACGCGGAGGTGGGCTAGGGCGCGCGTCCCTTGGTTCGTGGCGGGGTTGGTCTCCGCGGGCCGCGCTTCGGCGGGTAGGGGTGTGGATCTCGCGTAGGCCGCATTCGCGGGGCGCGCGCTGACGAAACCCCCGACCGGCCTCACGGAATCACCTCCACCGTCACTTCCCGCAGCGCGTCCTCGTCCGCCTCCACCCCAAGCCCGGGGCCGAGCGGCACCTTGAGCGTCCCACGACGCGGGGCCGAAAGCGCCCCGGCGATGCGCGCATCGAAGAGGCCGAGCGTAGCGAGGCCGCAGGCCATGGAGAGGTTCTCAGCGGCGGCAAGCTGCAGCGCGGCGGCGATCCCCCAGGGACCGTCGAGCGTGCTCGAGAGGAACGCCCCCAGCCCGGCGGAGCGTGCCGCCCGCAACGCTTCCCGGGCCGGGCTGAAGCCGCCGCTGCCCGCCAGCTTCAGGTTCACGACGTCGCAGGCGTCGAGCTCGATCGCCCGCAGGACGTCCTCCTTCGAGGCGATCGGCTCGTCGGCCGCGATCGGCGTCGAGACCCGCTGGCGGACGTCGGCGAGCTCCTCGAGCGTGGCGCACGGCTGCTCCACGAACTCGAGGTCGTGGTCCTCCATGGCGCGGATGGCATGCACCGCCTCGTCCACCTCCCAGGCGCCGTTAGCGTCCACGCGCACGGCCGGCCACGGGCCCACGGCCTCGCGGACCGCGGCCACCCGGTCGGCGTCGTCGGGGAGCCCGACCTTCAGCTTGAAGCAGGCATATCCCTCGCGGAGGCCGGCGCGGGCCCGAGCGGCCAGCTCGTCCGCCGGTCCCGCCCCGAGCGTGAGGTTGACCGGCAGGGCGTCCTTGGCGGGCTCGGCCAGCGGGCGGCCCTCCTGGCGCGCGCGGAGATCGAGGCGCGCGATCTCCTCGGCCGCCCGGGCCTGGGGCGGCCGCCGGCCGGCGCCGCCGCTCAGCGCAGCCGCGGCGCGTTCGATGGGCACTCCGTCGTAGGGCTCGAACGGCGCCGCCTCCCCGCAGCCGACCGACCCGTCGGGGGTCTCGAGGCGCAGCAGCAGGAGCTCTCGCTCGCTGGCCACGCCGCTCGATGTGACGAACGGCCGCTTGAAGGGGATCGAGAGGCGGAGGAGGCTGCGCTTCACGACAAGAGCACGCCGGCGGCCAACAGCAGCGAGAACAGCGCCAGCAGCCGGCCGGTCGCGGCGAGCGCGCCGTTCAGCGCGGTGCCGTCGGTGCGCGACGACACCGTCCGGATGAGCGGCGGCGCGAGCGGCAACGCCGCCAGCGCCAGCAGCAGCCACGGCGACAGCACCGCCGCCAGCAGCGGCGGGACGGCGAAGGACAGGACGATCATCGCCGCGAACAGCCGGCGGGCCCGCTCCCGGCCCAGCTTCACGGCGAGCGTGCGCTTCCCGGCACGCCGGTCGGTGTCGATGTCGCGGATGTTGTTCACCACGAGGATCGCCGCCGCGAGCAGCCCCACCGGGACGGCGAGCGCGAAGGCCTCCCAGCGGAGCTCCTCGGTCTGCACGAAGTAGGAGCCGGCCACGGCTACGATGCCGAAGAAGAGGAACACGAACAGCTCGCCGAGCCCCTCGTAGCCGTATGGGCGCGGGCCCCCCGTGTACAGGACGCCGGCCAGGATCGAGGCCACGCCGACCACGAGCAGCTGCCAGCCCGCCGCCGCCGCCAGGTATAGCCCGGCCGCCACCGCGATGCCGAACGCGACGTAGGTTCCGACCAGCACGCGCTTAGGGGGCATCAGCCCGCCCGCCGTCACGCGCACCGGGCCGAGCCGGTCCTCGGCGTCCGCGCCGCGGCGAGCGTCCGAGTAGTCGTTCGAGAGGTTCGTGCCGATCTGGATGAAGACGCTTCCGACGAGCGCCGCGACGAACGGCAGTGGGCGGAAGACGTCCTCCGAGCCGGCCAGCGCGGCCCCCACGAGGACGGGCGCGACCGCCGCCGGCAGCGTGCGCGGGCGGGCGGCCAGCAGCCAAAGCCGCAGCGTGCCGCGGGGGACCGCGGCGGCGGCCCGGGTCACGGGCGCCGCGGAAACTTCCCGAAGTCGGGCCGTCGCTTCTCCCTGTAGGCGTCGCGTCCCTCCTGCGCCTCCTCGCTCATGTAAAAGAGCAGGTTGGCGTCGTGGGCGAGCTGCTGTATGCCCGCGAGCCCGTCCTCGGCCGCGTTGAAGCTCGCCTTGAGGAGCCTCAGCGAGAACGGCGACAGCGCGAGCATCTCGCGGCACCAGCGGACGGTCTCCTCCTCGAGGTCCTCGAGCGGGACGACGGCGTTGACGAGGCCCATGTCGAGCGCCTCGGCGGCGGTGTACTGGCGGCACAGGAACCAGATCTCCTTGGCCCGCTTCTGACCTACCTGCGCCGCCAGCAGGCTCGCCCCGAAGCCGCCGTCGAAGCTGCCCACCTGCGGGCCGGTCTGCCCGAAGCGGGCGTTGTCTGCCGCGATCGTGAGGTCGCAGACGACGTGCAGGACGTGGCCCCCGCCGATCGCGTAGCCGGCCACCATCGCGACGATCGGCTTCGGCAACCGGCGCATCTGGAGGTGCAGGTCGGTCACGTGGAAGCGACCCACGGCGCCGCCGGGGGACGACTCACCGGGCCGAGCGCCGGCGACGTAGCCGGCGTCGCCGCGCACGCGCTGATCCCCGCCCGAGCAGAAGGCAAGTGGGCCCGCGCCGGTCAGCACGATCACGCCGATCGACGTGTCCTCGCGCGCCCGATCGAACGCCTGCGAGAGCTCGATCACCGTCTCCGGGCGAAAGGCGTTGCGCACCTCCGGCCGGTCGATCGTGATCTTCGCTATGCCCTCCGCCACCTCGTAGCGGATGTCCGTGTAGTCGCCGGCGGGGCGCCAGTCGGCGGCGGGGCGAACGCGGCGCTGCGCCTGCCGCTCGGTCCATTCCTGGGTCGCCATCGGGCCCCGTACGATAGTTGCGTATGGTCTCGGCCCCATGATCTACGACCGGGACGCCGATCTCTCGAGACTCGACGGAAGGACCGTGGCCATACTCGGCTACGGCTCCCAGGGGCACGCCCACGCCCTCAACCTGAGCGACTCCGGCGTCGACGTCCTGGTGGGGCTCCGCGCGGGCTCCTCCTCGGTCGAGAAGGCGAGGCGAGACGGCCTGCGCGTGGAATCGATGGCCGACGCCGCGAGCGCGGGCGACGTGGTGATGGTGCTCGTGCCGGACGAGAAGCAGGCCGAGGTCTGGGAAGCCGAGATCCGGGACGGCATAGCGCCCGGCAAGCTCCTCATGTTCGCCCACGGCTTCTCGATCCACTTCGGGCAGATCGAGCCCGGCCCGGAGGTGGACGTGGGCATGGTCGCGCCCAAGGGGCCGGGTCACCTGGTGCGGCGGCAGTTCCTGGAGGGCAAGGGCGTGCCCGGGCTCGTGGCGGTGCACCGGGACGCCACCGGCGAGGCGCGCGACCTCGTGCTCGCCTACGCCAAGGGCATTGGCTGCACCCGCGCGGGCGTGATCGAGACCACGTTCAAGGACGAAACAGAGACCGACCTCTTCGGCGAGCAGGCGGTGCTCTGCGGCGGGGTGACCGAGCTCGTGCGCGCGGGTTACGAAACGCTCGTGGACGCCGGGTACGACCCGCGCCTCGCCTACTTCGAGTGTCTCCACGAGCTCAAGCTGATCGTCGACCTCATGTACGAGAAGGGCATTTCGGGCATGCGCTACTCGATCTCGAACACCGCCGAGTACGGGGACATGACGCGCGGCAAGCGGATCATCGGCGAGCCCACCCGCGCCGCCATGCGCCGGATCCTCGACGAGATCCAGTCCGGCGACTTCGCGCGCGAGTGGATCGCCGAGAACCAGGCGGGGCAGGAGAACTTCCGGCGCATGCGCGAGGAGCAGGGGAACCACCAGATAGAGCGCGAGGGCAAGAACCTGCGCTCGATGATGGATTGGATCGAGACGGAGTTCTGACGGTGGAGCAGGAGCTGCGAGGCGGGTTCCTGCCGCCGAAGCCGCCCGGCCCGGAGCCCGAGCTGGACGACGGACCGAAGCGGCGCACGGGCGCCGGGCGGCACGCCGTGCCGGGCGAGCCCCCACACGCGCCCGCCCGCCCGCCCAACCCGGCCTCCACCTGGCACGGGCAGCCCTACGGGGCCCCTGGGCGCCGCTACGGCTCGCCGCCGCCGCCGGCCGGCTGGGACGCGCCGCCGTGGGGCTTTGAGACAGCGGCGCGCGAGCCGGACAACGGCCCCGCCGTGGCCGGGTTCGTGCTATCGCTGGTGGCGGTCGGCCTGCTGCTCTTCTCCGCGGGGCTGTCGACGTTCGTCTCGATCGCCTGCGCGATCGTCGGGATCGTCCTCTCGCGCAAGGGCAGGAGGAAAGTGGATGCGGGGGAGACGAGCAAGAACCGGGGACTGGCTCAGGCCGGCTTCGTCGTCGGGGTCGTCAGCTTGGTGCTGGCGGTGCTGGCCACGATCTTCTGGGGGCTGATCGTTGTGCTCGCGCTGGTCGACGACGACTTCCAGCGTGACCTCGAGAACGAGCTCGACGACTCGAACAGGATCAGGGCGTCGGTCGGTGTCGCCGCGGGCGTCCTCCGTCTCGGGATGCACCTCCTGAGCTGACGCTATCGTCGGCCGACCGATGGCGAACCCCTACATAAAGCAGTACCTCATGACCGCCGGACCGACGCCGCTTCCGCCGGCGGTGTCGCAGGCCATGGCGCAGCCGATGCTCTACCACCGGGCGCCGGCCTTCGTCGAGGTCTACGCGCGAGCGCTCCGGCGGCTCAAGGCAGTCTTCCAGACCGAGAACGAGGTAATGCTCTTTGCCGCCTCCGGTTCCGGGGCGATGGAGTCGGCGGTCGCCAACCTGGTGCGGCCGGGCGAGCCCGCGGTCGTCGCCTCGTCCGGCAAATTCGGTGAGCGGTGGGCGGAGCTCTGCGACGCGTACGGCGCCCGCACCGTGCACTGGCGGACGGAGTGGGGAAGGAAGGTCGAGCCCGCCGAGCTCGATCGGGTGCTGGCTGAGCAACCAGACGCCGAGGTCGTGTTCACGACCTTCTCTGAGACCTCCACCGGCGTCGTCAACGACATCCGCGAGCTCACGGACGTCGCCCACCGCCATGGCGCGCTCATCGCCGTGGACGCGGTCTCGGGGCTCGGCGCGGTACCGCTTCCGCAGGACGACTGGGGCGTCGACGTGGTCGTGGCGGGGTCGCAGAAGGCGCTGATGTCGCCACCCGGCCTGGCGTTCGCGAGCGCGAACGGCGCCGCGCTGGAGCTGGCCGCGGCGGCGCCGGGACGCCGCTTCTACTTCGACTGGGGCGCAACCGTGAGCGTGCAGCGAAAGGACCCGCCGGACAGCCCCTTCACCCCCGCCGTGGGCCTGGTCCAGGCACTCGACGTCGCCCTCGGCCTGATCGAGGATGAGGGGCTCGCGGAGGTCTTCGAGCGCCACCGGCTGCTCGGACGAGCCACGCGCGCGGCCGCCAGGACGCTGGAGCTCGAGCTGTTCGGCCCCGATGACGACAACGCGAATGTGGTCACGGCGATCAGGCTGCCCCAGGACCTCGACGGCGCCGCCGTGCCGAGGCTCATGCGCGACCGGTTCGGGATCACGGTGGCGGGCGGTCAGGGCCATCTCAAGGGCAGGATCGTGCGCATCGCGCACTGCGGTTACTTCGGCGCGTTCGACGTGGTCGTGACGATCGCGGCGCTCGAGATGACCCTGAGCGAGCTCGGCCACGAGGTCGAGCTCGGCGCGGGCGTCGCGGCGGCGCAGCGCGCCTTTCTCGAGGCGGGCGTCCCGCTCGCCACGCCCGCGTGAAGGTCCTCGTCAGGGAGAAGATCGGCGAGTCCGGAGTAGGGCTCCTGCGCGACGCCGGGCTCGACGTCGAGGTCGGCACGGATTGGCCGGACGGCGAGCTCGAGCGACGGATCGGCGAGTTCGACGGCATCCTCATCCGCTCCGGGACGAAGCTGAACGCCGAGCTCATCGAGCGAGCGGAGCGACTCAAGATCGTCGGCCGCGCCGGGGTGGGGGTGGACAACGTCGACGTTGATGCGGCCACCAAGCGGGGCGTGGTGGTGGCCAACGCGCCCCAATCGAACGTGATCACCGCGGCGGAGCACACGATGGCGATGCTCCTGGCGCTGGCACGCAACGTCCCGCAGGCGCACCTTGCGCTCACGAGCGGGAGGTGGGAACGCTCCTCCTTCAGCGGCGTCGAGCTCTACGAGAAGACGCTCGGCGTGCTGGGGTTCGGTCGGATCGGCCAGCTGGTGGCGCAGCGAGCCCTGGGCTTCGGAATGCACGTCGTCGCGTTCGACGCCTACGTGGCCGGCGAGCGCTTCCGCGAATCGGGCGTGGAGCGGGCGGCGACCCGCGACGAGCTTTACTCCCGCGCCGACTTCATCACGCTCCACCTGCCGGTCACGCCCGAGACCGAGAACTACCTCGACGCGGCCGCGTTCGCGAAGATGAAGGAGGGCGTGAGGATCATAAACGTGGCGCGCGGCGAGCTCGTCGTCGACGACGCCCTGCGCGAGGCGCTCGACACGGGGAGGGTCGCGGGAGCCGCCCTCGACGTCTTCCGCGACGAGCCCGTGACCGACCACGCTCTCTTCGCCTACCCGAACGTGGTGGTCACCCCGCACCTCGGCGCCTCCACCGCGGAGGCCACGGACCGCGCCGGCTACCAAGCGGCCGAGCAGGTGGTGGCGGCGCTGACCGGCGGGGTAGTGACGAGCGCGGTGAACGTGCCCGCCATCGCGCCAGAGGACCTCGAGGTGCTTGGACCGTTTCTATCCCTCGCCCGCAACCTTGGCCGGATCGGCGTCGCGCTCGCCGAGGGAACGTCGGTTGACGCGCTCGAGATCGAGTACCTCGGCCGCATCGCCACCCGCGACACCCGCCTGCTCACGGTGCAGGTGCTCAAGGGCGCGCTCGCGGGACACGTCGAGGAGGAGGTGAACGACGTGAACGCGCCCGCGATCGCGCAGGAGCGCGGGATCCAAATCTCCGAGACGAGCACGGCGCAGGCGCGCGACTTCACGGACCTCGTCCGAGTCACCGTGGTGAGCGGTGGCGCCCGCACGCGCGTCGTTGGGACGACGCTCGGGCGCCGTCACCGCCCACACCTGCTCGAGGCCTGGGGCTCGCGGTTCAACGTGCAGCTCGAGCCGCACCTGGCCGTCTTCCGGTACGTCGACCAGCCGGGGATGATCGGCCGCGTGGGGAGCATCTTCGGTCAGGCCGGCATCAACATCAGCGCGGCCGCCGTGGGACGGCGTCCCGACGCCGACCACCTGGGCGGGGTGGCGACGATGCTTGTGACGACGGACTCGCCGGTGCCCCAGGACGTCGTGGATCGCATCGTCGCGAGCGACGGCTTCGAGGCCGGGCGGACCGTGAGCCTGTAACGGCTTACCGCTCTACGAGCCGAGCGCCCGGCGCAGGTCCTCGACCAGGTCCTCGGCCGCCTCGACGCCGCAGGAGAGCCGAACGAGGTCGGGCGGGACGGCGGCGGCGGAGCCCTCGACCGATTGGTGGGTCATCGCCTGAGGCACCTCGACCAGCGACTCGACGCCGCCCAGCGACTCCGCCAGCGTGAAGATCGTTGTGCCCGCAGCGATGCGGCCGGCCTGTGGATGGCGGAACGAGACCATCCCGCCGAACCCGGGCCAGCGGACGTCGTCCACGCCGTCGACCCTCCGGAGGAACTCGCTCACCGCGCCGCCGTTCTCGCCGTGGGCCGCCATCCGCAGGTGGAGCGTACGCAGGCCTCGATGGATGAGGAAGCAGTCGAGCGGCCCGGGGATCGCCCCCACCGAGTTCTGGACGAAGCGGACCCGTTCGTGAAGAGCGCCGTCGCGTACCACGGCCGCCCCGCCGACGACGTCGGAGTGGCCGCCGAGGTACTTCGTCGCGGAGTGGACGACCGCGTCCGCCCCGAGCTCGAGCGGGCGCTGGACCACCGGCGTGGCGAACGTGTTGTCAACCACGACCAGCGCCTCGCCGCTGCGGGCCACGACGCCCCCGATGTCCACGACGTTCAGCAGCGGGTTCGTGGGCGTCTCCACCCAGATCAGCCGCGTCTCCGGCCGCAGGGCCCGCTCGAGCGCGTCGAGATCGGTCTGGTCGACCATGTCGTAGGAGAGCCCGAAGTGCGTCAGCACCTTGTCGACCAGCCGGTAGGTGCCGCCGTAGAGGTCGCGCGGGAGCAGGACGTGGTCACCGGCGCGGCAGTGCGCGGTGAGCAGGGCGTGGGTCGCCGCCATGCCGCTCGCAAAGCACGAGGCGAGCCCGCCCTCGAGCTCACCGAGCGCGCGCTCGAGCGCGGCGCGGGTCGGGTTCGCCGAGCGGGCGTAGTCGTAGTCCTCGACGAACTCGCCCGGGGCGACCTGCGCATAGGTTGAGGTCTGGTGGATCGGCGGGATCACCGAGCCGTACGCGGGGTCCGGATCGAGGCCCGCGTGCACGGCGCGGGTGGCAAAGCGCGCCCCCTCGGGGAGGCGAGTCATCGGGCGAGCGACTCGAGCAGGTCCGTCCGCGTGAGGATCCCGGCGGCGCGGCCGTCCAGATTCACCAGCACGGCCTCCCGCCTGTCGGCGAGCAGCTCCACCGCCTCGCGAACCCCGTCGTCCGCGGCCACCGCCGGGAACGGCGGCTCCATCACCTCGACGATCTCGGCGCCGAGCAGCGCCGGGTCGTCCATCGCATGCTGCAAGAGGCCGCGCTCGCTGACCGAGCCGACGACCGTCTGCGGGTCGTGCGCCGAGACGACCGGAAGCTGGGACACGCGGTGCTCGTGCAGCAGGGCCACCGCCTGGCGGACCTTCGCGTGCGTCTCCACCGTGAGCAGCGGTGGGACCTCGCCCTCCGCGTGCTTGCGCCGCAGGACGTCGCCGACGGTCAGTTCGGAGTCGCGCTCGAGGAAGCCGTACTGGCGCATCCAGGCGTCGTTGAACACCTTCGAAAGGTAGGACCGGCCGCCGTCGGGGAGGATCACCGCGATCATCGCCTCGGGATCGTCGACGTCGCGCGCGACCTCGAAGGCGGCGTGCAGGGCGAGGCCGCAGGAGCCGCCGGCGAGGATGCCCTCGCTCTCCGCCAGCCGGCGCGTCATGAGGAACGAGTCCTTGTCGGACACGGTCACGTAGCGGTCGACGACCGAGGGATCGAAGGTCTCGGGCCAGAAGTCCTCGCCCACGCCCTCCACGAGGTAGGGCTTGACCTCGCCGCCCGAGAAGATCGAGCCCACGGGGTCAGCGCCGATGATCTCGATCTGCGGCTTGTGCTCGCGGAGGTAACGACCGACTCCCGTGATGGTGCCGCCGGTGCCGACGCCGGCGACCAGGTGGGTGATCCGCCCGCCGGACTGGCGCCAGAGCTCGGGCCCGGTCGTGCGGTAGTGCGCCTCGGGGTTCGCCTGGTTGCGGTACTGGTTCGGCTGGAAGGCGCCGGGAATCTCCTCGGTGAGCCGGTCCGCGACCCGGTAGTAGGACTCGGGCGAATCCGGCGGCACCTCGGTGGGCGCCACGACGACCTCGGCGCCGTACGCGCGCAGCAGATCGATCTTCTCCTTCGACATCTTGTCCGGCATCACCGCGATCACCCGGTAGCCCTTGAGGCTGGCCGCGATCGCGAGCCCGGTGCCGGTGTTGCCGCTCGTGGGCTCGACGATCGTCCCGCCGGGCTTCAGGCTCCCATCCCGCTCCGCGGCCTCGATCAGCGCGAGCGCCGCACGGTCCTTTATCGAGCCGCCCGGGTTGAGCGCCTCCACCTTCCCCACAAGCTGTGGCCTAAGGTCCCTTCCCAGCCTTGACAGGCGGACGAGCGGAGTCTCCCCGATCGCATCGAGGATCGAGTCCCTGATGTCCGCGGCGGTCGACGAGGCCGTCGCCATGGCTCCACGATAGCCGCCCGCGCGGGGGCTGACCGTGGACCGCCGGCGCTTCACGGCCCCGCTTTGGCGCAACGGGCATTGCATCTTTCGCGCCCGTGTGTCCGTGTGGGCATTGGGCTGCAAAGCCGGCCCACACCCCCGTGGCGGTTCTACATTCGTAACAAGCCGACCTCGTCCGCCTCGGGCGGCTGATGCCGGTGGGAACCCCGTGACGATCCGGTGACGCGTCCGTCCGGCACGCTGCTGCTGCTGTTGCTGGCGCTGCTGCCCGCGGGCGTCGCCGCCGCGCCCGCGCCGGGGGCGGCCGGCCTCGACCGGCGAGGTCGCCGCGACCCACCACCGAGATCGAGGCGTCCACCGCGGATCAGACACGGGGACCGCCGGCTCCCGTCCACCGGCCCTCGCTGAAGCAGCGGATCGCCGACATGCGGGCCCAGGGGATGACCCTTCAGGCGATCGCGGACACGCTCAACGCCGAGGGCGTGCCGACGCTGCGCGGCGGAGTCGAGTGGCGCCCTTCGAGCGTGCAGGCCGCGGCGGGATACAAGCGGCCAAGCCGAAGGGGCCGCCGACGGGCGGACGAGGGAGCGTCGCGGGACAACCGAGCCTAGGCGCGGCCCAGGCGCGTCACGACCCGGTGTCCATCTTCCGCGTATCGCGCGGTTCGACGAACGGCTCCTCGTCTTCCGGGTGACCGGCCTCGATCGCCCGGCCCCGCTCGAGCTCGGCGTTGAGCTCCGCTCCCAGCAGGACCATGATGTTCGAGATCCACAACCACACGAGGAAGATGATCGGCCCGGCCAGGGCACCGTAGGTCTTGTTGTACGAGCCGAAGTTCGCCACGTAGAACGCGAAGGCGAGTGAGGCGATCACCCAGCCGATCACGGCGAGGATCCCGCCGGGGCTGACCCAGTGGAACTTCGGGTGCTTGACGTTCGGCGCCGCCCAGTAGAGCAGCGCGAACATGAAGCTGACGATGAGCAGTAGCACCGGCCATTTCGCGATCTGCCAGACCGTGACCGCCGTGTCGCTCAGCCCGAGGAGGTCGCCCGCCTTCTCGGCCAGACCGCCGGAGAGCGTGACGCCCACCGCGGCTATCGCGATCAGGATCAGCAACACGAGCGTGAGTCCCACGCGGACCGGGAGCGTCATCCAGATCGGCCGGCCCTCCTCGATGTCGTAAATCGAGTTGGACGCGCGCATGAACGCGGCCACGTAGCCCGACGCCGACCACAGCGCAGCCGCCAGTCCGATGATGAAGAACACGCCCGCTGCGCCCTGCGAGCCCTGGAGGTTGCGGATCGCGCTGGTGAAGATGTCCTGGGCCGGCCCGGGCGCGACCTGACCCAGGTTGTCGATCAGCGGCTGCGTCGCCGAGGTGCCGATCAGCCCGAGCACCGAGACGAGCACGAGCAGCGCCGGGAAGATCGACAGCACGCCGTAGTAGGTGAGGGCCGCCGCCCAGTCCGTGAGGTTGTCCTCCTGGAACTCCTTGATCGTGCGCCGGAGGACGCCGCCCCAGGACCGGCGTGGGAGATGAGTGGGCCCCTCAGGCGCGCGCTCCGGCGCCGCGCGGGATTCAGCCTCGCGTCGCGGCTCGACGGTCCGTTCGCGTATGTCCTCGGCCATGTGGATGCTCCTCCGTCTGTCAGTCATCGGGCCAGGCTCGGGTCGGGCGCCCGAAGCCCCGACTCTTCCATTCGCCGCAGGCCTCCGGTCACCTCGTTGACGAACGGCTACCCGCCACACGTGGGGACTAACTTAGCCGGGGCGTCCCGGCGCTCACGCCGCGGGTGCGCGGTGGATCGCCATGTCACGACTCATGTACGCTTTCGAGTTCATGTCGCTCGAGGCAGGTCTGCGACTTCTCCTTCTCCTCCCCCGCTAGGGGGAGCGCATGCGTGGCGGCCGCGGAAGCCGCGAACACAGGGGAATCGGAGACGGCAGAAGGAGACGAAGCGATATGGAGAGGCGCGAGCAGGACCGAGTGAAGATCTTCGACACCACCCTGCGCGACGGGGAGCAGTCGCCCGGCATCTCGCTGAACAAGCAGGAGAAGCTCGAGATCGCGCACCAGCTCGCGCGGCTGGGGGTGGATGTGATCGAGGCGGGCTTCCCGATCACCTCGCCGGGAGACTTCGAGGCCGTGCAGGCGATCGCCCGCGAGGTGGAGGGGCCGGTCATCTGCGGCCTCGCCCGGACGTCGAACCAGGACATTGACGCCGCCTGGAACGCGGTAAAGGACTCCGAGCGGCCGCGCATCCACACGTTCATCGCGACCTCCGACATCCACATAGAGCGCAAGCTGCAGTCCACGCGCGAGGACGTGAAGGGTCAGGCGCGCGCGGCGGTGGCCCATGCCCGGCAGTACACGGACGACGTGGAGTTCTCGCCCGAGGACGGCTCCCGCTCGGACATCGAGTTCATGGCCGAGGTGATCCAGGGCGCGATCGACGAGGGCGCGACCACGATAAACGTGCCGGACACGGTCGGGTACACGATGCCCGACGAGTACGCCGAGATGTGGCGGCGGCTCTACGAGCTCGTGCCTGATCTGGCCAAGGTGACCACGTCGGTGCACTGCCACAACGACCTCGGCCTCGCGGTCGCCAACTCGTTCGCGGGGCTCAAGGCGGGCGGGCGTCAGGTGGAGTGCGCGGTCAACGGGATCGGCGAGCGGGCCGGTAACGCATCGCTCGAGGAGATCGTGATGCTGCTCCACACGCGCGAGTCGAGCGTCGGCCTCTGGACCGGGGTCAACACGCGCGAGATCGCGCGCACGTCGCGGCTCGTCTCCCG
>JACVRW010000183.1 GCA_014534235.1 Thermoleophilaceae bacterium | reverse complement strand
AGGTCGACGTCGAGGTCCGCTGCCACGGGCGCCATGGGGCCCTGCGCGAGGCGACGGTGTCGGCGGTCTACCTCGAGCGCTAGCGATGTCGCGGGCGCAGGCGACGGGCGGCAGTGCAGAAGCCCCCGCTGGCTGGTGAAACGCGGGCCTGCCAAGAGCTTCGTAGCCACGCACGGGCTAGGTCAAGGGACTACGAGGGAACAGGCCCGCAGCCGTTGGCTACCCGGACCGAGGGCCGTAGGCGACGTCGACCTCGGCCACCAGCGGCTACGGATCGCGGATTCCAAGACTTCGTCCGGCATCCGCGACGTACATCTCAGCCCGCGCCTGGTCGAGGAAGTCGGGACCTACCTCGCAGCACGTGGCGAGACCGCTGGCGATGCGCTGCTCCTGCCGAGCCCGACCGGACGGGGGCGAAAAGGACACCGTAAACAAGCGAGTCCTCGCGCCCGCCGTGGCGCCGCGCGAACGCCGAACGCGTGCGACGCTCGTGCCTCCACTCCCGCGCACCAGGCCTCACACGCTGCGCCGCACCTACATCACGCTCGCACTCGAGGCTGGCCTCCCGGTCCCCTTCGTCATGGCCCAGGTGGGTCACTGCGACGCCCGCACCACTCTTCAGATCTACGCCAAGGTCCTCGCGCGGAGGGATCGCAGCGACCATGGCAGGACCTTCGACGAGCTCGTCGGAGGGCCGGTCCCGAGAACGCCGGGGAGACAACATCCGGCAAGCTGACCCGCCGCGAACGCATCACGCAGGTCAGTAGATGGCTTCCCGTGCGCTGCTCTGGGCCAAAGTTGGGCCAAAACGCAGCAAAGGCTTTCGCTGCCCACAGCCAGCGGAAAGCTCACGACAGCAGGGACTTCATAGTGGAGCTAGCCGGACTCGAACCGGCGACCTCCTGGGTGCGATCCAGGCGCTCGCTAGCCCTGAATTTGGCTTATTTCCAGGGTTTCCGCGGCGGCGAAGGCCAGGCTTGAGGCTCGCGCTTTCGGCCAGTTTGCGCCCATTTCGGCTGGGATCGGGCCAAAAAGATGGGGTTTTGGCCCGATCAGGCGGACCGGTGCTCTCGTCGCTCGTGAGGCATAACCGACGAGTCCGGTTCCCGAGCGTCGAACCGTTCGACCCAGGGGGCGCGCCAGGCCGGCGGCTCCCAGGGCTCGCCGAAGTAGATCCGCTCGCGGACGACCTTGCCGTCGCGGAACTCCATGATGCCGACGACCATCACCGGCTGGTCGTCGTAGCGGATCGTGTACTCGTTGACCCAGAGGTCGTGGCAGCCGGTGGTCCGGTGGAGCTCGAACTGCTGGCGGGCCGGATACGTAGACCGGAACCCAATGATGTTCGCCTTGCCGCGCAGGCGCTCGCCGCCCTGCGGCCACTCCACGACAGCGTCGTCGGCGTAGATCTCCGACGCGCGCGCGATGCCGTCGCCGGGCCCGCCGCCGGCGGCGGCGACGTTCGAGGCGTCGAAGTGCGCCCGGATCATGGCCCGCGGCGTCGCTTCGTCCATCGAAACCTCCCTCCCCCTCTCCGTCGAGGCGGGTTGCTGTCCAGAGCAGGGTCGCGCGTTGCGCGGCCGTTCGCGCCCGTGCATGCCCTGGTCACTACCCCGGCTGCATCGCCCCCGGTCGTCGCGCCCCTCGGCTGTCGCCTGAGGCGGCGTGGTCGGTTGTGGGACGCTTATCGGATGCCGTGGGTCCCCGAGCTGTTCTCCGCGCCGGTCGTGCAGCGGCTGCAGGAGAAGTGGCAGCGGGAGCAGCTCGAAGCGATCCCCTACTTCGACGGTTTGATGGCCGGCGAGCACAATGCTCTGGTCGAGTCGTTCGCCGGCGAGCCCGAGCTGCACGATCCCTTGCGCGGACGCGTCAAGGGGCTTCGAGCGTTCGAGGCCTTCGTGGTCGATACGAACGCATGGCTCGCGCAGCGCGGCGCGTCGGTCGAGGATGTCGAGCACGTCATCACCGAGCCACGCGGCTTTGAGGAGGTGGTTCTCCACGTCGATGGAGAGACCGGGCGAGTCGAGCTTCCAGTCGCGATCGTCGCCGACCATCACTCCGACGGACGGATCGATGAGCTTCGGATCTACTTCAGCAGCTGGCCCCTGATCGGCCGCCACGCGAATCGCCCACCGCTGCTGCAGCGCGACCCGGAGCTACGCGCGTCAGACGTCGTCGCCGAGTACCAGCGCGCGCTCGCGGCCGGCGACGTCGACGCGATCGTGGCGACATTCGAACCGGACGCCTACGCCCGCGAGCCTGCGGGTGGCCAGTACGTCCACAGCGGCATCGACGGCCTGCGCGCCTTCTACGAGCAGCTGTTCTCGAACGACGGCGGCATTCCGCTGGAGCACTGCGCGCTGGTTGATGACGGGCACGCGTGCGCGCTCGAGTACAACGTCGTCAGGTGGGGCAAGACGCGGCTGCGGCCGGAGGCTGGGGTCGCCGTCTACGTTCGCGGCGAGAGCCGCAAGCTCTCCGCGGCCCGCATCTACGACGACACCGACCCGCCGCTTGGTCCACCTATGTAGGCCACATCAGCTCGTCATCGGCGGTCCGGTGCCGACCGGCTTGGCGGCGGCCGCGATCTCGGCGCGGAGCGCCTTCAGCGCGGCGATGTAGATCTCCGAGAACGTCGGGAACGGCTGGATCGTGTCGTCGACGACGTCGAGTGGGACGTGGGCGCGGATCGCCAGCGTGGCTTGCGGTAGCCACTCGCCGGCCTCCGGCCCGAGCGCGTAGGCGCCGGTCAGCCGCTCGCCGTCGCTCAGCAACGTCAAGAAACCGTTCGACTCCGCATACGCGCGCGTGTAGGTGGCGGTCTTCGGCACGTCCGATAGCGGGACCATGGCGCTGAAGCGGCCGGCGGCGGCACCGACCGCCGCGGCTTGTGGGTCCGTGTAGACCACTCGGGGGACGGCCTCGTAGTTCGCCTTTCTCGGCTCGCCGAGGATGTTCGCGGCGACCACGTCGCCCTGGTACTTGCCGACGTGGGTCAGCGGCCAGAGGCCGTTGACGTCGCCGATCGCCCACAGATGCTCCGCCGCGCGCAGATGCGCGTCCACCGGAACTCCGTGGGCGTCCGGCTCGACGCCCACCGTTTCGAGGCCGAGCCCGCGGACCCGCGGGCGCCGGCCCGTGGCGACGAGCAGCCGGTCGCCGCTCAGCTCGCGCCCGTCGTCGAACTCGAGGATGTAGTCCTCGCCGTCGCGTCGCGCGGCGGTCGCGTTCGCGGACAGGACGAGCTCGATGCCCTCGCGGCGTAGAACCTCGCCGAGCGCCTCGCCCAGCGGCGCCGGCTCCCGGGCGAGCAGGTGCTCTGCCATGTCGATGACTGCCACCTCGCCGCCGAGTCGGCGCACGGCCTGCGCCATCTCCACCCCGATCGGGCCGCCACCCAGGATGAGCAGGCGGCGGGGGATCGCCTTCATGGAGGTCGCCTCGCGGCTGGTCCAGACGCCTTCGAGCTCGCGCAGGCCCGGGACGGGCGGCACGATCGGATCCGCGCCGTTCGCGAGGACGACGTGCTCGGCGGTGTGACGCACCCCGTCGACCTCGACAACGCCGGGCCCGGCGAGCCGGCCGCTGCCGCGCAGCAGGTCGATGCCGTGATCCGCGAGCCAGCGCTCCTGTCCGGCGTCGGACCAGTCAGAGACCATGAAGTCGCGCCACGCGAGCGCAGCCT